>NZ_BNET01000002.1:0-299549 GCF_024341885.1 Nocardioides sp. OK12 | reverse complement strand
TCCGGAGCCGGGTCGGGGTCCGGAGCCGGGTCGGGGTCCGGAGCCGGGTCAGGGTCCGGAGCCGGGTCGGGGTCCGGCTCCACCGGCTCCTCCGGCTCCACAGGCTCCTCCGGCTCTGTGGGCTCCTCCGGCTCCGTCCCGGTGAAGCTCACCGGTCCCATCGGCTCGGACGCGGCACCGGTGCCCGCCGCGTTCACGGCAGCGACCGTGAACTTGTAGGCGATGGCCGGATCGGGATCGAGACCGTCGACGACGAGGCTGGTCGCCTCGGGCCCGGCGGTGCGGGTGCCGAGCACGGCCTCGTCCGCGTAGACCGTGACGACGTGGCCGGTGATCTCGGCGCCGCCGTTGTCGACCGCCCGGGTCCAGGACACCTGGATGCGACCCAGAGCGGTGACGGACGCGACGTCGCTGATCGGCGGTGTCGGGGCCGCGGGCCCGGTCGCCGTCTCGGCCACCGGGTTCTCGGTGGGCAGTGACGCTGCGCTCTCCACGGTGCCGTGGTCGTCGGTGTAGTCGGCGACCACCCGGAGGAACTTGCCCACGTGCTCGGCCAGCGGGACGAAGCCCGTCACGTTGTACGGGTTGGTCGCCACGTCGGTCCACTCGCCCGTGCCGGTGTCGGACACCTGCCAGGTCCAGGTGAGGGTGTCCCCCGCCAGGGCCAGGCCGTCCCCGTCCTGCAGCCCGGAGGCACGGACCACCTGTCCGACGACGGGGCTCTGGGTGCTGAGCACCGGCGGGATCGGGACGTCCTGGACGTTGACCACGGTCTCGGTCGTCGGCTCGGACTTGATCGTCCTCAGGACGCCCTGGTCGTCGAAGAAGGTCACCTCGACCCTGAGCAGGTGGTCGACCTCGAAGTCCCCGGGGGTGAAGGTGACGGTGCACTCGAGGACCCCGGCCGCGTCGGGCGCGCAGCTGCTCGGGCTCTGGACCGTGGTGGCCAGCCACTCGGGCACCGCGTCGTCCTCGGTCATCATCCAGCGGAACTGGATGTCCGTGGGGTTCTGGACCGTGTTCTGGCCGTCGAACACCACGGTCGCGGTGATCGGTGCGTCCTCGGTGGCAGGAGCCTGGTAGCTGAGGGCTGCGGTTCCGTAGCTGCCGCAGGCCTCCATCGGCTCAGGTCCGAGGACGAAGCACCCGTCGTCGAACTCGAGGAGCTCGATGTTGCGGATCACGTCGGAACCGTCCAGCTCACGGTCCTCACCGTCGACGCCGGGGTGGTCGACGCGCCAGTAGCCGTCGCCCAGGTCGGTGATGTCGTACTGCGAGCTGGGAGCGCTGTAGACCGCCAGGTCGTTGTCGTCCGGACCGGGGCTCTCGACGATCTCGCGGACGAACTCGATGTCGCCCGGGTCGACCGTGCCGTTGAAGATGGCCGCCTGCAGAGCCTTGTCGCCGGGGCTGGTGTAGCGGGTGCCGTTGACCCGGACGTAGACGTCCAGGTGGGCGTCGCCGTCGATGAAGTCGTCACCGGCCCTGCCCTGCACCATGTCGCTCCCGGGGCCGCCGAGCAGCAGGTTGTTGACGATCTCGGTGTCGACGCCGATCTCCTGGCGCATGAACCGCTCCGCGTAGTTCTGGGCGTGGCCCGGGTCGAGCACCGCACGCAGTCCCCCGATCTTGTCCATCGAGGCCTGCGTCATGACGTGGTCCGTCGGGTCGGCGATGTCGTCGATCGCCCGGCCGACGCCGCGCAGCACGTCGTTCCCGTCGCCGCCGGAGACACCCTCGATCATGTCGAAGCGGTCACGCACGGCTTGGACGTCCGGGCGCTGCAGGGTGGTGAACCTCAGGTCCACGTCCACGCCGCGGCGGTCACCTCGGTAGGTGACCCAGTCGTACCCGTGCATGCCCTCCATCCGGTCCGTGCCCTGCGCCCGTCCGATCAGGATGTCGTCGCCACCCTCGCCCTCGTTGTCGTCGTTGCCGGCGCCGCCGTCGACGATGTCGTCGCCGCCGTGCGGGTTGGACTGGAACTGGTTGGCGTTGTCGCCCTGGAGCAGGTCGGCGTGGGCGCCACCCTCGATCCAGTCGTCGTGCTCGCCGCCGAAGACGGTGTCGCGACCACCGCCGCCGATGACGACGTCACGGCCCGTGCTCGCGAAGACCGTCTTGAAGTCGTTGCCGGTGCTGACGTAGTCGTGGCCGTGGCCGGCCAGGATGAGGTCGTCGCCGGAGCCGCCCTTGATGGCGTCGTTGCCAAACCCGCCCTTCATGTTGTCGTCACCGAAGGTGTCGGTGAGGATGTCGTTGCCCGGCCCACCGAGGTGGCTGTCGTTGCCGGAACCGCCCTCGATCCGGTCGTCGCCGCCATAGCCCCAGAGCGAGTCGTCACCCTGACCGGCGCGGATCCTGTCGTTGGTGGCAGGGGCCTCACCGGTGCGCAGCCCATGGATCTCGACGTGCTCGTCGCCGTCCCACCGGTAGGTGCCGTCCGGCATCAGCACCAGCCCGTCCGGCAGCGGCGTGGGCAGGTTCTCCAGGTCGATGAACGGGTCCGGCACGGAGAAGATGTCCGCCGGGAGCAGCGAGGCATCGGTGTTGCGCCGGATGAGGCCGGCGAACGAGTTGCCTTCCAGGGCGGAGAAGAGCTGGTTGCCCTGGTTGCGGAACAGGTAGTAGAACCGGTCGCCGAACTGCAGGTCCTCGATCTGCTTCTCGAAGACGTAGTTGAACGTCGAGCCGAGCATGCCGCCGAAGGGCTCGAGCGCCTCGGCCAGGCCGCCCACCCAGAAGTCGACCTCCTCGAGGCCGGTGGTGGTCTGACCGTCCACGTTGGCCCAGGCGCCCGTGCTGTTCATGAAGTCCAGGCGGTCAGCCGGGGCTCCGGCGCCGTCGTTGACGATCAGGTCGGCCGCCTCGCGCTTGCCCGCCACGGTGGTCGCGGCCTGGATCGTCTCGTGCTTGCCGTAGGCGGCCACGAAGTTGACCAGCGAGGCGTTGGGGTTCGCCGACTCGCGGCCGAAGTTGTCGCCGTTCTTCATGCCGAGGCCGAAGTCGACCCAGCTGGTGTACGGCTCCAGCATCGGGTCGCCGCTCTCCTCGAAGAACGTCCTGCGCGCCACCTGCAGCGGCGGCACACCCGCGTCCCGGGCTCGGACGATGTTGATCGTCGCCAGGTCGAGCGGCAGGCCGAGCAGGTTGTTGCGCAGCGTGTCGATGATGTGCTCGTCGATCTGGCCGCCGACCTGGTTGGTCGTCCCGTTGACGACCGCACCGGCCGCCTGCTCGGGAGTCAGCGTCCCGTCGTTGTCGTAGGCCCGTGGATCGAGGAACCCCTCGAGCAGGGACACGTCCTGCACCCCCGGCACACCGGGCAGGTCGCGCTGGATCTCCTCGGTCAGCATGGAGTGGCCGAACCGGTAGACCACGTGCGCGAACTCGGCCCGGATCGCCGGGTTGATGGTGGCGTCGTAGCTGTTCTCGTTGAACACGATCGCATCGATCGCCGGCTGGATCTTGCGGGCGAACTCCTCGAAGACGAGGTGCTGGTACTGCATCTCGGTCGGGAACTTCGCAGCCTGGAAGAGGCGCTGCTCGTAGGTCCAGTCGTCGGCCTCGGGGCCCTCGGGCAGGGGCTCGCCCAGCAGCTCCTCGTAGGTGTTCGTCTCGCCCTGGAAGGCCAGCTTCAGCTGCTCGTTGCCCGGCTTGTCGAGGATGTCCTCGATGGCCTGCGCCATCCGGTTGTGCTCGGCGTGGAAGATGTGGTGCACCGAGGTCAGGCCGATGTTCTCGTTGCCCCGGCCGTCGCCGGTGACGAAGTGCTCGTCGAGGGTGACGTTGTCGTAGCCGCTCAGGTCCCTGGGGTCCTGGCTGGCTCCGTGGGCGATGTCGTCGAGGAAGGCGTGGTCGGTGCGTGCCGCGCCCTGTGTCGTGGCCGGGTTCGTCGGGTCACCCTCGACCTCCGTGCCGTCCGCCATCTGCAGCACCGGGAACCCGTTGGCCCCGGGGACGAAGTTGCCGTACTGGTCCACGTCGACCTGCGGGACGTTGACCACGTCGGGGTAGTCGTTGTTGTCCGGACCTGGGGCGCCCTCGGCGCCGAGCGCGATGCCGAGCACGTCACGGGCCTGCCGCTTCACGTCGGCCCAGGTGGCCAGCCCGCCGGTGCCGCCACCGGGCAGGGTGCCGTCGAGCAGCCGTCCGGTGTCGATCGGCGCGTCCGGCGTGGCCGGGTCGCCGTCGTGGTCGCCCAATCGGTACTCGCGGAGGAAGACCTGGTGCGAGGGGTGCGAGGTGTAGGTCTGGTTCTGGTCGATGAACGGCGTGGTCTGGTTGTTGTGCACGTCGTCCTCGGTGCCGACCGTGCCGTCGGGTCCGGGGTAGCGGGTGGCCCGGCTCAGCAGCAGGAAGTTGGTCCGGCCGCCCTCCTGGTAGAGCGGGTCGTCGGGCCGCAGCGGCACCACCATGGTGCCGTTCCCGCCCTTGTTGACCAGGTCGAGGCCGTGGTCGAAGAACTGGCCGAAGAAGGTGAACCAGGCGTTGAACGGCGCGGAGAGCGCCTCGTCCGGCGCGGTGTTGGGGACGAAGACGTTGCCCTCGGCGTCGATCGTCGAGCCAGGGGTGTTGTCGTGGGCGTTCTGGGCGGCCGGGTTGGCGATCGTCTGGTCGACGATCAGGTTGCTGATGATGCGTGGCTGGGAGTCGTAGACGAAGCCCTGCTGCTGGGAGTAGCACGTCGTCCCCGCGTCACACATGCTCGTGTCGGCCGGGTTGTTGCCGGGCGCCCCGGGCGGTGCCGCTTCGCCCTTGCGCCAGCGCGTGGGGAGCAGGCGCGGGAAGGGCTGGTCCGCGGCGCCGAACTCCGGGTGCTCGAGGTTGTTGCTCGAGCCGTCCACCGTCCGCAGGCCGTCGGGGAGAGCCGGGTCCGCCACGCACTTGCCCGACGTGTCGGTCGGGCGCGCGCAGAGCAGCCGACCGCCGGCGGCGTGCGCCTCGGCGATCTGGATCTGCTTCAGGATGTGCTCGAGGTCCTCCTCGATCAGGATGAAGTCAGGATCCGGGTCGACCGCGAACGCCGCGTTGGTCGCAGCTCCCAGGCCGGCCACCCCCGAGATCGCCATCACCGTGGCGAGCGCCCCCAGCATGGCGGCGCGGAACTTCCGTGGCGTTGCGACCACGGACGTGTGATTTCGGCTCATCTGAGCTCCCCCGTCGAGTCTGACCACGCACCTGCATGGCCGCGGGCACATCCGGTCCGCTGCGCCAGTGTGTGGAGACGAGGACCCCTCATCGGGGTCGAAGGGGTGCTAGTTACCTCAGATCGGGGACACGCCGGCGCGACTGGTCCAGGCACGACAGCAGGGGCCGGACCCGGCGCTTGCCCACCGCCAGTCTCCGGCCGGCTCCGCCCCCAGGGGTCACTCTCAGGGGTCGGTCGACTAGCGCGAGGAGACCACCTGGACCAGGCCACCCACCCGCACCCCGCGCAGGTGGCCGGGCAGGTCGACCCACTTCTGCCCGCGCCAGCGGGTGACGAGGGAGTCGAGCGCGAGCACGTGCTCGTGGAAGAGCTCGGCGGCCGGGGCGCCGGCGGCGAGGGCGACGAGCCGCAGCACGCGGCGCCGCAGCGCGTCGGGGACGCCCTCGAGCGCCTCGACCGGGAGGGCGCCCTCGGCCGTTACCAGGTCGGCGTACGTCGCCTCGGCGATGTCGTCGAGGAGGTCGGCGTCGGCGCGCAGCTGGTCGGCGGTGCGGGCGAGGGTGGCGGCGATGCCGGGGCCGAGCTGCTCCTCGAGGACCGGGAGGACGGTGCGGCGCACCCGCACCCGGGCGAAGCCGGGGTCGAGGTTGTGCGGGTCGTCCCACGTCTCGATGCCCTCGACCTGGCATGCGGTGACGGTGTCGTCGCGTGGGACGTCGAGCAGGGGGCGGCGGTAGCGGTCGAAGCGGCGGCGCATCCCGGCCAGCGACCGGCCGCCCGAGCCGCGCGCGAGCCCGAGCAGCACCGTCTCGGCCTGGTCGTCGCGGGTGTGGCCCAGCAGGACCGCCGCGGCGCCGACGTGGTCGGCGACCTGCTCGAGCACGGCGTACCTGGCGCGCCGGGCCGCCGCCTCGGGCCCGATGCCGGCGTCGGAGCCGACCTGCACCCGGGCGGTCAGGGTCTCGGCAGCGCCCAGCGCCGCCATCTGCTCCACCACCCGTGCTGCCTGCTCGGCCGAGCCCTCCTGGAGGCCGTGGTCGACGGTGGCGCCGACGACCCGCCACCCACCGGCGCGGGCCTCGTGCACCGTCGCGGCCAGCAGCGCCAGGGAATCGGGGCCGCCGGAGCAGGCCACCACCACGGTGTCGCCCTCGGCGAGGTCCTCGAGGTCACGTCGTACGGCGACCCGCACCGCCGCGACCGACGGGTGCAGCCTCACGGTGCCGGCCTCGTCGGCGGCCTCACAGGACGCGCGCGACCCACGCCTGCGGGTCGTGGATCTCGGCCTTGCTCGGCAGGTTCTCCGGCCCGGCGAAGACCGCGTTGAACTCGCTCATCCCGACCTTGTCGACGACCGCGCGCACGAACGCCGCCCCGTCGCGGTACTGCGCCATCTTGGCGTCGAGGCCCAGCAGCCGGCGTACGAGCCGGTCGAGGGTGCCCACGCCCTTGCGGCGCTCGTTGAACTTCGCCCGGATCTCCTCCACCGAGCCGATCACCTCGGGGCCGACGCCGTCCATCACCACGTCGGCGTGGCCCTCGAGCAGCGACATGACACCGGTCGCCTGGTCCATCAGCTCGCGCTGCTCGGGGGTGCTGAACATCTCCACGAGGCTGCCCCCCGAGGTACCCGAGCCTACGGCGGCCTTGACCCGGGCGAGGCCGTCCTCGAGCAGGCTGGCGCTGTCCATGGTCGCGCTGAGCTGCTCGACGAGGGAGAAGATGTGGTCGCGCATCCAGGGCACCGCGGTGAACTGCACCCGGTGGGTCTCCTCGTGCAGGCACACCCACAGCCGGAAGTCGGTGGGGTCGGCGCCGATCTCGCGCTCGACCTGCACGATGTTGGGCGCCACCAGCAGCAGCCGGCCGGAGGGGTCGTGGAAGGGGTCGAACTGCCCCAGCACCTTGCCTGCCAGGAAGCCCAGCAGGCCGCCGACCTCGGCGCCGGTGATCCGGGAGCCGACCGCCAGCGACAGCCCGCTCGGGGGCTTCTTCTCCACCAGCTTGGCCACCATCGGCGCGAGCACGGTGCTGAAGGCGTCGGCGTTGGCCTGCACCCAGCCGCCGCGGTCGACCACCAGCACCGGCGCGGTGTCGGCGTCGGCGTGCAGCCCGGTGAACTCGGCGACCAGCGGCGTCGAGCGGTGCGCCCCGGCGCGCAGCTCCGCCACGGCTGCGGCGGCCTCGTCGCGACCCACCGTCGGCCCGTCGCCGGCCAGCCTGGTGCCGAGCCGCACCGCGAGGTCCCAGTCGATGATCTGCGGAGGGCTCGTCGTCATGGGTCGAACCTACTCACCGACCGGCTGCGGCCGACCCACCCCGGGCGCACCGGCAGGCCGCCAGTGCTGCCGCGGCGCTGTCGAGGGCCGCCTGCGCGTAGGCCTCGTCGACCTCGCCCACCCGGTCGAGCATCAGCGCGAAGACCATGGGTACGCCGTCGCGGCTCACCGCCGTGCCGGCCAGGCTGCTCACGCCGCTCAGGGTGCCGGTCTTGGCCCGCACCGACCCCACGGCCGCCGCCGGGGCGTCGTCGAAGCGGAAGGTCAGCGAGCCGCTGAAGCCGGCCACCGGCAGCCCGCCGAGCACCGCCCGCACCGGGTCGTCGGCCTCGGCGCCGAGCACCGCCTGCAGCAGCCCGACGAGGGTCTCGGGGGCGATCAGGTTCTCCCGCGACAGCCCGCTGCCGTCGTACAGGCGCTGCGGCGCGGGCACCCCGAGCCGCTCCAGCACGGTCTCGACCCCGCGGACCCCGTCGACGAAGGAACCCGCGCCGCCGGTGGCGAGCCCGACGTGGCGCAGCAGCACCTCGGTGGCCTCGTTGTCGCTGACCTGCAGCAGCCGGTCGACGACGTCGTCGACGGGCGCGCTCTCGACCGCCGCGACCTCCTCCCCTCGACCACGGACAGCGGCAGGGGCGCCCTGCACCCGGACGCCCTCGGCGGCCAGCGCGTCGGCGAAGACCTGCGCGGCCACCGCCGCCGGGTCGGCGACGCGGCCGTAGCCGGTCTCGGGGCGGCCCTGGTCGACCCACAGCGCCGTGATCGGCGCGACCACGTCGCCGACGTAGGTGTCGGGCCAGCGCGGGTTGAACGCCGGCCCGGAGAACAACCGGTCGTCGTAGCCCACCCGCACCCGGCGCACGCCCTGCTCGCGCAGCTCGGCGGCGCTGAGGCGGGCCAGGGTGGTGATGTCGGCGCGGGCCGGCACGCTGGCGATGCCCGGCTCGTCGGGGGCCCGCATCAGGAAGGGGTCGCCGCCGCCGACGACGACCAGGCGGTCGCCGCGCAGCACGGTCGTGGTGCGGAAGGTGGTGCCCGGCTCGATGGTCTCCAGCGCAGCCACCGACGTCAGCAGCTTGGTGGTCGAGGCCGGCACCAGCGCCGCACCCTTCTCGTACGCCGGCGCCCCGCTGGCCCCCGCGACCGCCACCGAGACCCGCCTGCCGAGCCGGTCGTCGCCCAGGCGCTGCTGCAGCGCGCGTCGTACGGCGGTCGGGCTGAGCTCGCCGGCGGTGGCCGGGTCGAGCGCCTCGGCCACCTCGGCCGGGTCCGTCAGCGGCGGCAGGCTGAGCCCCTCGGGCAGCGGGACGGCGGCCGGGTCGGTGCTCGGGTCGGGCTCCTCCTCGCCGCCCAGCACCCGCTCGCGCAGGCTCTCGAGCCGCTCGCGGGCGGGGTCGGCGAGGTCGAGGCGCCAGGCCGCCGCACCCGCGGCGAGGGCCAGCACCAGCAGCAGGACCAGCCACGTCGCGGCCCGTCCGGCGTCGTCGCGCGGGGTCGCCGGGGAGTGGCGTGGGTCACGTCGAGCCACCTGATGAACCTCCCCGTTCACGTTTCGAGCCATTGTGCGCGAGACTGTCGGCGGCTCCGCCACGGGGCCCGACAACGACTTTTGACGACCGGCCCTCGTGCCGGACCGACACGCGGAGGCAATACGTGCTGGAGTTCGACGTACTGGTGGAGATCCCCAAGGGCGAGCGGAACAAGTACGAGGTCGACCACGAGTCCGGCCGGCTGCGCCTGGACCGGACCCTCTTCACCTCGACCCAGTACCCCGCCGACTACGGCTACATCGAGGAGACCCTCGGTCAGGACGGCGACCCGCTCGACGCCCTGGTGATCCTGCAGCAGCCCACCTTCCCGGGCTGCCTGATCAAGTGCCGCGCGATCGGCATGTTCCGGATGACCGACGAGGCCGGCGGCGACGACAAGGTGCTGTGCGTGCCCGCGGCCGACCCGCGCCTGGAGCACCTGCGCGACATCAGCCACGTCTCCAAGTTCGACCGCCTGGAGATCCAGCACTTCTTCGAGGTCTACAAGGACCTCGAGCCCGGCAAGTCCGTCGAGGGCGCCGAGTGGGTCGGGCGCACCGAGGCCGAGGCCGAGGTCGTCGCCTCCTTCGAGCGCGCCAAGACCAACGGCCACTGAGCGACGTACGACCCCTGACGGTTCATCGGGTACCCGATGAACCTGGCGCCGCCTGACTGAAGCTTCGGTCAGGCGGCGCGAGTTCTAGCGGGTACCCGATGGAACTCCCCGGAGCGCCCCTCAGCCCAGCTCGCCCACCAGCTCGGGGGCACGCAGCATCTCGGTCGGTACGCCGAAGGCGTCGACGAGGTCGCCGGCCAGCGGGCGGACCTTGCGGCACAGCGCAGCCACCTCGCGGCTGATCGCCTTCGAGCGCTGCACGGAGAGCCGGCCGTGCTCCATGAACCACGCCCGGTCGCCCTCGATCACCGAGAGGGCGTAGAGGTCGCAGAGCAGGTTGAGGGCGACCTTCTGGTCGCCGTCGGGCAGCGAGCGGGTCTTGGCCACGAACGCCTCGAGCACCAGGCGCTCCATGTGGGCGTCGGCGGCGCCGATGACGTGGTCCTGCACCCGGGAGAACACCGCGCCGGCGGGCATCCCCTGGTCGACGCCGCGCTTGAGGCGCCGCGCCGCGCCGCTGATCATGTGCTCCTCGCGGAAGCGCAGCATCGCCAGCTGGTACTCCGGGTCGAGCAGGCCGGCCTCCTGGTCCCACTCGTCGCCGCCGGGCAGCAGGTCGCGCACCCGCTCCAGCAGCTGGTGGACCCGGGTCTTCTCCACGACCGTGTCGACGGCCAGGGCGGCCACGAAGCGCGCCATCCCGAGCTGGTCCATGTCCTCGAACTCGCTGGCGTAGTCGGTCAGCAGGCCCTTGGCCACCAGCTGCAGCAGCACGTGGTTGTCGCCCTCGAAGGTCGTGAAGACGTCGGTGTCGGCCTTGAGCGCGGTGAAGCGGTTCTCGGCCAGGTAGCCCGCGCCGCCGCACGCCTCGCGGCACTCCTGGATGGTGCGGGTCGCGTGCCAGGTGCCGAGCGCCTTGGTGCCGGCGGCACGCGACTCGAGCTCGCGCCTGGTCTGCTCGTCGTCGGCGGCGCCGGTGAGCACGTCGTGCAACTGGGAGGTCAGCTCCTCCTGGGCGAAGTGCAGCGCGTAGGTGCGCGCCAGCAGCGGCAGCAGCCGGCGCTGGTGCATGCCGTAGTCGAGCAGCAGCGACTCCTGCTCGTCGTCGCTGGCCTCGAACTGGCGGCGCTGCAGGGCGTACTTGACCGCGATCGCCAGCGCGACCTTGCTGGCGCTGATCCCGGCGGCGCCGACGCTGACGCGACCGGTGACCAGGGTGCCGAGCATCGTGAAGAAGCGCCGGTTGGGGTTGTCGATGGGGCTCTCGTAGACGCCGGCCTCGGAGACGTCGGCGAACCGGTTGAGCAGCGCCTCGCGCGGCACCCGCACCCCGTCGAACCACAGCCGCCCGTTGTCGACGCCGTTGAGGCCCATCTTGAGCCCGTCGTCCTCGATGCGCACCCCCGGCGCCGGCTCGCCGTCGACGCGGATCGGCACCACGAAGGCGTGCACGCCGCGGCCCTCGCCGCCGACCTCGAGCTGGGCGAAGACGACGGCCAGCTCGCCGTGGGCGGCGGCGTTGCCGATGTAGTCCTTGCGGGCGTCCTCGCGGGTCGTGGTGATCACGAACTCCCCCGCCTCCACGTCGTACGTCGCGACCGTGCCGAGGGCCTGGACGTTCGAGCCGTGCCCGGTCTCGGTCATCGCGAAGCAGCCCAGCAGCTCACCGGTGATCAGCCGGGGCAGGTACTCGTCGTGGTGGCGCCGGGTGCCGAGCTGCTGGATCGCGCCGCCGAAGAGGCCGAACTGCACGCCGACCTTGACCAGCACCGACAGGTCGCCGAAGGCGAGGGTCTCGAAGGTCGCGACCGACGCGCCCGGGTCGCCGCCGCCGCCGTGCTCGGTCGGGAAGCCCATGCCGGTCTGGCCGGTCGCGGCCAGCTCGACGATGAGGTCCTTGACCCTCTCGCGGTAGTCGCCGCGGCTCATCGTCTCGGCGTCGGTGAGGATGTCGGCGGTGTCGACGAGGTTGCGGCGCACCAGCGCGCGCACCTCGGCGTAGCGCCCGTCGAGCAGCCGCTGCAGCGCCTCGACGTCGACGTCGGGCTGCACGTAGCCGTCGGCGGCCGTCTCCTGGGCCGGCTCCTGGGCCGGCTCCTCGCCGTGCGAGGGGGGCGTGGTGCCGGGCGCGGTGGTCTGGGTCGCCATGTCGCCACGCTACCGGCCCGGAGGGGTGAGGGCCGGGCTTCAGTCCCGCGAGACGGGGATCTTCGAGGTCGTCGTGGTCGGGTGCGAGGCGAGCCCGCCGTGGTCGAACTTCTGCCCGGTGGCCAGGCCGCCGACGTAGAAGGCGACGAGGGCGATCATGATGCCGGCCAGGTCGTCGGCGACGTAGTGCCAGCCGAAGTACAAGGTGGCCACCACGGTGACGCCGAAGTTGACCCAGAAGACGATCTTGAGGACCTTCGAGCGCAGCGTGTACTGCACCAGCAGCGCCACCAGCAGGGTGATCGCGGTGTGCAGGCTCGCGAACCCGGCCACCGACTGCACCTGCCCGGTCAGACCGCCGAGGATGACGCCCTGGCGCGAGGAGACCAGCGAGTCCATCAGGTCGTTGGTGGGCGTCTGGGCGAGGTCGGCGTAGAGCGAGACGTACTCCAGGCCCGGGCCCAGGGTCGGCAGCGCGTAGTAGGACACGGTGCCCAGGCTCCAGGCGATGCACTGGGAGGTGACGAACCAGTAGCCGTAGGACATGTTGCGCGACCACACCAGCCACGCGGTCAGCGCCAGCGGCACCAGCGGCAGGAACCAGAGGTAGATGTAGGACAGCAGGTAGGCCACCACGTCGGTGCCGAGCAGCCCGTGCAGCACGATCGCCGGGTCGTTGCCGAAGAACAGCGCCCGGTCGAGCAGGTGCAGCTCGCGGTCGTACTTCGTCTCGATCATGAACGGCAGGAACGACTTGAGGTTGCGGTAGCAGACGTAGGTGACGTAGAAGCTCACGATGCCCAGCACCACCAGCGTGAGCCGCTCGCGGTTCCAGTGGGTGCGCAGCCGCTCGCGCGCCACCCGCAGCATCGCGCCGGGGTGGCCCTTGCCGAACCACAGCGAGCGCGGCAGCAGGTCGAGCAGCAGCGCGCCGGTCAGCAGCAGCGGCAGCCGCAGCCACGACGGGCCCAGGAAGCTGCCCTCGGGGTCGACCAGCCGCTTGTCGAGGACGACGGCGGTGATGATGGCCCACAGGCCCATGGCGAGGGCGGTGCCCACGAGGAGGGCATAGGCGCGGCGGTACACAGGACCGGAGTCTAGTGAACGGTCCTCACCGCGCGTCGGGCGCGCCGGGCGGCACCTCCGGCAGCACCGCCAGCCGGGTCTGGTCGACCCGCAGCCGCACCCGGTCGCCGGGTCCCAGGCGCCGGTCGAGCCCGGCCACGGCGTCGCACTCGCCGACGCCGTCGACGTCGAGCACGAGCCGCTGCTGCTCGGGGGTCGCGCGCAGCGAGCGCACCACCCCGGCCAGCGGCCCGTCGTCGCCCACCTGCAGCGCCGAGCGTCGTACGGCGACCGCGGCGGCGCGCCGGTCGTGCGGGCCCGCGGCGTCGAGCACCCGCTGGGCGCCGGCGCCCTCCAGCACCCGGGCGTAGCCGAGGAACAGCGCGGTGGCGGTGTCGGCGGGCGAGCGCCAGACCGCCTCGATCGCGCCCTCCTGCACCAGGTGGCCCTCGCGCATCACCGCCAGCCGGTCGGCCACGGTGAAGGCCTCGTCGTGGTCGTGGGTCACCATCAGCGCGGTGGTGCCGGCCCGGTGCAGGATGTCGCGCAGGTCGCCGGCCAGCCGCTCGCGCAGGCCTGCGTCGAGCGCCGAGAGCGGCTCGTCGAGCAGCAGCAGCCGTGGCTGCACGGCCAGGGCCCGGGCCAGGGCCACCCGCTGCCGCTCCCCGCCGGAGAGGGTGCCGGGCAGCCGGTCGGCGTACCCGGCGAGGCCGACGAGCTCGAGCAGCTCCTCGACGCGCCGCGCGGCGCCGGGGGTGCGGCGCAGGCGCAGGGCGTAGCCGACGTTGCGGCCCACGGTGAGGTGGGTGAAGAGCTGGCCGTCCTGGAACATCAGCGCGAAGCCGCGCTTGTGAGTGGGCACCCGGGCCAGGTCCTGGCCGTCCCAGCGGATCGATCCGCCGCTGGGCTCGAGCCCGGCGACGGCGCGCAGCAGCGTCGACTTGCCGCAGCCCGAGGGGCCGAGCACGGCGAGCACCTGGCCGTCGGGCAGGTCGAGGGAGACCCCGCGCACGGCGGGCACCCCGTCGTAGGCGACGTCGACGTCGGTCAGGGACAGCATCAGAAGGCTCCTAGGGAGGGCACGCGCAGGCGCTCGACGGCGAGCACGACGACGGCGGTGGTGGCGGCCAGCACCACGGAGGCGGCCAGGGCGGTGCCGTAGCTGAGCTCGCCGGGGCGCCCGATGAGCCGGAAGATCAGCACCGGCAGCGTCGGGCTGTCGGGGCGGGCCAGGAACGAGGTGGCGCCGAACTCGCCGAGGGAGATCGCGAACGCGAAGCCGGAGGCGGCCAGCAGCGGGCGCCACACGACCGGCAGGTCGACGGTGGCCACCGCCCGCAGCGGCCCGGCGCCCAGCGACGCCGCGGCCTGGCGCTGGCGGTCGTCGACGCCGGCGAGCACCGGCACGAGGGTGCGCACCACCAGCGGCAGCGCCACCAGCGCCTGCGCCAGCGGCACCAGCACCGGCGACTCGCGCAGGTCGAGGGGCGGGGAGTCGAGGGTGATGAAGAAGCCGAAGCCCAGGGTCACCGCGGAGACCCCCAGCGGGAGCATGAAGAAGCCGTCGAGCACCGAGCGGACACGGCGCTCGGCGCGGCCGTGGGAGCGGCGGGTCAGCACCAGGGCGACCAGGCCGCCGAGCAGCAGCGCCATCCAGGTGGCGTCGACGGCGGTGCGCAGCGAGGTCACCAGCGCCTCCAGCGCGGGCACCTGCAGGGCCTGTTGCTCGCCGTCGGAGGCCAGGGCCCGGTAGTAGGCCAGCGACCAGGCGTCGTCGACGCGCAGCGAGCCGACCACGAGGGTGGCGACGGGGGCCGCGACCAGCACCAGCAGCAGCGCGGTGGCCACCAGCTGGGGGGTGTCGCCGCGCCGGGGCCGGCGCGGGCGGGCGGTGCTGCGCGCCAGGGTCGGGTCGGGCACGGCGCGCAGCCGGCCCGCGACCACCAGCAGCGCCACCACCGCGACCAGCTGGACCATCGACAGCGCCGCGGCGGCCTGCAGGTCGAGGTACTGCACGGTGAGCAGGTAGATCTCGGTCTCGACCGAGGAGTAGCGCAGCCCGCCGAGGGTGAGCACGACGCCGAAGGCGGTGGCGCAGAAGAGGAAGACCACGCTGGCGGAGGAGACCACGGCCGGGCGCAGCATCGGCCAGGTGACGGTGCGGAAGACCTGGGCCGGCGAGGCGCCCAGGGCCGCCGCGGCCTCCCCGGGCCGCACGTCGAGGCCCTCCCAGGCCGCGCCCACGCCGCGGATCACCACCGCCACGTTGAAGAACACCAGGCCGGCGACGATCCCCGCGGCGGTGCCGTCGAGGTCGACCCGACCACCGGTGAGCGCCACCACCGGGCCCGACTCCCCCAGCAGCTGGCGGAAGGCGACCCCGACCACCACCGTCGGCAGCACGAACGGCACCAGCAGCGCCGCCCGCACCGCGCGGCGTCCGGGCCAGCGCAGCCGGTGCAGCGCGTACGCCGCAGGCAGCCCGAGCAGCACCGCGAGGACCGTCGCGACCGCCGAGGACCACACCGTGAACCACAGCACCCGGCCGGTGCGCGGGCGGGTGAGGACCTCGAGCACGGCCCCGACGTCGAGGTCGCCGTCGACGACGAACCCGCGCTCGAGCATGCCCGCGACGGGCAGCACGAAGAAGACCCCGAGCACCGCCAGCGGCAGCCCGGCCAGCGCGACCAGGCCGAGCACGCGGCGGGGGGCGGTCATCAGCTGCTGACCAGGTCGCCCCACTCGCGCAGCCACGCGTCGCGGTTCTCGTCGATCTCGGCGGGCTCCACGGCCCACGGGTCCTCGGGCCGCTCGGTGAGGTCGGTCCACTCCTCGGGCAGCTCGGTGCCCTCGACGACCGGGTAGACGTACATCGAGGAGGGCAGCGCCTCCTGCACCTCCGGGGAGACCAGCCACTCGAGCACCGCCTGCGCCCCCTCGGGGTTGTCGGCGCCGCGCAGCACGCCGGCGTACTCGACCTGCTCGTAGCAGGTGTCGAGCAGGGCGCGGGTGGTCGTGCCGCCCTCGCCGTCGACGGTGAAGGCCGGTGAGGAGTCGTAGGACGTCACGATCGGCCGGTCGCCCTTGCCGCCGCCCTGGGTGAAGTCGACCTGGTAGGCGTCCTCCCAGCCGTTGACGACCTTCGCGTCGTTGTCGAGCAGCTCCTCCCACCACTCCTGCCAGTCGTCGCCGTACGCCGCGACGGTGGTCAGCAGGAACGCGAAGCCGGGCGAGCTGGTGGTCGCGCCGGGGGTCACGAAGAGCCCCTCGTAGGCGGGGTCGACCAGGTCGTCGAGGGTCTCGGGCGCGTCGAGGTCGCGCTCGGCGAACCAGGTGGTGTCGACGTTGACGCACACGTTGCCGGTGTCGACGGCGACCAGCGTGCCCTCGTCGTCGCCGGGCAGCGCGTTCTCCTCGACGCCGGCGGGGGCGTCGATCTCGGCGGGGGCGAAGACGTCGGCCTCGAGCGCCCGGGAGCCGAAGGTGTTGTCGACGCCGAAGGCGACGTCGCCGATGGGGCTGTCGGTGTTGAGCACCAGCTGGCTGGTCAGCGCCCCGGCGTCGCCGCCGGCGCGCTGCTCGAGGTCGTAGCCGCTCTCGCGCTCGAAGCGCTTCACCAGCTTCTCGGGCAGGAAGAAGCTGTCGTGGGTGACGAGCACGACCGTGCCGCCGGCCTCGCCGTCGGTCCCGGCGGCCCCGCCCGGGGCGGTGGCCGACTCGTCGTCGCCGGTGCCGACCAGCGAGCAGCCGCTGACGGTCAGGGCCAGCAGCGCCGCGGCGGCTGTCCTCGTGGGGTGGATGGGCGTACGCATGCGTCGCACCTGGACTCCCTTCGCCGGTCTTAACCGGAGCAGGTTCGGAGGGTCTGCGGCGGGTCCGCACTCTCAGCACCACCCCGGGCTCGGCCGGGCGGGTGCTCCCCTGTCTGTCGTCCTCGAGGGTATCCGGCGGCGTGGTGGGATGGTCCGGTGACCCTCGCCATCACCGCCCAGCCCTTCGCCGCCCTCGACCCCGCGGCGGCGTACGACGTGTGGCGGCTGCGCCAGCTGGTCTTCGTCGTCGAGCAGCAGTGCCCCTACCCCGACCTCGACGGCCGCGACCCCGAGCCCGGCACCCGCCACGTGCTGCTGACCGAGGACGGCGTCCTGGTCGGGTACGCCCGGGTGCTCGACGACGCGACCACCTGGCGGGTCGGGCGCGTCGTCCTGGCCCCCAGCGTGCGCGGGCGCGGCCTCGCCGACCAGCTGGTGCACACCGCCCTCGAGGTCTGCCCCGACCGCGACGTCGTCCTCGACGCCCAGTCGCCCCTGGCCGGCTGGTACGCCACCTTCGGCTTCACCCCCGACGGCGAGGAGTTCCTCGAGGACGGCATCCCGCACGTGCCGATGCGCCGGGTGCATGAGTCCCCGGTCGACCGGTGACTCATGCACTTGTCAGGGGTTGCAACACCTGACAAGTGCAGGAACCCCCGGCTGACCGGGGACTCATGCAAGCGGCCCGGTCAGGGCGTGGCGGTGAAGACGACCCCGCCGTCGGTCTCCTCGCGGGTGACCTGGCCGCGGGCGTGGAGCAGCTCGAGGTGGGCCTTGGTCTCCATGGCGGCCATGCCCTGGCTGAAGACGTCGAGGCTGTCGTAGGCCTTCTCGTGGCGGGTCCAGCCGAGGCGCCCGGCGACGTCGTGGCCGGTGAGCGGGCCGGCCGACAGCGCGGCGAGGCTCTGGTCGAGCCGGTCCTCGTGGAAGGCGAGCAGCTCGTCGACCCGGGCGTGGGTCGAGGGCGAGACGGGGCCGTGGGCGGGCAGGACCTGCAGGTCGGGCAGCGAGCGCACCTTGGTCAGGGAGGCCATGAAGTGGCCCAGCGGCTGGTCCATCGGCGGCACCGTGAACCCGATCGAGGGGGTGATGGTGGGCAGCACGTGGTCGCCGGCGAAGAGCAGCCCGGCGTCGGCCTCGGCGAAGACGAAGTGACCGGGGGTGTGGCCCGGGGTGTGCACGGCATCGAGCACCCGCGCGCCGACCTCGATGCGCTGGTCGCCGGTGAGCCAGGTGGTCGGGTACTGCCAGTGGGTCAGGTCGGGGTCGTCCTCACCGACACCCAGCCACACCTCGGCGACCTCGTGGGCGCCGGCCGAGCGCAGCACCGCCACGAACGGGTTCTCGGTGAGGTCGCCGGCGTGGTTGAGCAGGTCGAGGGCCGGCTTCTCCTCCTGCCCCAGCGCCACGTCGATGCCGAGCTCGCGGCCCAGCACGGTGGCCATCGTGAAGTGGTCGCGGTGCACGTGGGTGACCAGGAAGCGGTTGATGTCGGCGAAGCCGGCACCGATGCCCTTGAGGCACCGCTCGAGCAGCTCGCGCGCCTCCGGGATCGCCCACCCGCCGTCGACCAGCGTCAGCCCGTCGTCGGTCTCGATCGTGTAGACGTTGATCGCCTTGAGCCCGTCCATGGGCAGCGGCAGCGGGATCCGGTGGATGCCGGGCGCGACCTGCCAGGCCCCCTCGGCGGTCCAGTGCTCGCCCGAGTCGGGCGAGACGGCGTACGCCGTGGGCGTGCCGCCGCGGGGCTCTCGCGGCTGCGGGGTCTGCTGGCCTGAACTGGTTGACGCGGTCACCCGTCCGACCTTAGGCCCCGCGCCGCGGACACCTCACCCGAGGTCCGGCAGCCCGAGGTCGAGGTTCGGCTGCTGGATGCCGCCGTCGACCTCCAGCACCTTGCCGGTGACGTACTGCCCGGCCCGCGAGGACAGGTAGAGCACCGCCGCGGCGATGTCCTCGGCCTCGCCGACCCGGCCGAGCGGGGTCTTGGTCTCGAGCTGGTCCATCATCTCGGGCTGCCCGGCGACGAACTCCAGCGCGCTGGTCATCACCGAGCCGACGTAGATGCCGTTGACGCGGATACGGGGCGCGAGGTCGGTGGCGGCCAGCCGCGCCCAGTGCGCGAGCGCGGCCTTGGCGGTGCCGTAGGCCAGGTAGCCCCGCCCGGAGGCCCGGCCCATCATCGAGGAGATGTTGACGATCGAGCGCTGCGCCTCGTCGGGCCCCTTCAGCATCAGCGGCACCGCGGCGACGCTGAGCGCGTGGGCGGTCGAGACGTTGAAGTGGAAGGCCTCCTCCAGGTAGGCCACGTCGGTGTCGAGGAAGGCGTTGGGGATGGTGCCGCCGACGTTGTTGACGACCGTGTCGAGCCGCCCGAACTCCTCGTACGCCGCCCCCGCGAGCGCGGCGACCGCGTCGGTGTCGGACAGGTCGGCGGGCACCACGAGGGCGCGCCGGCCGGTGGCCCGCACCGCCTCGGCGACCCGCTCGAGCTGGGCCTCGGTGCGCGAGGAGAGCAGCACGTCGGCGCCGGCCTCGGCCAGGGCGACGGCGGTGGCCGCGCCGATGCCGCGCCCGGCGCCGGTGACGACGGCGACGTGGTCGGTGAGGGTGAACCGGTCGAGGATGCTCACGCCCGCGCCACCAGCCCGCGGCCGGTGACCAGCGGCAGGTCGAGGGCGGTGACCAGCCCGGGCTCGGCGGCGCAGACGGCCGGCAGCGAGTTCACCAGCCGCTGGGCGGTGGTGATCATGCCCGACACGTTGTGGTCGCCGTGCTCGCCGTGGTGGGTGAGGTCGACCTTCATCATCGGCTCGCCGAGGATCTCCACGCGGTAGCAGCCGTCGTCCTCGGGCGGGATCGGCCACTCGGGCACCTGGTCGGGGGCGGTGCGGGTGACGTGCTCGAGCACGACCCGCTCGACGCCGTCGACCTTGCCGACCACGCGGAAGCGGACCGCGCCCATGGTCCCGGCGGCGATGTCGCCGCTGACGCTGGGCGTGTCGACCTCGGCGGCGCGGCGGTCGACCTCCTCGGTGAGCGGCTCGTCGAGGGTGATGTCGAGGCCGGCGGCGATCTGGCGCACCACGCTGCCCCAGGCCATCGACAGGATGCCGGGCTGCCAGAGCATCCCGACCTCCTCCATCGGGCGCCCGAAGCCGAAGAGATCGCTCATCACGACGGGCTGGTAGTAGGTGGAGTAGTCGGCGATCTCGCTGACCCGCACCAGGTCGATGCGCTGCGACAGGCTGGTCATCACCAGTGGCAGCACGTCGTTGGCGAAGCCGGGGTCGATGCCGTTGACGTAGAGGCTCGCGTCGCCGCGGCAGCCGGTCTCGGCGATCCGCTCGATCATCTCGGGCGGCAGGATCCCGGCGGGCCACTGCAGCAGCACCGGTCCGGAGGAGACGACGTCGACGCCCTGCTCGAGCATCCACAGCAGGTCCTCGATCGCCTCGAAGGGGCGGTCGTCGGTCATCGCGGCGTGCAGCACGGCGTCGGGCGCCAGCGCCATCACCTCGTCGCGGTCGGTGCTGGCCCGTACGCCCAGCTCGCGGCCGAGGCCGGCGAGCTCGCCGGCGTCGCGGCCGTGCTTGGCGGGGTTGGAGACCCACACCCCCACCAGCTCGAGGTCGGGGTGGGCGTCGATGCCGGCGATGGCGTGGCAGCCGATGGTGCCGGTGGACCAGACGACGACGCGCAGGGGCTTCTCGGGGACGACCTGTGTCATGCGAGGCAATCTAGAACACGTTCTAGATCTGCGGAAGGGGTACGTCCTCCCGGACCGGGCAGCGGGTGCCGTCGTAGATCGTGGGCATGCACCGGTTGCAGTGGATGCACGCCCCCTCGCCGCTCCGCCCGGCCGCGCGCTCGCGGGCCAGCCGGTCGACCAGGCCGGGCTCGCGCAGCACCGCGCGGGCCAGGGCGACGTACTCGAACCCGTCGGCCATCGCCTGCTCCATCGTCGCGAGGCGGTTGATGCCGCCGAGCAGCATCAGCGGCAGGTCGACCGCCGCGCGCAACCGCAGCGCCTTGTCGCGGAAGTAGGCCTCCTCGAAGGGGTAGGACCTCAGGAACGAGCGCCCCACCGGGGTGCGCATCCCCCACCCGGCCAGGCCGCCCATCGCGGCGGCGAGCTCGCGGTGCGGCACGTCGCCGCGGAAGAGGTACATCGGGTTCATCAGCGAGGAGCCGCCGGAGAGCTGGAGGGCGTCGACGGCACCGTCAGCCTCCAGCATCTGCGCCACCTCGACCGCCTCGTCGAGGGTGACCCCGCCCCGGAAACCGTCGGAGAGCGAGAGCTTGGCGGTGACCGCCACCGCGTCGCCGACCTCCTCGCGCACCGCCCGGGCGACCTGGCGCGCCAGCCGGGCGCGGTTGGTCAGCGACCCGCCCCAGCGGTCGGTGCGGCGGTTGAGCCCGGGGGCCAGGAACGAGGAGATCAGGTAGGAGTGCGCCATGTGCAGCTCGAGGCAGTCGAAGCCGGCCCGCACCAGCGTGCGCGCGGTCGCGACGTACGCGCCGGTGACGCGGGTCAGGTCGGCCTCGGTGGCCGCGGCGACCAGCTGCATCGACAGCGGGCTCGGCATCCGGCTGGCGGCGATCGCCCGGACCCCGTTGGAGCGGCCGTTGGCGACCGGCCCGGCGTGCCCGACCTGGCCGGCGACGGCCGCGCCCGCGTCGTGGACGGCGTCGGCGAGGCGGGCCAGCCCAGCCTCGGTGGCGGGGCCGACGACGACCTGCTCGCGGTGGGTGCGCCCCTCGGGGGCGACCGCGAGGTAGGCGACCGTGGTCATCCCGATGCCGCCGCGGGCCACCTCGAGGTGGTAGTCGACCAGCGCGTCGGTGACCTGCCCCTCGGGGGTGCGGCCCTCGAACGTCGCGGCCTTGACCGTGCGGTTGCGCAGGCGCACCGGGCCGAGGGTCGCGGGGGCCAGCACGTCCGGGGTCGCGGTCATGTCCGGATCGTACGCCGCCAGCGAGAACGTGTTCTAGTTCTGTGCGTCCCGGCCCCGCCTGCCAGACTGCGGCCCCATGAGCGAGCGCGACCCGATCCGCGAGGCCCACCGCCAGTGGGTCGCCCACGGCTGGGCCGAGGCCGCCGACGGGATGGCACTGGTGACCTCGGTGGTGCGCGTGCACCAGCTGCTCACCGGCCGCATCGAGGCGGTGCTGCGCCCCCTCGACCTCACCTTCGCGCGCTACGAGGTGCTGCGGCTGCTCGCCTTCTCCTCGGCCGGGCGGATGCCGATGATGCGGCTCGGCTCGCTGCTGCAGGTGCACCCGACCTCGGTGACCAGCGCGGTCGACCGGCTCGAGCGCCAGGGCTTCGTACGCCGCGTGCGCGGCGACGGCGACCGGCGCGTGGTGCTGGCCGAGATCACCGACACCGGGCGCGAGGTCGTCGAGCGGGCGACGGAGGGCCTCAACGCCGAGGTCTTCGGCTCCCCCGGCATCGGGGCGGGGTCGACGAGCACGCTGACCCGGCTGCTCGGCGAGCTGCGCGCCAGCGCCGGCGACCGGGTGGACTGAGACCCCGTGCCGGCTACCGCCGCGTAGGGGTTCCCGGTGCGACGGGCATCACCTATGCTGAGATAGTTGGACGTCCAACTATCTTCCCCGGAGCGAGCCCCACATGAGCGACCTGCACCAGCCCACCCACCCCATCCGCCTCGTCACGGCCTCGAGCCTCTTCGACGGCCACGACGCCTCGATCAACATCATGCGGCGGATCTTCCAGAGCCAGGGCTGCGAGGTGATCCACCTCGGGCACAACCGCTCGGTCGCCGAGGTCGTCGACGCCGCGCTCGAGGAGGACGTGCAGGGCGTCGCCGTGTCGTCGTACCAGGGCGGGCACATCGAGTACTTCGAGTACCTCGTGCAGTCGCTGCGCGAGCGCGGCGCCGGGCACGTCAAGGTCGTCGGCGGGGGCGGCGGCGTCATCGTGCGCGACGAGATCCAGCGCCTGCGCGACTCCGGGGTCACCATCTTCTCCCCCGAGGACGGCCAGCGGATGGGCCTGGTCGGGATGATCAACAGCGTCGTCGCCGACTGCGACCACGACCTGTGGGCCGCCGGCGCCGTGACCGCCGAGCAGGTGCTCAGCGGCGACCGCTTCGCCGTGGCCCGCGCGATCACCGGCGCCGAGCTCGGTCGCCTGGGCGGCGAACTCGACACGATCCGGGAGGCCGCCGCCCGCAGCCACGCACCCGTGCTCGGCATCACCGGCACCGGCGGCTCGGGCAAGTCGTCGCTGACCGACGAGCTCGTGCGCCGCTTCCGCGTCGACCAGCAGGACAAGCTGCGCGTGGCCGTGATCGCCGTCGACCCCACCCGCCGCAAGGGCGGCGGGGCGCTGCTCGGCGACCGCATCCGGATGAACAGCCTCGACGGCGACCGGGTCTTCTTCCGCTCCCTGGCCACCCGCGGCGCCCACGAGCTGCCCGAGCACCTGCCCCACGTCATCGACGTGGTCAAGGCCGCCGGCTTCGACCTGGTGGTCGTCGAGACCCCCGGCATCGGCCAGGGCGACGCGGCGATCGTGCCGTTCGTCGACACCGCCATGTACGTCATGACGCCCGAATTCGGCGCCGCCAGCCAGCTCGAGAAGATCGACATGCTCGACTTCGCCGACACCGTGGCGATCAACAAGTTCGAGCGCCGCGGCGCCAAGGACGCGCTGCGCGACGTGGGCCGCCAGCTGGTGCGCAACCGCGAGGCCTTCGGCCAGCAGCCCGACCAGATGCCGGTCTTCGGCACCAGCGCCGCCACCTTCAACGACGACGGCGTCACCGCGCTCTACCAGCACCTGCGCGGCATCCTGGTCGAGAAGGGCCTGCCCGCCGACGAGGGCACCCTGGCCCCCGTCGAGGTCAAGCACTCCTCGGGCATCCGCGCCGTCGTGCCCCAGGACCGGGTGCGCTACCTGGCCGAGATCACCGAGACGGTGCGCGCCTACCACGCGCGCACCGACGAGCTGGCCGAGGCCGCGCGCCGCGTGCAGCGCCTCGAGGCGGTCAGCGCCGAGCTCGTCGACCACGACGCCGGCGACGTGCCGGCCCTGCTCGAGAAGGCCCGCAAGCAGCTCGACCCCGAGGTCGCCGAGCAGCTCGAGCAGTGGCCCGCGGTCGTGGAGTCCTACTCCGGCGACGAGCAGGTCGTGGTGGTGCGCGACAAGGAGATCCACACGACGCTGACGCGCGAGTCACTGAGCGGCAACAAGATCCCCCGCGTCGCGCTGCCGGCGTACGCCGACCACGGCGAGCTGGTGCGCTTCTGGCGCCGCGAGAACCTGCCCGGGCTCTTCCCCTTCACCGCCGGCGTCTTCAAGTTCAAGCGCGACGGCGAGGACCCGGCCCGGATGTTCGCCGGCGAGGGCGACCCCGCGCGCACCAACCGCCGCTTCAAGATCCTCTCCGCGGACGGTGACGCCAAGCGCCTCTCGACGGCCTTCGACTCGGTGACCCTCTACGGTCGCGACCCCGACGAGCGCCCCGACATCTACGGCAAGGTCGGCACGTCGGGCGTCTCGGTGGCCACCCTCGACGACATGAAGGTGCTCTACGACGGCTTCGACCTGGTCGCGCCGAGCACCTCGGTCTCGATGACCATCAACGGCCCGGCGCCGACGGTGCTGGCGTTCTTCCTCAACACCGTCATCGACCAGCAGGTCGACGCCTTCCGTGAGCGCGAGGGCCGTGAGCCCGACGCCGACGAGGCCGCGATGCTGGCCGCCCACGCGGTGGCGAGCGTGCGCGGCACCGTGCAGGCCGACATCCTCAAGGAGGACCAGGGCCAGAACACCTGCCTGTTCTCCACCGAGTTCAGCCTCCGGATGATGGCCGACATCCAGGAGTGGTTCATCGAGAAGCAGGTGCGCAACTTCTACTCGGTCTCGATCTCCGGCTACCACATCGCCGAGGCCGGGGCGAACCCCATCAGCCAGCTCGCCTTCACCCTCGCCAACGGCTTCACCTACGTCGAGGCCTACCTCGCGCGCGGCATGGACATCGACGACTTCGCGCCCAACCTGTCGTTCTTCTTCTCCAACGGCATGGACCCCGAGTACTCCGTCATCGGCCGCGTCGCCCGTCGGATCTGGGCGGTGGCGATGCGCGACAAGTACGGCGCCGGCGAGCGCTCGCAGAAGCTGAAGTACCACGTGCAGACGAGCGGTCGCTCGCTGCACGCGCAGGAGATGGACTTCAACGACATCCGCACCACGCTGCAGGCGCTGATCGCGATCTACGACAACGCCAACAGCCTGCACACCAACGCCTACGACGAGGCCGTGACGACCCCCAGCGAGGAGTCGGTGCGCCGCGCCCTGGCGATCCAGCTGATCATCAACCGCGAGTGGGGGCTGGCGATGAACGAGAACCCGCTGCAGGGCTCCTTCATCATCGACCAGCTCACCGACCTGGTCGAGGAGGCCGTGCTCGCCGAGTTCGACCGCATCAACGAGCGCGGTGGCGTGCTGGGCGCGATGGAGACCGGCTACCAGCGCGGCCGCATCCAGGACGAGTCGATGCTCTACGAGCACCGCAAGCACGACGGCTCGCTGCCGATCGTCGGCGTGAACACCTTCCTCAAGGAGGTCGGCGACGACGCCACCCCGCAGCACGTCGAGCTGGCCCGCGCCACCGACGAGGAGAAGGAGTCGCAGCTGCGGCGGGTGCGCGAGTTCCAGCGCACCCACGAGAGCGAGGCCGCCGAGGCCCTGGCCCGGCTCAAGGCCGCCGCGACCTCGGGCGAGAACGTCTTCGCCGTGCTGATGGACGCCGCCCGCGTCTGCTCGCTCGGCCAGGTCACCGAGGCGTTCTTCGAGGTCGGCGGGGCCTACCGCCGCAACGTCTGAGCAGGCCCGTATCTCGCGCTGACCCGGCGCATACCTCGCGTCGACCCGGCCCGGATCTCCCTCCGCGGAGATCCGGGCCGGGTCAGTGCGAAGTTTGCGACGGGTCAGGGTGAGATCTGTGACGGGTCAGTGCGAAGTCTGCGACGGGTCAGTGCGAAGTTTGCGACGGGTCGGGGAGGGTGGGGGCATGGACGACGACCTGGGCACGACGTACGACGGGCCGCGGCCGGCGCGGCGGGTGGTCTCGCTGGTGCCGTCGCTGACCGAGGCGCTGGTCTCGGTCGACCGCGCGGCGGTGGTGGGGGCGACCGACTGGTGCATCCGCCCCACCGACCTGGAGACCACCCGGGTGCGCGGCACCAAGAACCCCGACCTGGCCGCGGTGCGGGCGCTGGAGCCCGACGTGGTGGTGGCCAACAAGGAGGAGAACCGCGAGCTCGACGTACGCCGGCTGCGGGACTCGGGCGTGCGGGTGTGGGTCACCGACATCGAGACCGTGCCCGGTGCGGTCGCCTCGATGGAGCGGCTGCTCGACGGGATCGGCTGGCAGCGCCCCGACTGGCTGGCCCGCGCCCGCGACCTGTGGTGCGGGCCGCTGCCCGCGGTGACACGGCGCGTGGTGGTGCCGATCTGGCGCGACCCGTGGATGGTCGTGGGCCCCGCGACCTTCACCAGCGACCTGTGCCGCCGGCTGGGCTGGCAGACGCTGCCCGGCGCCGGGGAGGCGCAGGGGCGCTACCCGACGCTCGACGTCGAGCAGATCGACGCGCTGGGCGCCGACGCTGTGCTGCTGCCCGACGAGCCCTACGAGTTCACTGCGGCCGACGGGCCGGAGGCGCTGCGCTCGCCCTGCGAGCTCGTCGACGGGCGGCTGCTGACCTGGTACGGCCCCTCGCTGCTCGACGCCCGCACCTCGGTGGAGCGCCGCGGCGCCTGACGGCGCGGACGCTCGGGGCGCCCGGGCAGCGCGAACAGCCAGGTCGCCCCCAGCCGCAGCAGCACCCAATGCGCGCCGAGCGACACGAGCACCGCGACCGCGCTGAGCACCAGCGGGTGCAGCACGCCGCGCACCACCGAGCCCTGCTCGAGGTCCAGCAGCGGCGGCAGGTGCAGCAGGCTCGCCAGCACCACGGTGTGCAGCACGTAGATCGGCAGGGTGCGGCGCCCCACCCAGCCCAGCAGCCGGGCCGGCGGACCGCTGCGGGCCAGCAGCACCGCCACCCGCAGCCCCAGGGGCACCCCGACGACGCTGGCCACCAGCAGGTGGGCGCTGGTGGGCAGGTCGAGGCGCCACAGCAGCAGGGTCAGGGCGACGTACGCCGTCGTCAGCGCCGGCACCCCGCCCCACGGGCCGGCGGGGCGCTCGGCCAGGCGGCGGACCAGCCGCGGGGCGAGCGCGCCGAGGGCGAAGTAGGTGAAGTGGAAGAGCACCGAGAAGCGGTTCCACTGCTCGATGCCGAAGGCCGACGACGAGGCGGAGAGGACGGCGGCGCCGGCCAGCACCCACCCGGCGGGCAGCCCCGCCAGCAGCTTGGCCAGCACGAAGTAGACGGCCAGCGCGTAGAGGAACCACACGCCGGTCGAGGCCCACACGAGGTCCTGGGCGAGCTCGCCGAGGTCCTGGGTGCGGTTCATCGGCAGCAGCCGCTCGACCGAGAAGACCGCGCCGAGCAGGAGCAGCCACACGACGTAGAGGTAGTACGGCGACAGCGCGCGGCGGCGCACCTGGGCCCAGGGCCGGTGCACCGCGCGGGACGCCACGAAGCCGCTGAGCACGAAGAAGAGCGGCATCCGGATGGGCTTGAGGGCGCTGGTCACCGCGCCCCAGCCGGCCACGACGCCGGCGAGCGACTCAGGAGCGTCGATGCCGAGGTTCTTGACCACCGCGTGGTGCAGCACCACCAGCAGGATGCTCAGGCCCTTGGCGACGTCGATCCACAGGACCCGCGAGGTGCCGGCGCCCGCGACGACGGGGGCGGTGGCGGCGGGCAGGGGGGTGTGCACGCTCCCGAGTGTCCGGTGCGGGGCCCCGCCCGCGGCAATCACGACCCCCTGTCGTGACGGGCTTCACACAGGTCGCGGCCAGGCGCCACACAGGTCTCTCCAGGTCTCTCCATGTCTCACACGGGTCGCGCCAGGTCGGTGGCCGAGGGGCGCCCCCGCAGCACCGTCGAGCCGGCCGCCCGCCAGCAGCGCGCCTCGTCGTCCCCGCCGGCGCGTGCGGCCGCCCGCACCGTCGCGAGCGTGGTGAGCACCCGCGGCTCCTCGGCCTTGGCGAGCTCGGTGAGCCGGGCCGCGGCGTTCACCGCGTCGCCGATCACGGTGTACTCCAGCCGGGCGCGGGTGCCGACGTTGCCGGCCACCGTGGCCCCGGTGCACACCCCGACGCCCGCGGCGACGTCGGGCCGCTCGGCGCGCAGCCGCTCGTCGATGCGGCGCGCGGCCACCAGCCCGGCCGCGGCGTGGTCCGGCTGCTCGACCGGGGCGCCGAAGACCGCGAGCACCGCGTCGCCCATGAACTTGTTGACGATGCCGCCGGCCCGGTCGACCTCGTCGACGACGACCTCGAAGAAGGCGTTGAGCACCGCGACGACCTCGGCGGGGTCCCGCTCGGCGGCCATGGTGGTGGACCCGACGAGGTCGACGAAGAGCACCGTCACCTCGCGGACCTCGCCACCGAGCTCGACGTCGCCGTCGACCGCGGCCCGGGCGACCTCGCGCCCCACGTGCCGGCCGAAGACGTCGCGCAGGTGCTCGCGCTCGCGCAGCCCCGCGACCATGTGGTTGAACCCGGCCTGCAGCTCGCCGATCTCGGTGGCGTCGTAGACCGCCACCCGCTGGTCGAGGTCACCGCGCTCCACCTCGAGCAGCGCCCCGCGCACCGCGGTCAGCGGCGCCACCACCGAGCGCGCGTTGAGGACGGTGACCAGCAGCCCGACCACGAGCACCACGCCGCCGAGGACCAGCACCTCGACGGCCAGGCGTCGCGTGCTGACGTCGTCGCCGACCAGCACCAGCAGCGCCGCCACCACGAGCCCGACGACCGGGGCGGCGGTGCCCAGCAGCCAGAACATCAGCATCCGGCCACCCACGCCCAGGCCGCGGGGGCGCTCCGAGGCCGCGTGGCCGCCACCGTCGTCCAGGGCGCGGGCGGTGACCGGGCGCAGCGCGAACTCGGAGAACAGGTAGGCCACGGCGCAGGCCACGACCCCGCCGATGGCCACCGTGAACGCGGTGCTCAGCGCGCGCTGGGGCTGCAGCCACAGCGCGAGGCCGACGAAGAGCACGTCGGCCGCGGCCCACAGCGCGCCCGCCACCACGGTCAGCCGCAGCGGGACCCGCAGCATCCGGCGGCGCACCCGGCGCGACGACCCGCCACCCTCGGCGGCCCAGCGCAGCCCCTGCAGTGCGACCCGGGTCCCCCACACCGTGCCGACCACGAGCGCCACCCCGACGTAGACCGGGACGGCGACCGCCAGGGCCAGCCAGGTCGGGCCGTCGGGCGCCGGGGCGGTGACCACGAAGACCGAGAGCAGCAGCACCACCGCCGCCCCGACCCCGTGGGTCAGCGTGAGCGCCACCGTCAGCAGCACCTGCACCCGCGCCCGCAGCCGTCGCGGCGACTGGCCCTCGGGCCCCAGCAACCACGAGCCGAACGGCGTACGCCGCGGTCGTCGTCGGCGGCGGCCGGCGCCGGGGCCGGTGCTCGGGCCGGTGCCGGGGACTGGCTCGCGGGTGCTCCTCACGCCGCGCATCATCGCGCACGCAACCGAAGGGGTGAGCCTGTAGAACCTTTGTAGAGGCTTGTGTAGATTCCTGTTCAGTTAGGCAGTTCTCCTCAGCCGCCCATGGAAGGCAGCCGCACATGACCACCTCCCTCGCCGAACGACGCAGCGCCTTCCGGACCTCCGACGCCGAGCGCGCCGCCGCCACCACGAGCCTGCT
Organism: Nocardioides sp. OK12; assembly: GCF_024341885.1. Lineage (NCBI taxonomy): Bacteria > Bacillati > Actinomycetota > Actinomycetes > Propionibacteriales > Nocardioidaceae > Nocardioides > Nocardioides sp. OK12. The sequence goes on along the minus strand of NZ_BNET01000002.1, from coordinate 270,146 downwards.
GGCGCGCGCCGCGGCCACCGACGACGACGCCGAGCGCCGCGCCTGCCACGACGAGGTGGTGCGGGTGAACATGCGCGTGGCCGAGGCCGTCGCCCGCCGCTACGCCCGCCGCGGGGTCCCGGTCGAGGACCTGACCCAGATCGCCTACCTCGCGCTGGTGCGGGCCGTGCGCCGCTATGACGCCGCGCACGAGCGCGACCTGCTGGCCTACGCCGTACCGACGATCGAGGGCGACATCCGCCGCCACTTCCGCGACCACGGCTGGACGATCCGGCCCCCGCGCGACGTGCAGCGCGCCCACACGCGCCTGGTGCGGACCGGCGCCAGCCTCGAGCGCTACGACGCTCCGACGCTGGAGCAGCTCGCGAGCCAGGTCGAGGAGTCGGTCGAGGTGGTGCGCGAGGCCCTGTCGGCGCGCACCTGCTTCTCGCTGCTCTCGCTCGACCAGCCGGCCGGGGGCGCCGAGGACGAGGGGCCGGCCGCCGACGTCGCCGACCACGGCGACCGCTCGCAGGAGCAGGCCGAGGCCCGGTTGCTGGTCCAGCCCCTGGTCGCCTCCCTGGCCCGCCGCGACCAGCAGATCCTGCGCTGGCGCTTCGTCGACGAGCTGAGCCAGCGCGAGATCGCCGACCGTCTCGGGCTCTCGCAGATCCAGGTCTCGCGCCTGCTGCAGCGGGTGCTCACCCAGATGCGCGGCGCGCTCAGCGAAGCGGTCTGAGACCGATCCCCGGGCCTCCTGGGCCCCCGAACCCCGAGGGGCCCGGCTCACTCCCCCGGTACGCCGCCGCGCTGCGGCAGGTCGGACTGGACGGCCGCCTGGTGCATGCCCACCCGCTCCATCCAGCTCAGCCCCGGCGACCACGCCGCGCGCATCGACACCTCGCCGTCGGGTTCCATCACCTTGAGCAGCACGACCGCGCCGAGCACCAGCTCGCCGTCCTCGGGCCGGTGCTCGACGCCGAGGGAGTCGACCAGTCGTCCGATGGGCTGCGGCTCGGGCACGGGGGGTCACGCCTCTCGGGTCGGGGGCCCGGCGCAGGTGCCGGCTGCTTCCCATCCAAGCACGCGCTGTGCAAGCTCCGTGCAAGGTTGGTGCCAGGAAGGGTCGTCCGGTCGTGGAGAGTTCGTCTAAACTCCGCTGCGCGGCGCCCACCCGACTGCTCCCGCGCCCGGGTCCACCACCGGGTCCACCACCGGGTCCACCACCGGGTCCATCCCGGGTCCTTGAGAAGGAGGTCCGCGACACCATGGCCTCCCGTCCCGCCCAGCGCTGGCGCATCGGCGTCCTGGCCTCCCGCGTGGGCGTCTCCGAGACCCTGCTGCGCGCCTGGGAGCTGCGCTACGGGCTGCTGAGCCCCACCCGCAGCGACGCCGGCTACCGCCTCTACGGCCCCGAGGACGAGCGCCGCGCCCGCGCCATGCAGGACGCGCGCCGCCGCGGCGTGCCGGCCGGCCAGGCGGCGGCCGAGATCCTGGCCTCCGAACGCTCCAGCAGCCGGCTCCCCGGGGCACCGGGCCCGCGCTACGCCGCCACGGCGGCGCTCGACACCGAGGGCACCCTCAGCGAGCTGCAGGCCGCGATGGTCGCCTACGACGTGGGCTCGATGCACGCCGCGCTCGACCGGATCCTCGTGGAGGTCTCGGCCGAGACCGCCATCAAGGACGTGCTGCTGCCGTTCCTGGCCTCGGTGGGCGCGGGCTGGGCCGCAGGCGACTTCGACGTCGCCGACGAGCACTTCGCCAGCGACCTGGTGCGCGCACGCCTGGCCGCCCTCTCGATCGGTCCGGGCTCGCGCACCGGCCCGGTGGCGGTGCTGGCCTGCCCGCCGACGGAGTCGCACGACATCGCCCTCAAGGCCTTCGAGGTGGTGCTGCTGCGCGCCGGCTGGCGCACCCGCTTCCTCGGCCCGCAGACCCCCGTGCGCTCGCTCGAGGTCGCGGTCGGGGTCGTCGAGCCCGACCTCCTCGTGCTCGCCGGCACCCGCCCCGAGGCCTTCCACGTCGACCCCGACGACGTCGAGGCGGTGGCGCGCCTCGCGGCCGCCACGCGCGTGGTGCTCGCCGGGGCCGGAGCCGACCGGGCGGCCGCCGAGCGCTGGGGGGCCGAGGTCCTCGAGGGCGACCCGGTCACGGCCGCCGGCTCCCTGGTCGGCACCGCCCGCCGGGCGACCCGGCCGAGCAGCCAGGGCGCCTCCCCCGCCTGAGCCCGGACTGAGCCGGACCTGAGCCGGACCTGAGGCGGGACCGTGCCCCTGCACGCGGGCTTCAAACCTCCGCCCACCCGGACGGGTGAAATAACCGCCACGGACGGTTGAAGTCTGCACCAGGCGGACATCAGTGGAGTGCAGGCCGACGACGCAGCCCGTCGCCCCGGCCGCCCCGGACCAGTCCCCGACCGGTCCCCGATCCGTCACAGCACAGTCACCGCACAGTTCACCGTCACAGCCGAAACCCCAGAGGTGTTGAGAATGTCGCACGAGAACGCCGCCCCGCTGACCATCACGATGGTCGACGACCACGACCTGGCCGTCGCCGGCCTGCAGACGCTGCTGACGCCGTACGCCGACCGGGTCCGCCTGGTCGACATGCGCCAGGCGCTGGCGCACCCCGAGGACCTCGACGTCGTGCTCTACGAGCCCGTCGGCCAGTCCGCCTTCGGTGCCGCGATGCTGCGCGACCTGCAGCGCGCCGCCGACGCCCACCCGGTCGTCTTCAGCTGGGCGCCCGGCGACCAGCTGCCGACGTCCACGGCCAACATGTACCTGCCCAAGACCCTCACCGCGGCGCAGCTCGTCGTCGCCCTCGAGGACCTGGTCTCCGGGCGCCGCGTGCCGACCGCCCCGGCCCCCGAGAAGGCCCCCGTCGTCGAGGCGCCGGCCCCCGCGCCGCTGCGCCCCGAGGCCCCGGCCGGCAGCCGGCTGACCCCCCGCGAGCTGGAGATCCTCACGCTGATCACCGCGGGCATGACCAACGGCGAGATCGTCGAGAAGCTCAACCTGAGCATCAACTCGATCAAGACCTACATCCGCCAGGCCTACCGCAAGATCGACGTCGAGCGCCGTACCCAGGCCGTCGCCTGGGGCATGGCCAACAACCTCGCCGTCGCCGAGGACGTGGAGGCCGCCGAGCTGCACGAGGTCGAGACCTCGATGGCCGGCTGAGCAGGACACACCCGCACGACCCAGCAGCACCCAGCAGCACCCAGCAGGACCCGCACGGGCGGGGGCGCCGGACCCACACGGTCCGGGAGGAGCGCCCCCGCCCGCGGTGCGTCCGGGGGTGGGCCGGATCTCGGTCCCTGGCCTGGAATGGGCCACCTCAGGGTGGGAAGGTTAGCCTCACCAATACCGCCACGTCCGTCCGTGGCCCCTTCCCCGGCCGCCTGAGGAGAACCCGCGTGAAGCGCAGCGCCCGCACCGTCCGCACCGCCGTCACCGCCCTGGCCACCGCCGCCACGCTCGCCGTGACGGGCTGCTCGGCCCTCGGGGGCGGCGAGGAGGCGGACCTGCAGATCTACACCGCGCGCCACTACGACCTCGAGGAGGCCTTCGCGGCCTTCACCGACGAGACCGGGATCAGCGTCGAGTTCCTCTCCGGCGACGACGCCGAGCTGCTCGAGCGGCTCAAGGCCGAGGGCGACTCCACGCCCGCCGACATCTTCATGACCGTCGACGCCGGGATGCTGTGGAACGCCGCCGAGCAGGGCGTGCTCGAGCCGGTCAGCTCCGACGTGCTCGACGCGGCCGTGCCGGAGGACCTGCGCGACCCCGACGGGCAGTGGTACGGCCTGGCGATGCGCGCGCGCACCGTCGTCTACGACCCCGAGAGCGTCGACCCCGCCGACATCGACGCCGTCGACACCTACGAGGCCCTCGGCGACCCTCAGTGGGCCGGTCGGGTCTGCATGCGCGACGAGACGGCGTCGTACACCCAGAGCCTGGTGGCCAGCCTGATCGACCTGCACGGGCGCGAGAAGGCGCTCGAGATCGTCGAGGGCTGGGTCGCCAACGACGTGCAGATCATGAGCAACGACGTCGAGCTGCTCGAGGCCATCGACGCCGGCGGCTGCGACATCGGCATCAGCAACCACTACTACCTCGCGCGGATGCTCGAGGAGGACCCCGACTTCGACGTCGAGCTGTTCTGGGCCAGCCAGGAGGGCGACGGCACCCACGTCAACATCTCCGGCGCCGGCCTGGTCGAGGGCACCGAGTCCGCCGCCGAGGCCCAGCAGCTGCTCGAGTGGCTGGCCACCGACGGCCAGAGCGCGTTCGTCGACGCCAACCACGAGCTGCCGGTCAACCCCGAGGTCGAGCCCGAGCCGCTGGTCGCCTCCTTCGGCGAGTTCGACCGGATGCCCGTCGACGCGCAGGCCTACGGCGCCCTGAACTCCGACGCCGTCGAGCTGCTCGACGAGGCCGGGTACCGCTGACGTGACCGCACTCGCCCGGGGCGCGGGGCGGCCCGGGTGGTCGGCGGCGGTCGTCCTGATCGCCCTGCTGGTGGCCAGCCCGGTGCTGGCCGTGGCGGCGTACGCCCTGGGCCAGGGCGGGCTGCGGATGCCGGGCGGGGTCACCGAGATGGTGGCCACCACCCTGGCGCTGCTGCTGCTGGTCGCCGCCGGCACCGCCGTGCTCGGCACCGGGCTGGCCTGGCTGGTCACCGCCTACGAGTTCCCGCTGCGCTGGGCGCTGAGCTGGCTGCTGGTGCTGCCGCTGGCGATGCCGGCCTACATCCTGGGCTTCGTCTTCCTCTCCACCTTCGACTACGCCGGGCCGGTGCAGGGCGCGCTGCGCTCGGTGCTGGGTGACGACCTCGGCGCACTGCCGGTGCGCTCGCTCGGCGGCGCCGCGCTCGTGCTGGTCCTCACGCTCTACCCCTACGTCTACCTGCTGACCCGGGCCGCGTTCCTCGAGCTCGCGCCGACGGCGTACGACGCCGCGCGCACGCTGGGCGCCTCCCGGGCGCGGGCCTTCCGCGCGGTGCTGCTGCCGCTGGCGCGGCCCTCGCTGGCCGCCGGGCTGGCGCTGGTGACGATGGAGGTCCTCACCGACTTCGCCACCGTGCAGTACTTCAACGTGCGCACCGTCTCGGTCGGGGTCTACCTGACCTGGAAGGGCACCTACGACGTCGGCTCCGCGATCTCGCTGGCCGTGCTGGTGCTGGTCTTCGCGGTCGCCGTGCTGGCCGCCGAGCGGGCGCTGCGCGGCCGGGCGCGCTACCACCAGAAGGGAGGCCGGGGCCGCGGCCTCGAGCGTCGTCGGCTGACCGGCTGGCGGGCCGGCGCGGCCACCGCGACCGGTCTCGCGGTGGTGGGGGCGGCGTTCGCGCTGCCGGTGCTGCGCCTGGTCACCTGGGCCCTCTCGGCGCTGGGCGACGACGCCGGCGCCGTCCTCGACGAGCGCTTCGTCGACAACCTGACCAGCTCGCTGGTGGTCGCCGCGATCGCCGCCGTCGTGTGCGTCGTGGTGTCGCTGACCATCTCCCACGCCATGCGCCTGGGCGGCGGTCGCGTGGTGCACGCCGCCGCCCAGGTCACCACCTTCGGCTACGCCGTGCCCGGTGCGGTGGTCGGCATCGGCGTGCTGGCCGTCTTCGCCGGCGCCGACCGGGCGCTGGTGGCCCTCGGCGTCGAGGGCGGCACCGGCCTGCTGGCGACCGGGTCGGTGCTCGGCATCCTGGTCGCGTACGTCGTCCGGTTCACCGCCCCGGCCTACCAGGCGGTCGAGGCGAGCTTCTCGCGCGTCTCCCCCAGCGTCAGCGCCTCCGCGATGACCCTCGGCGCCGGCCCCGGGCGGCTGCTGCGCCGGGTGCACCTGCCGCTGGCGCGCCCCGGGGTGGCGGTCGCCGCGACGCTGGTGCTCATCGACGCGGTCAAGGAGCTGCCGCTGGTGCTGATGCTGCGCCCCTTCGGCTTCACGACGCTCTCGGTGTGGGTCTACGAGCTGGCCTCGGAGAACTTCTGGGAGCGCGCCGCGCTGCCGGCCCTGCTGATCGTGCTGGTGGCGGTGGTGCCGGTCGTGCTGACCTTCCGCGCCACCGGCGGCCGCGCCGACCCGGCCGAGCCCGGCGCCCCGGGGGGCGGCGTGGGCGCTGCCGCCCCGGCGGCGCTGTCCGGCTCGCTGCCGCCGGCGCCCGGGCAGGTCAGCACCACGCTGACCCTCGACCGGGGCCGCGCGGGCCCGCCAGGCAGGATGGACCCATGACCAGCACCCGCAGCGCGCCCGGGGCCGACGGGACCACCGTCGGGTACGGCGTACCCGCGCTGGAGCTGGTGGGCGCCACCAAGAGCTACGGCTCGCACCAGGCCGTCTGCGGGGTCGACCTCGCGGTGACCGCCGGCGAGGTGGTCACCGTCATCGGCCCCTCCGGCTGCGGCAAGTCGACGCTGCTGCGCCTGGCCGCGGGCCTGGAGCGGCCCGACGGCGGCGAGGTGCGGGTCGGCGGCAAGGTCGTGGCCGGCCCGACCTGGGTGCCGCCGGAGCGCCGCCACGTCGGCATGGTCTTCCAGGACCACGCCCTCTTCCCCCACCTCGACGTGGCGCGGAACATCGCCTTCGGGCTCGACGACCTGCCCCGCGCCCAGCGCGCCGGCCGGGTCGCGGAGGTCCTCGAGCTGGTCGGCCTCTCGCACCTGGGCCACCGCCACCCCCACGAGCTCTCCGGCGGCGAGCAGCAGCGGGTCGCCCTGGCCCGCGCGCTCGCGCCGCGCCCCACCGTGGTGCTGCTCGACGAGCCGTTCTCCTCCCTCGACGCCAACCTGCGCACGCAGGTGCGCACCCAGACCCTCGAGGCGCTGCACGAGACCGGCAGCGCCGCGCTCGTGGTCACCCACGACCAGACCGAGGCGCTCTCGATGGGCGACCGGCTCGCCGTGCTCAAGGACGGCGTCGTGCGCCAGATCGGCACCCCCAGCGAGGTCTACGAGTCGCCCAGCGGCCGCTTCGTCGCCTCCTTCATGGGCGAGGCCGACTTCCTGCCCGCCCACGTCCGCGACGCGCTGCTGACCTGCGAGATCGGCGTGGTCTCGACCGTGCCGGGCTGGGGCCGCACCGACCTCGACGTCGAGGTGATGCTGCGCCCCCACGAGGTCGCGCTGCGCGTCGAGCGGGACTCCACCCACCGCGTCGAGCGGGTCGAGTACTACGGCGCGTTCGTGCTCCACCACGTGCGCCTGGCCTCCGGCAGCACGGTGCGCTCCTGGCAGCAGCACGACGTCCAGCACGCCCCCGGCACCCCGGTGGCGGTCTCGGTCGTCCCGGGCTCGCGGCCGGTGCTGCTGGCCGGCGACGACGCGCTCACCGCGCCGCCCGCCGCCGCCCGCCGCTGACCAGGCACAAACTTCGCGCTGACCCGGCGCAAATCTCCCGCTGAGACGGCGCGTATGTCGCGCCGACCCGGCCCATATCTCGCGCTGACCCGGCCCGGATCGTCCCTGTCGAGCGCCGTCCCGATGAGTGCGAGATCTGCGCCGGGTGGGCGCGAGATCTGCGCCGGGTCGGCGCGACATTTGCGCCGGGTCGGGGGGAGATCTGCGCCGGGTCAGCGGCGCAGGCGGCGCTCGGTGGTGGTCACCGCGCGCCACACGGCGACCCCGACGACGAGGCTGAGCAGGGTCGCGAGGGCGGGCAGGTCGTCCTCGAGGTGGGGGTAGACCTGCCAGTGGGTCAGGTAGATGTAGAGCGAGGCGCCGGCCAGGGTGGCCACCAGGCGCGCGAGCAGGCCGGGCAGGCGGACCTGGCGCGACCAGGTCAGCAGCAGCAGGCCGACGACCACGGCGGCGCTGCGGGCGTCGTCGGCGAAGAAGCCGGGCACGGTCAGCACGGCCAGCGCCGAGACGACCAGGCGGTGCCCGGTGGTGCGGGCCCGGGCCACCGCCCAGCCGAGGGTCAGCAGCCAGGCCACCACCGGGGCCCGGTGGATGACGTCCCCGTCGGGCAGCGGCACCAGCTCGTAGCGGGTCAGCAGCGCCAGCAGGGTCAGCGCGACCGGGAACCAGAACGGCCAGCGCCGCTCGGTGCGGTCCAGCACGGGCACCGCGACCAGCGCCGCGACACCCAGCACCAGCAGCACCAGCGCCTCGACGAACCAGTGGTGCCAGGCGGGCTCGGTCCAGCCCGGGGGGCCCAGGAAGCCGTTGACGAGCAGCGCGGTCTGCCACGGGTAGGCGCCGAGGAGCAGGGCCGTGCCGCCGATCCACAGCACCGCCGGCACCACGACCCGCGCGGCCGCGGTCAGCAGCCGCTGCACCCGCTCGCGACGGGTGACGTCGCCCAGGGCGAAGCGGGCCAGGTTGAAGCCGGCGAGCGCCAGCAGCAGGTGCGCCCCGCCGAGCAGCGTGAACAGGTCGGCGTGCGTGCCGACCACGGCCACGATGGCCACGGCACGCAGCACCACGTTGGTCTCGACGCCGCGGCCGCGCCGGGTGCGGGTGGTCGTGCCGGCCTCGAGCTCGGCGACCGTGCGCAGGTGCCAGTCGGCCGGCAGGTGGCCCAGCGCCTCCTCGAGGCGCACCGAGGTCTCGACGTAGGTCAGGGAGTCGCCGCCGAGACCGGCGAAGGTGTCGTCGTCGCCGACCGGGCGGCCCAGGACCTCGCCCAGCACGTCGCGCACGCCGGTCGCGGGCGTCGTCGCCCGCTCGGGGGCCGGGGCGGCGAGGGCGGCCACGCCGCGGTGGTCGGGCTTGCCGTTGGCCAGCCGCGGCAGCTGCGCCACGGGGTGCACCTGCACCGCCGCGGCCGGCAGCCCGGTCAGGGCGGTGACCAGGCGGCGTACGCGGGCGACGAGGCGGGCCGACCCGCCGGTGGCGCGCGGCTCGACGGCCACGACCAGCTGCTCGGTGGCACCGTCGGTCGGCGGGGTGCCGGCGACCAGGGCGCGCACGCCGTCGGCGACCAGCGCCCGCTCGACGCGGTCGAGGTCGATGCGCAGACCGAGCACCTTGGCGGTGCGCGAGAGCCGGCCCACGACCTCCCACAGGCCGTCGTCGCCGCGGCGGGCCAGGTCGCCGGTGCGCAGGCGGGTGACCTCGCGCCCGCGGGCCAGGTCGTCGGGGTGCTCGGCGTAGCCGAGCATCACGTTGGGACCCTCGTAGACCAGCTCGCCGGTGCCCTCGGGCGCGCCCGGCACCTCGGCCAGGTCGAAGCGGCCGCCGGGCACGGGGACGCCGATCGCCCCGGGCCGGGTGCCGGCGAGGTCGGGCGGCAGGTAGGCCATCCGGGCGGTGGCCTCGGTCTGGCCGTACATCACGAACAGGTCGAACCCGCGGCGCTGGCCGAGCTCGGCGTAGGAGCGCACCCGGTCGGGGGCCATCGCCCCGCCGGCCTGGGTGAGGTAGCGCAGCGAGTCGGGGGCGACGGTGTCGAGGCCGACCCGGTCGAGCAGCTCGAAGGTGTGCGGCACGCCGGCGAGCGAGGTGGCGCCGTGCTCGCGGGCGGCGGCCCAGAAGCACGGGTCGACGACCGAGGCGTCGCCCAGCAGCACCCCTGCCCCGCGCAGCAGGTGGGTGTGCAGCACCGAGAGGCCGTAGCAGTAGTGCAGCGGCAGGCTCAGCGCCGCCAGGTCGTCGCCGCGCAGCGGCAGGTAGGCCGCGATCGACTCGGCGTTGGCCTGCAGGTTCTCGGCGCTCAGGCGCACCAGCCGCGGCGAGCCGGTGCTGCCGGAGGTCGAGAGCAGGGCAGCGAGCTCGGGGTGCAGGTCGTGGGCGGTGCCGGCGCGCTGCTCGTCGAGCACGTCGCCGCGCGCCACCACGTCGGGGTCGTACGCCACCCGGGTCGCGGCGACCACGTCGGGCCGGGCCGCGTCGACGACGACCACGGGGTGCCCGCCGGCGAGGGCGGCCAGGTAGGTCGCGACCGAGTCGACGTCGGAGGCCATCTCGAGCAGCACCAGGCGGCGCACCGGGCCGAGGCGGGCGGCGCGGTCGTCGACGAGCCGCGCCAGGTCGGCGTAGGAGACGACGCGCCCGGCGTGCACGAGCGCGCGCCGCGCTCCCCAGGAGGCGAGGTCGCGCGCGAAGCCGACACCCGTGGCGGGTGCGGCGGCGGGCGACCCGGAGTGCTCCGGGGGGTGGGGGGCGATGCTCACCCGTCGATGGTAAGGCAAGCCTCACCTATGCACGAGTCGACGTCCGCGGCATGGTCGCCTCCTCCGATCGGTCAGACATAAGACTTCTCCTGACACCGCCGGGCGCGACGGTCCACGATGACCTCGAGCGGCCCGGGAGGGGCCGCACCGAGGACACGAGGGAGCCCCGCACATGCACCTGCACCGACCCACCACCGACCCCGCCGGCCGAGACGGCGCAGCACCGGCCGCCCGCCGCCTGGCCCGCCTCGGCGCCAGCGGCGTCACGGTGCTGGCCCTGACCGCCGGCGCCATGGGCGTCGCCACGACCGGAGCCGCCGCGGAGACCTCCCCCAGGATCTCCGCAGCCGCCGTCGCCGGCACCGCGAGCACCGGCGGCGACCTCGCCTCCGGCGAGCGCCGGGCCCGGACCTGCGCGGAGGCCAAGGCCGACCTGCGCAAGGCCAAGAAGTCGGTCAAGAAGGCCAAGCAGGCCAAGAAGAACAAGGCCAAGAAGGTCACCCGCGCCAAGAAGCGCGTCGAGAAGCGCAAGAACCGCCGCGACAAGCTCTGCGCGGCCGGCGGCGGCACGACCACCCCCGACGAGGCCCAGGGCGAGGTCGACGAGTCGCAGGACGCGCTCGGCGCGCTGCCGCTCGACCAGCTGGGCGCCCTGCTGCCCGCCGACCTGGCCGACCAGCTCAACACCGCCACCGCGCAGCTGCAGGCGCTGCTGGGTCAGCTCGAGGCCGGCATCCCCGGCGCCGACGCGGGCCAGCTCGACGAGATCCTCGCCGCTCTGCAGGCCCTGGACGTGCCGGCCCTCGTCGCCGCGCTGCAGGGGCTGCTCGGCGAGCTCACCGGCGGCGGCCTCGAGGGCGCCGACCCGGCCGCGCTCAGCGCCGTGCTGGACACGCTGCTGGGCGGCCTGCCCGGCGGCACCGCCCTGCCGGGGGCCGACCTGGGCCAGCTCAGCGGCGCCCTGGCCGCGCTGCAGGGCGCCCTGGGCTCCTTCGACCCGGCCGCCGGCCCGGCCGGCCTCATCGCCGCGGTCGAGGGGCTCGCGACCGCGCTCACCGGCGGCGGCCAGCTCGGCCCGCTGCTCGAGCTGTTCTCCCAGCTCGAGGACCTCGGCGCGTTCGAGGGCAGCGACCCCACCGCCGTCCTCTCCCAGGTGCTCGAGGCCCTCGTCGGCGAGCTCGGCTCGACCGGCTTCCTCGACCAGCTCAGCGGCGTGCTCGACACCGGCGCCCTGGCCGGTCTGCTGGCCTCGCTCGGCGACATCCTGGGCGACATCCTGGGCGGCCTGCTCGGCGGGCTCCCCGGCTTCCCGGGCCTGCCGGTCCCGCGGGCCTGAGACACCGGGGGAGCGTCGTCGAGCGGCCGACGACGCTCCCCCGGCTCCCCCGGCTCCCCCAGCGCAGCCTCAGGCGGTCTCGACGCCCCCGAGGCGCAGCCAGGTGTCCACGACCGTGTCGGGGTTCAGCGACATCGACTCGATGCCCTGCTCCAGCAGCCACTGCGCGAGGTCGGGGTGGTCGGAGGGGCCCTGGCCGCAGATGCCGACGTACTTGCCCTGCTTCTTGCAGGCCTTGATGGCCAGCTCGAGCATGTGCAGCACCGCCGGGTCGCGCTCGTCGAAGCCGTCGGCGACCAGGCCGGAGTCGCGGTCCAGACCCAGGGTCAGCTGGGTCATGTCGTTGGAGCCGATCGAGAAGCCGTCGAAGTGCTCGAGGAACTGCTCGGCCAGCACCGCGTTGGAGGGCACCTCGCACATCATCACGACCTTGAGGCCGTTCTCGCCGCGCACCAGCCCGTGGCTGGCCAGCAGCTCGATGACGCCGCGGGCCTCCTTGAGGGTGCGCACGAACGGGATCATCACCCAGACGTTGGTCAGGCCCATCTCGTCGCGCACGTGGCGCAGCGCCTCGCACTCCATCGCGAAGCACTCCGCGAAGTCCTCCGAGAGGTACCGCGACGCGCCGCGGTAGCCGATCATCGGGTTCTCCTCCTCGGGCTCGTAGCGCTCGCCGCCGACGAGGTTGGCGTACTCGTTGGACTTGAAGTCGCTCATCCGCACGATCACCGGCTCCGGCGCGAAGGCCGCGGCGATCGTCGCCACGCCCTCGACGACGCGCTGCACGAAGAACTCGCGCGGCGAGGGGTACGCCGCGATCATCTCCTCGACCTCGCCGCGCAGGTCGGCGGGCAGCGCGTCGGGGTCGGACTCCAGCTCCAGCAGCGCGCGCGGGTGGATGCCGATCTGACGGTTGATGATGAACTCGAGCCGGGCCAGGCCCACGCCCTTGTTGGGCAGCCGCGAGAACGCGAAGGCCTGCTCGGGGGTGCCGACGTTCATCATGATCTTGACCGGGACCTCGGGCAGCGAGTCGAGCTCGGTGCGCTCGACCTCGAAGTCGAGCAGCCCCTCGTAGACCAGGCCGGTGTCGCCCTCGGCGCAGGTCACGGTGACCTCGCGGCCATCGGTAAGGGACCGGGTGGCGCCGCCGGTGCCGACGACGGCGGGGATGCCGAGCTCGCGGGCGATGATCGCGGCGTGGCAGGTGCGACCGCCGCGGTTGGTCACGATCGCCGAGGCACGCTTCATGATCGGCTCCCAGTCGGGGTCGGTCATGTCGGCGACCAGCACCTCGCCGGGCACGAACTCGTGCATCTGGTCGATGTCGGTGAGCACCCGCACCGCGCCGGAGCCGATCTTCTGGCCGATCGCGCGGCCCTCGACCAGCACCTCGGCGCCCTTGGCGACCGCGGGGTCCATGGCGTAGCGCTCCAGCGCCCCCGTACGCCGCGACTGCACCGTCTCGGGGCGCGCCTGCAGCACGTAGAGGTGGCCGTCGACGCCGTCCTTGCCCCACTCGATGTCCATCGGGCGCCCGTAGTGCTCCTCGATCACCAGCGCGTGGCGGGCCAGCTCGGTGACCTCGTCGTCGGTCAGGCTCAGCAGGCGGCTGCGCGCCGGCTCGACGTCGACGAACTCGGTGGTGCGACCCACCGCGGTGTCCTGGGTGTAGACCATCTGGGTGGCCTTGCCGCCCACGCTGCGCTTGAGCACCGCCGGGCGACCGGCGCGCAGGGCCGGCTTGTAGACGTAGAACTCGTCGGGGTTGACCGCGCCCTGCACGACGCCCTCGCCGAGGCCGAAGGCGGAGGTGATGAAGACGGCGTCGGTGAAGCCCGACTCGGTGTCCATCGTGAACATGACCCCCGAGGAGCCGATGTCGGAGCGCACCATCCGCTGCACGCCCGCGGAGATGCCGACCGCGTCGTGGGCGAAGTCGTGGTGCACGCGGTAGGCGATGGCCCGGTCGTTGTAGAGCGAGGCGTAGACCTCGCGCACGGCCTGCAGCACCTCGTCGATGCCACGCACGTTGAGGAAGGTCTCCTGCTGGCCCGCGAACGAGGCGTCGGGCAGGTCCTCCGCGGTCGCCGAGGAGCGCACCGCGAAGGACGGCGCGTCGGCGCCCTCGCGGGTCGACTCCTCGACCAGGGCGTCGTAGGCGGCGCGGATGCCGGCCTCGAGGTCCTCGGGGAACGGCTGGCCCACCACGGCCTCGCGGATCTCGCGGCCCACCTCGGCCAGGCGGCGCACGTCGTCGGTGTCGAGGTCGGCCAGGAGCCCGGAGATCCGCTCGGCCAGACCGGTGTCGCCGATGAAGCGGTGGAAGGCGTCGGCGGTGGTGGCGAAGCCGTTGGGCACCCGCACCCCGAGGTCGCTCAGGTGCGAGACCATCTCGCCCAGGGAGGCGTTCTTGCCGCCCACCTGCTCGAGGTCGCCCAGCCCGAGGTCGGAGAACCAGCGGACGTCGGCGTGGTGGTCGGGCCGGGCGGTGCCGGTGGTCTGCTCACTCATGCGGGGTTCTCTTCCTGGGTGCGGCGGACGCGCTCGGCGGCCTTGGCTCGGGAGGTGCGGTTCTGCAGGATCAGGGCGCTGATCTCCTCGACCGACTTGGACGAGGAGTCGACGACGGGCAGGCGGTGGGCCTCGAAGAGCTGCTTGGCGCGGCGCAGCTCCCAGCGGCACTGCTCGGCCGAGGCGTAGCGCGAGCCGGGGCGGCGCTCGTTGCGCACCCGGCTGAGCCGGTCGACGTTGGTGGTGATGCCCCAGCACCGGTCGGCGTACGCCGCCACGGGGCCGGGCAGGTCGGTGCGCTCGAGGTCCTCGTCGACGAGGGGGTAGTTGGCCACGAACAGGCCGTGCTGGAGGGCGAGGTACATGCTGGTGGGCGTCTTGCCGCAGCGCGAGGGCGCCAGCAGGATGACGTCGGCGCGGTCCATCGCCCGCAGGCTCTGCCCGTCGTCGTGCTCGATGGTGAACTCCACCGCGGCCATCCGGCTGTTGTAGCGCTGGATGTCGCCGACGCCGTGCAGCCGGGCGGCCTCGCGGCGCCCCGAGCGCCCGAGCACCGACTCGACGCGCTGCATGTGCATCCCGAAGAAGTCGATCAGCGGGGCGCGGGTGCGGTTGAGCTCCTCGCGCACCAGGTCCTCGGCCGCGGTGGTGAAGACCAGCGGCGTCACCGGGCCGTCCATCTGCTCGTCGAGCATCGCCACGACCTCGCGGGCGTGCTCGACGGTGGAGATGAAGGGGATGGTGGTGCGCTCGAACACGGTGTCGGGGAACTGGATGAGCAGCGCGTTGCCCATCGTCTCGGCGCTGATGCCGGTGGAGTCGGAGAGGAAGAAGACCGGCACGACCGGCTCCGCGACGTCGACCACCTGCCACCTCCTGAGCCGGACTCCCCGGGCGCGACCCGCTCGGGCCCCGGTCGGCACCGTAGCGCCTGACGGGGGCGCTCGGGCAGGGCGCCGCGATGTGGTCGGGGCTGGTCGCACCAGCGTCACCCGTTGGGAGGGGGATCGGCGGTCGGGGGCGTGGGTAAAGGAGGTGGGTGAGCACCTCCGTCGCCCCGGCCGCCCCGCAGGCCGGCACCCGGCCACCGACCATCGCGTCGGTGCCCAGCGGGCACGTCTACGTCCGCCACCTCGCCCCCGAGCCCGGCCTCGCCGCGGCGGGCGCGCACCGGCTGCCCGACCCGCCGCCGCGGGTCGCCGATCCCGAGCCGGGGCAGTGGTGGCCGCCGGCGATGCTCGACCCGGCCTGGGTGCGCGCGCACGACTTCGACCTGATGCACCTGCACTTCGGCTTCGACGCCCTGGACCCCCGCGACCTGGCCGCCCTGGTCGACGCCGTGCACGAGACCGGGCGGGGGTTCGTGCAGACCGTCCACGACCTGCGCAACCCGCACCACGTCGACCGGCGCCTGCACGACGAGCAGCTCGACGCGCTCGTGCCCCGCGCCGACGCGCTGCTCACCCTGACGCCGGGTGCGGCCGAGGAGATCCGCCGACGCTGGGGCCGCGAGGCCACGGTGGTGCCGCACCCGCACGTCGTCGACCTGCGCACGATGGCGGTGGCCGCCGACTGCCGGGCGCGGCGCCGCACCGGCGCCTTCCGGGTGGGGCTGCACGTCAAGAGCCTGCGCGCGGGCATGGCGCCGATGCGGCTGCTGCCCACGCTCGCCGACACCGTCGCCGACCTGCCCGACGCGGTGCTCCAGGTCAACGCGCACCGCGACGTCATGGAGGGCGGGGCCCGCGAGGACGTCGCGCTGCGCGGGTGGCTGCGCAGCGCCGCGGCCGAGGGGCGCATCGACCTGCGCGTCCACGACTTCCTGCCCGACAAGGAGCTGTGGGACTACCTCGGCTCGCTCGACCTGTCGGTGCTGCCCTACCGCTTCGGCACCCACTCGGGCTGGCTGGAGGCCTGCCGCGACCTCGGCACCACGGTGCTGGCGCCGACCTGCGGCTACTTCGCCGAGCAGGGCCCGGTGCTGTCCTACGAGCACGACGAGGACCACATCGACCTCGGCTCGCTGGACGCGGCGGTGCGCCGCGCCCACGCCGAGCGGCCCCGGTGGGGCGCCGGCATCGACGAGCGCCGCGCCCAGCGCCGGCAGGTCGCGGCCGCGCACGAGCGGGTGTACGCCGAGGTGCTGCGGGCGGTCGGTCGGTGACCCCGCTGCGCGTGTGCCTGGTCGCCTCGTCCCAGCACCCCATCCGTGAGCCGTTCGCCGGCGGCCTGGAGTCGCAGACCCACTACCTGGCCCGCGAGCTGCGCCGCCGCGGCCACCAGGTCTCGCTGTACGCCGCCCCGGGCTCCGACCCCGCGCTGGGCGCCGTCGAGCTGGACGTCGACCCGTTCTGGCCCAGCGACGCGGCCTGCGCCGACGTCAACGCCCCGCCCGCGCGCTGGATCGCCGAGCACCACGCCTACCTCGCGCTGATGCTCGACCTGGCCGGGCCGCGCGGGGCGAGCGTCGACGTGGTGCACAACAACTCGCTGCACCACCTGCCGGTCGCGATGGCCCGGACCCTGCCGGTGCCGGTGGTCACGACCCTGCACACCCCGCCCCTGCCGTGGCTGGAGTCGGCGTTCCAGCTCAGCTCCGAGACGTCCGCGGTGGCCGTCTCCGAGACGTGCCGCCGGATGTGGGCGCCGCGGGTGCGCGCCTCGGTGGTGCGCAACGGCGTCGACACCGACCGGTGGCGCCCCGGCCCGGGGGGCGGCCCGGCGGTCTGGTCGGGCCGGATCACCGCCGAGAAGGCCCCGCACGACGCGGTGCTGGCCTGCCGACGCGCGGGGGTGCCGCTGCGGCTGGTCGGCCCGGTCAGCGACCGCGACTACTACGAGACGTGCCTGCGCCCGCTGCTCGGCGGCGACGTCGAGCACCTGGGGCACCTCGCCCACGACGACCTGGTCACCGTGGTCGGCGAGGCGTCGGTCGCGCTGGTCACCCCCCGCTGGGAGGAGCCCTACGGGCTGGTCGCCGCGGAGGCCATGTCGTGCGGCACCCCGGTCGCGGCCTACGACCGCGGCGCGATCGCCGAGGTCGTCTCGCCGGGGGCCGGCGTGGTGGTGCCCGCCGACGACGTCGACGCGCTGGCGGCGGCGGTGCTGCGCGCGGCGACCCTGCCCCGCGGCGCCGTGCGCGCCACCGCGGTGCGCGAGTGCTCGCTGGAGCGCATGGTCGACGAGTACGAGGCGATCTACCGGTCGCTGGCCCGCGCCGGGCGGCCCGCCGCATGAGCAGCGCCAGCGGCCCCGCCGTCGTCGGCTGCTACGTGCACCACCACGGCAGCGGCCACCTGCACCGCGCCGGCGCCCTGGCCCGCGAGCTGGCGAGCCGCGGTGTCGTCACCACGGGCCTCTCCTCGCTGCCCCGCCCGGCGGACTGGCCCGGGGAGTGGGTCGACCTGCCCCGCGACGACGGCGCCGAGCCGGGGCTCGACGACCCGGCGGCACGGGCCCCGGACGCCGGCGGCCGGCTGCACTGGGTGCCCCGCGGCCACGCCGGCCTGCGCGCTCGGCACGCCCGCATCGCCGCCTGGCTCGACACCGCCCGGCCCGCCGCGGTCGTGGTGGACGTGTCGGTCGAGGTGGCGCTGCTGGTGCGCCTGCACGGGGTGCCGGTGGTCGGTGTGGTGCTGCCCGGGGTGCGCGACGACGCGGCGCACCGGCTCGGGCACGACGTCGCCGACGCCCTGGTGGGGCTGTGGCCCGCCGGCGAGACCCGCTCGGTGCTCGACGTCGCCCCCGAGGTGGGTGCGCGGGTGCAGGCGCTGGGCGGGCTGTCCCGCTTCCCGGTGGAGCCGGCCCGGGTGGCCGAGCGGCACCCCGGGCCACCGCGCGTGCTGGTGCTCGGCGGCAGCGGCGGCGACGCCTGGACCGACGACGAGCTCGACCGCGCCGTCGCCGCGTCGCCGGGGTGGGAGTGGCAGGTGCTGGGCGGCACGCGCGGCACCTGGGTCGCCGACCCCCGCGAGGCGATGCGCCGCGCCGACGTGGTGCTGACCCACGCCGGCCAGAACGCGCTGGCGGAGGTCGCGGCGATGCGGCGCCCGGCGGTCGTCGTACCGGCCGCCCGGCCGCACGACGAGCAGGTGCGCACCGGCGCCGCGCTCGGTGGCGGCGGGTGGCCCGCCGTGGTCCTGCCCGCGCTGGGCGCGGGCCGCTGGCCCGACGTGCTGGAGCAGGCCCGGGCCCTCGACGGCGGCGCCTGGGCAGCCTGGTGCGACGGCGGGGCGGCGCGCAGGTTCGCCGACGTGGTGACGGGGGTGTGCCCGTGAGCGGCACCGCGGTCGTCACCATCGCGCACGGCCGGCACGACCACCTGGCCCGCCAGCGCGCCTCGCTGGCCCTCGGCGACGTGCTGCCCGACCTGAGCGTCGTGGTGGCCATGGACGACGACCCGCCGGTAGCCGCGCTGCGCGGCGTCGAGACCCGGGTGCTGCACCTGCCGGCCGAGCCACAGGGCCTGCCGCTGGCGCGGGCGCGCAACCGAGGCGTCGCCGAGGCGGTGCGCCTGGGCGCCGACGTGCTGGTGCTGCTCGACGTCGACCTGCTGGCCGGGCCCGGGCTCGTGGCGGCGTACGCCGACGTGGTGCGCTGCGACCCGGTCGCGCTCTGGTCGGGGCCGGTGACCTACCTGCCCCCGCCGCCGGCCGGCGGCTACGACCTCGGCGCGCTGGGCGCCCTCGACGACCCGCACCCCGCGCGGCCGGCGCCCGCGCAAGGCGAGGTGCTGCGCGACGCCTCGCCCGACCTGTTCTGGTCGCTGTCCTTCGCCACCTCGGCGCCGGCGTGGGAGCGGGTGGGCGGCTTCTGCGAGGACTACGTCGGCTACGGCGGCGAGGACACCGACTTCGCGCGCCTCGCGGTCGCCGGCGGCGTCCCGCTCGGCTGGGTCGGGTCGGCACGCGGCTTCCACCAGCACCACCCGACCCAGGACCCGCCGCGCCAGCACGTCGACGACGTGCTGCGCAACGCCGCGCTCTTCCACCGGCGGTGGGGCTGGTGGCCGATGACCGGGTGGCTGGAGGCGTTCGAGGCCGAGGGCCTGGTCGCCCGGCAGGACGGGCGGTGGGTCCGGGCCGGAGGCTGAGCGCGGCCGGCGGGTCGGCTCAGCGGCGCCGGCGGCGCGCGAGCACGCGCTCGAGGAGGCGGGCGACGTCGGCGGCCAGCGGGCGCGCCTCCGGCTCCTTGGCCAGCATCCGCTGCACGACCTCGCCCAGGCGCCGGTCGACGCTGGGCGGCAGGTCGGGCGCGGGGTCGTTGAGGTGGGCCAGCGCCGAGGCGACCGGCGACTCGCGCTGGAAGGGCTTGACCCCGGTCAGGCACTGGTAGGCGACGACACCGAGCGAGTAGACGTCGGAGGCGGCGGTCGCGCGCCGGCCCGAGACCTGCTCGGGCGAGATGTACTCCATCGTGCCGAGCACCTCGCCGGTGCTGGTCAGCGGCTCGACGTCGTCGCCGGTGGCGATCCCGAAGTCGACGAGCACCGGCTGCCCGGTCTCGCCCACGACGATGTTGGCGGGCTTGATGTCGCGGTGCACGACACCGGCGGCGTGCACGGCGCTGAGGGCCGAGGCCAGCTTCGCGACCAGCCCGGCGACCTCCAGCGGCGGCAGCGGCCCCCGCTCGGTGACCAGGTCGGAGAGCGTGTCGCCGGTGACCAGGCGCATCGCCAGGTAGGGCTGCACGGCGACGCCGTCGTCCTCCTCCCCGACGTCGTAGACCTGGGGCAGGCCGGGGTGGGAGAGCTGGCGCAGGGTGCGCGCCTCGGCCTCGAAGCGGGTGCGGGCGGTGTCGTCGTCGGCGCGCTGCGCGTGCAGCCGCTTGAGCGCGACCAGGCGCTCGTCGACGAGGTCCTGCGCGGCGTACACGCTGCCCATCGCGCCGCTGCCGATCAGCTCGACCAGCTCGTAGCGACCACCGACCACCAGCGACGTCGTCGCCGGGGTCTCGGGGGAGCTGTGCGCGGTCATCGTCGTGATGATCGCACCGACCACCCCACCCCTGGCCACCTCCCCGCCCGTAAAGGTGAGTCGGGACGGCCCGCAGGAGCCGGTGCACCGCGCCCGGGACGTGGCATCCTGCTCCCATGGCCGACCCCGCTGCCCCGGCCCGCCGCGGGCGCCCCGGCCACGACCAGGCCGACGTGCTGCGCGAGGCGGTGGCGCTGTTCAACGCCCAGGGCTACGACGCGACCAGCATGGGCGACCTGGCGCGCGAGCTGGGGCTGACGAAGTCGGCGATCTACCACCACGTCCCGAGCAAGGAGCACCTGCTCGGGATGGCGCTCGACGCCGCGCTGGGCGAGCTCACCGACGCCGTCGAGGCCGCGACGGGGCCGGCGCACGACGAGACGTCGGCGTACGAGCGGCTGCGCGCGCTGGTGGCGCGCAGCGTCGAGGTGCTCGTGGCCCACCAGCCGGAGGTGACGCTGCTGCTGCGGGTGCGCGGGAACAGCCCGGTGGAGCTGGCGGCGCTGGAGCGCCGGCGCTGGATCGACGCCCGCCTGGCCGACCTGGTGCGTGCTGCGGTCGAGGAGGGCTCGCTGCGCGACGACGTCGAGCCGCTCCTGGTCAGCCGGCTGCTCTTTGGCATGGTCAACTCGCTCGTCGAGTGGCACCGACCCCGCGGCGACGTCGACGCCGCCGACCTGGCCCGCGCGGTGACCACCCTGGCCTTCGACGGCCTGCACGCGGCGCGCCCCGACGACCTCAGGCGTCGAAGTCGACCGTGACCGCGTCGGTCACCGGTCGGGCCTGGCAGGTCAGCACGAAGCCGGCCTCGACCTCGGCGGGCTCGAGCGCGTAGTTGCGCGCCATCTCGACCTCCCCGTCGCGCACCAGCGCGCGGCAGGTGCCGCAGACCCCTCCGCGGCAGGCGAACGGCAGGTCCGAGCGGGTCTCCTGGGCGGAGTCGAGCAGCGGCCGGTCGCGGGAGACCGTCGAGGTCGAGCTGAGCCCGTCGAGCACCACGGTGGCCTCGCTGGTCGCGCCGCTCGGCGCCGCCACCTCGCGCACCAGCTCGGGCGGCGGCTCGTCGACGAAGAACAGCTCGGCGTGCACCTGCTCGGGCGCCAGGCCGAGGCGTCCGAGGACGTCGCGGGCGTCCTGGACCATGGCGTGCGGGCCGCACAGCCAGGCGTGGTCGGGGCGGTGCTGGGCACCGACCGGCGCGAGCGTGGTCAGGATGCGCTCCAGGCGCTCGGCGTCGAGGCGGCCCGAGAGCAGCTCGACGTCGCGCGGCTCGCGGCTGAGCACGTGCACCACCTGGAACCGGTCGACGTGGGCGTTCTTGAGGTCGGCGACCTCCTCGGCGAACATCACCGAGCCGGTCGTGCGGTTGCCGTAGAGCAGCGTCACCCGGGCGTCGGGGTGCTCGAGGAGGCTGGCGGCGATGGAGAGCACCGGGGTGATGCCCGAGCCGGCCGCCACGCACAGGTGCCGCCCGCCCGCGGCGACGACGTCGGGGGTGGCGCGGAACCCGCCCGGGGCGAGCTGCACCTCGACCTCGTCGCCCGGGCGCACCTCGCGCACCAGCCACGACGACACGACGCCGCCGGGGATCTCGCGCACACCGATGCGGGGCGCGGCCCCCACGGGCGCGCAGATCGAGTAGGACCGGCGGTGCTCGACGCCGTCGACGACCCGGCGCACCGTCAGGGACTGGCCGGCGTCGAAGGCCAGCCGCTCGCGCAGCTCCTCGGGCACCTCGAAGGTGATCGCCGCCGCATCGTCGGTCAGCGGGGTGACCGCCGCGACGCGCAGCGCCTCGAAGGTGCGGCTGCGCGGGCGCTCCACCGCGGGTGCGCTCATCTCAGATCTCCTTGACGTGCTCGAACGGCTCGCGGCACACGGTGCAGCGGTAGATCGCGGTGCAGGCGGTGGGCCCGTACTCCGAGGTGAGCTCGGTGTCCTCGGCCCCGCACCGGGGGCAGGCGAGCAGCCGCCGGGTCGCGGTCAGCCGCAGCGGCACCGGACCCGCCGGGCGCGGCCCGGCCGTGCCGGGAGGCGAGATGCGGTGCTCGCGCAGGGCCGCGCGGCCGCGCTCGGTGATCCAGTCGCTGGTCCACGGCGGGCTCAGGCGCACCTGCACCCGCACCTCGTCGAAGCCCGCGCCGGTCAGGGCGCGCACCAGGTCGTCGCGCATCGTGGCCATCGCCGGGCAGCCCGAGTACGTCGGCGTCAGCGCCACGGTGACCGCGGTGCCCTCGCTGCCGTCGGGGCCCTCGTGGACCGTGACCTCGCGCAGCACCCCGAGGTCGAGCAGCGTCAGCATCGGCATCTCGGGGTCGGTGACGGTGCCGGCGGCCGCCTCCGCGTCGGCACGGGTCAGCGCCCGCTCCCGCACCTGCCCGGCGCCCATGGTCACCACCGCCCCAGCGGGTGCGCCCGGGCGACCACCTGCATCTCGGCGAGCAGCAGGCCCAGCGCCTCGGTGTGCATGCCGTCGCGCCCGGCCCGTTCGCGCACCCCCGCCCGGGCAGGGGCCTCGGGCCAGGTGGCGTGCGCCTCGTCGAGCACCTGGGCGAGCACGGCGCCGACCTCGTCGGCGGTCCCGGCCGGGTCGACGCCCACGCCGGCCTCGGCGAGTCGGGTGGCGACGGGGTGGGCCTCGAGCTGCTCGGGGTGCCACGGGGCGAGCTGCTCCAGGGCCGCCAGCAGCCGGCGGCGCGACTCCTCGGTGCCGCGCGCCAGGGTGACGACCCAGCGCGCGGCGTAGTCGCGGTGGTAGGTCACCTCGGTGGCGCCCTTGGCGCCGATCGCGGCCAGCACGTGGTCGCGGCTGGCGGCCAGCCGGTGCAGCAGCGCGAGCCGGGCGGTGGAGAAGAGCAGCAGCCGCACCACCAGGTGGGCGAAGTCGCCGTGCTCGAGCTCGACGAGACGGGTGCAGCGGAAGTCGGCGGCCTCGCGGAAGTAGGCCAGCCGGTCCTCGTCGGGAGCGGGCGACCCCTCGGGCAGCGCCGGCACCATCGCGGGGTCGGCCGCCGCGGCCCGCGCCAGCAGCAGCCGGGCCTGGCCGAGCAGGTCGAGGGCGATGTTGGCGACCGCGATGTCGTCCTCGAGGTCGGGCGCGCGGCTGCACCACTGCGAGAGGCGGTGCGAGAGCACCAGCGCGTCGTCGCCCAGCCCCAGGCAGTACGCCGCCAGGTCAGCGCCGTCGACCCCCTCGGGCAGCGTGGTGTCGACGCCCGCGAGCGGGTCCTCGAAGGAGGTGCCGAAGGCCCACTGGCCCGACACGTCGCCGTGGTCCTCGACCAGGCCGTCGTACACCGACTCGTGGCCGCTGGTGTCGTGGCTCATCGGGGCGCTCACATGTGGGGGACGTCGGCGGGGACGTCGTAGAAGGTGGGGTGGCGGTAGACCTTGTCGCCCGAGGGCGCGAAGAGCGGGTCCTTCTCGTCGGGGCTCGAGGCGGTGATCGCGTCGGCGCGCACCACCCAGATGCTCACGCCCTCGTTGCGGCGGGTGTAGACGTCGCGGGCGTGGTGCAGCGCCATCGTGTCGTCGGCGGCGTGCAGCGAGCCGACGTGCACGTGGTTGAGGCCGCGCTTGCCGCGCACGAACACCTCGTAGAGGGGCCACTCGGCCCGGGGCCTGCTGGTCGTGGTGGTCACTGTCGTCTCCTCGCTCACGGGGTCTCGACCCGCCCTTCGGGGTCTCGCAGGCTCGACCCCGAGGCTTGCTCGACCTGCGCGCGGTCTCGCCCGGGCTCCTTCGTCGCCCGCGCGAACGCGCTTGCCGCCTCCCTGACCCAGGCGCCGTCCTCGTGGGCGCGGCGCCGGTGGGCGATGCGCTCGGCGTTGCAGGGGCCGGCGCCCGAGATCACCCGGGTCAGCTCGTCCCAGTCGGGCTGGCCGAAGTCGTGGGCACCACGCTCCTCGTCCCACCTCAGGTCGGGGTCGGGCAGGGTGACGCCGAGCCGCTCGGCCTGCGGCACCGTCATGTCGACGAACTTCTGGCGCAGCTCGTCGTTGGTGTTGCGCTTGATCCCCCACGCCAGCGAGCGGGCGGTGTTGGGCGAGGAGTCGTCGGGCGGGCCGAACATCATCAGCGCCGGCCACCAGAACCGGTCGACGGACTCCTGCACCATCGCGCGCTGCTCGTCGGTGCCGGCCATCATCGTCATCAGGAGCTCGTAGCCCTGGCGCTGGTGGAAGGACTCCTCCTTGCAGACCCGGATCATCGCGCGGCCGTAGGGCCCGTAGGAGGTGCGGCACAGCGGCACCTGGTTGCAGATGGCGGCTCCGTCGACCAGCCAGCCGATGGTGCCGACGTCGGCGTAGGACAGCGTCGGGTAGTTGAAGATCGAGGAGTACTTCTGGCGGCCCTCGATGAGCATCTCGGTCAGCTCGGCCCGCGAGACCCCCAGCGTCTCGCAGGCCGAGTAGAGGTAGAGCCCGTGGCCGGCCTCGTCCTGCACCTTGGCCAGCAGCACCGCCTTGCGGCGCAGCGAGGGCGCGCGGGTCAGCCAGCGGCCCTCGGGCTGCATGCCGATGATCTCGGAGTGGGCGTGCTGGGCGATCTGGCGCACCAGGGTGCGGCGGTAGCCCTCGGGCATCCAGTCGCGCGGCTCGATCCGCTCGTGGCGCGCGACCACCGCCTCGAACTGCTCCTCGAGCAGCTGCTCGAGCCGGGCCTCGTCGGCGCGCTCGTCGGTGCTGGTGCTCATCGGGTCTCCTCGCAGGATCGACCGACCAGGGATTACTGACCGATCGGTCTGTTAATTGCACCACGCCGTGGCCCCGGTCACAAGAGGGCCCGGGCCGGCCCGTGCGCCACGATGGGGCGATGGACGTCGACGTCGAGGTGCGCACCCGCATCGCCCGCCCGCCGCAGGAGGTGGCGGCGTACGCCGGCGACCCCGGCAACGCCCCGCAGTGGTACGCCAACATCCGCAGCGTCGAGTGGCGCACCCCGCCGCCGCTGGCGGTCGGGTCGCGGATGGACTTCGTGGCGGGCTTCCTGGGCCGGCGGCTGGCCTACACCTACGAGGTCGTCGAGCTGGTGCCCGGCGAGCGGCTGGTGATGCGCACCGCCGACGGGCCGTTCCCGATGGAGACCACCTACACGTGGGCGGCCGACAGCACCTCCGCGGGCGAGGGCACGCTGATGACGCTGGCCAACCGGGGCCGGCCCAGCGGCTTCGCCGGCGTCGCCGCGCCGGCGATGGCGCTGGCGGTGCGGCGCGCGACCACCAAGGACCTCGCGCGGCTCAAGGCGCTCCTCGAGCGCTGAGCGCCACGACGGTGGGCGCGCTCAGCCCTCGCCGTAGGGCTGCGTGGACGCCACGTCGTCGACGATGGTCACGACGTGGCGCAGCGACGTGATCAGCGAGCCGTACAACGGCCAGCGCAGCGCCGGCAGGTCGTCGGCGGAGAGCTGCGCGGCCAGGTCGTCGACCTCCTCGCGCAGGCCCTCGACCCCGCTGTCGGGGTCGGCGACCCGGCTGCCCACCCGCTCGAGCAGGGCCAGGAACGGGTCGCGGAAGCGGGGGTCCCACTCCTCGGCCTGCACCACCGACTCCTCGAGGGTGCGGGCGATGGCGCGGGCCTGGGCGACGCCCTCCTCGAGCCGCACCAGCACCTCGCGACCGCGCTCGGTGTCGCTGACCCGGCGCGAGCGGTGCCGGCGCGGGTTCCACCACTGCGCCTCCTGGGAGTACTCCAGCAGCCACTCCGCGCGGTCCACCTCGTCGTCGATGCCGCGCGTCTCCTCGATCCAGTCCCGCACGCCGTCGTCGTCGACGCCCTCGTCGAGCTCGCGCGACATCCGGCGCAGCAGCTCACCGAGCCGACGGTGGATGCGGTCGAGCTGGTGCTCGGCCGAGCGGTCGTCGAGCGGCGGGACCACCAGCAGGTTGACCAGGACGCCGGTGACCACGCCGATCGCGGTGTCGACGAGCCGGTCGACCAGCAGGGACTCCTGCCGGGTCCCGCCCATGGTGAGCAGGAACAGCGCAGTCGTGGCCACCGCCACGCCCTCGAGCCGCAACGGACGCCACCGGGCCGCGAGCAGGCCGAGGAACAGGCCCAGGCCCAGGGAGACCGCGCCGTAGCCGATCGTCTCGACCAGCCCGTAGGCCAGCAGCACCCCCAGCACCGTCGCCGCCACCGACTGCCCGCCCCGCAGCACCGAGCGGTAGACGGTGGCGTGGACCGTCAGCAGCGCCACCCACGGGGCCAGAAAGGCCTGCTCGAGGTCGAGCACCCGGTCGGCCACCATCCACGCGACGACCGCCGCGACGGTCGCCTTGACCACCTGCAGCAGGTCGGTGTGGACCGCGGGGTCGCGCAGCCTGCGCAGCCGGCCGCGCAGGCGGGCGGCGAGGTCCGAGGACTGCATCAGCCGGTACGTCGCCGGGCTCAGGCGTGCGGGCCGGGCCGGCGCACGTGGTCGGGGCGGAAGCCGTGGTCGATCCCCCACAGCAGGGCCCGGGTGCGGCTGTCGACGCCGATCTTGCGGTAGAGCGAGCGGATGTAGGTCTTGACGGTGTTGAGCCCCAGGAACGCCCGCTCGGTGATCTCCTGGTTGCTCAGCCCCTGGCAGATCAGCGCCAGGACCTCGGCCTCGCGCGGGCTCAGCCCGTGCTCGCTGCCGGGCCAGCGGCCGAAGTCGTCGCTCTCCGGCGACTGCATCGTGTCGGGGACCACCCGCTCGCCCCGGTGCACGGCCTCGATGAGGTCGACCAGCTGCTTGGCGGAGACGCCCTTGGCGATGTAGCCGGCCGCGCCGCCGGCCAGCGACGCCTCGACCAGCTCGGGCTCGGTGTTCCAGCTGAAGATCACCAGCCGCCCGCGGCCGCCGGCCATCAGCCGGGCCACGTCGACGTCGCCGCCCTGCACCTGCCCGAAGGAGTCGTAGAGCACCACGTCGACGTCGCCCAGCACCGGCACCCCGCTGTCGAGCTCCACGACGCTGAGGCGGTCGGAGAAGGGCTCGAGGACGGCGGCGATGCCGGCGACGACGATCTCGTAGTCGTTGACGATCGCGACGCGCACGGGACTGCTGGACATGTCCCGATCATAAGGACGACGTGTGCCGGACGCCCTCCGACCACCCGCTGGGGCGAGGCTTCGCGCGGGCCGGCCGGACCCACAGGCGTGCTCGCCGAGTCGGCCCGGCGAGGGGGTGCGACCTACGATGGAGGCACCAGATCAACGACACCCGGGAGGTGGGACATGGACACGCACGTCGACGCACAGGTGACCCAGACGCGGATGAGCCTGATGCAGCAGCTCGCTCGGATCGAGCGGCGAGATCCGATCCTCTCGGCCCGGGTGCGGCTGCAGGCCATCGACCTGCACCGGGCCTGGACCGCGCGGCGCCTCGACACCGACGAGTACGCGCTGCGCCTGGCCGGGCTGTGCGACCAGGTGCGCGAGCAGGCCGACTCCACCGTGGTGCCCGAGCCGGCCGCCGGGCCCCGCTGACCCCCCCCACTGACGCCCCGCTGAGGCAGCACTGAGGCCCCGCTGAGGGGTCAGTGCCGGTCGGCGCGCACCAGCGTCCCGCGCTCCAGCGCCCGCACCTCCGCGGTGGCCAGGCCGGCCGCCTCGAGGTCGGGGGCCAGCGCCGCCGCCTGCTCGGGGGTGCCGACCTGCAGGACCAGCGTGCCCCCCGCAACCAGGCACGCACCCGCGGCGCGCACGCAGGCCCGGGCCACGTCGAGGCCCTGCGGGCCGCCGTCGATGGCCAGCGCCGGGTCCGCGGGGTAGCGGCCGATGTCGGCCGTCGGCACCCACGGCGGGTCGGCGACCACGAGCGCGAAGCGCTCCTCGTCGAGCGGCAGCCGCGCCAGGTCGCTGTGCACGACCTCGACCTGCCCGGCCATCGCGTTGGCCGCGGCGTTGGCGCCCAGCAGCTCGCAGGCCCGGGGCGACAGGTCGACGCAGACGATCGACCGGTCGGTGCCGTGCACGGCCAGCAGGCCGATGTGGCCCACCCCCGCGCACAGCTCCAGCACCCGCCCGGCGGGGGCGTCGTCGAGCAGCTTGCGGGCCCACAGCGACTGCGCCCGGGTCCACGGGCGGGGCTCGAGCACGCTGTCGTCGTAGGTGATGGTGAGCGGGCCGAAGGTCATCTGCTGGACGGTGGACTCGGGCATGGACCGCACGCTAGGGCACCCACGAACACCCTTGTGGGGGTGCATGGACCACGGGTGGTCGGGGAACGGTCAGGACATGCCGACTCTCCCCCGGGCCCGCGGGCCCCTCAGCGCCGCGCTGCTCGCCGACCTGCGCGGCGAGGCGCCGCTGCCGGACGGGCACGCGGTCGACGCGCCCCGGCCCGGTCCCGCCGGCTCCGGTGATGAGGAGCTGGCGCTGTGGGTGCTCTACGAGCTGCACCACCACGGCTTCGACGACGCCGTCGAGCCCCCCGACGGCCCCGAGCACGAGTGGCGACCCGACCTGCTGGCGCTGCGCGGCCGGCTCGAGCGACGCCTCGAGCAGCGCTGGCGCGAGCGGGTCACGGCCGCCGACCTGCCCGCGCTGCCGGTCGGCGGCGACCCGCGTGAGCTGACCCGCGCGTTCTTCGCGCTCTGCGAGGCCGACACCGGGGCGGAGTCGGTGGCCCGATTCGTGCAGCGCGAGGCCGACCGCGACCAGCTCGACGAGGTGCTGCGCCAGCGCTCGATCTACCACGTCAAGGAGCAGGACGCCGCGATGTGGACGCTGCCGCGGCTGCCCGACACCACCAAGGCGCACCTGATGACGATCGCGGCCGACGAGTACGGCAACGGCCGGCCCGACGACCTGCACGCCGCGCTGTGGGCGCGGGGCATGGTCGCCTGCGGCCTCGACGCGTCGTACGCCGCGCACGTCGACACCGCGCTGCCGGCGGTGCTGGAGCAGAACAACCTGATGACGCTGCTGGGGCTGCACCGGCGCCTGGTGCCGGCGGCGCTGGGCCACCTCGCGGCCTTCGAGGTCACCAGCGCGGTGCCCTCGCGCCGGGTGGTGCGCGGCATGGAGCGCCTCGGCGTGCCCGAGCCGATGGTCGCCTACTACCGCGAGCACATGGCGGCCGACGCGGTGCACGAGCAGGTCGCCGTGCGCGACCTGGTCGGCTCGTACGTCGCCGAGGTGCCCGGCAGCGAGGCCGAGGTCGCCTTCGGGGCGGCGGTGTGCCTGCTGGCGGAGGCCGCGACCGCCACCGCGCTGCTCGAGCACGTGCGCCGCGGCGCCGGCGAGGCCGCCGTGGAGCCCCAGGACACGGAGGACGTCGCATGAGCGAGCCCACCGAGATCCTGCTCTGCGAGGACGGGCCGATGCTGGTGCGCGGCGAGGTCGTCGTGGAGGACGAGGACGGCCAGCGGCACGTCTCGACGCGTCCGGTCACCGCCGTGTGCCGCTGCGGCGCCTCCTCCCTCAAGCCCTGGTGCGACGGCTCGCACAAGCTGCTGGCGGCGGGCGGCCCGCGCGCCCGGCGCCTCGGCTCGGTGTGACCCCGCCGGTCGAGCAGCCGGACGAGCGCATGGGCGAGCAGCCGAGCGTCCTGCGGGCGCCGATGCGCTCCCGCGACGACACCGTCGACCACGCGGCGGCGGTGCGGCGGGCGCTCGCCGAGGGCGTGTGCGGCATCGGCGGGCGCCTGTCGCGCCCGCCCCACGACCTGGCCGACGCGCTGGCGCTGCTCGAGGAGGAGCACGGGCCGCGCTTCGCCGCCCGCCTGCGGCGCTTCGCCGCCGAACCCGACCGGACGATCGCCTGGACCCGCGACGACCGGGGCGGCTGGTGGCGCGGCCGGCTCGAGGGCCCGTGGCGCCACGACGACTCCCCGGGGGCGAGGGCGCTCGACCTGGTGCACGTGCGGCCCTGCACCTGGGGCGAGGTGCCGGACGCCGACGTCCCGCCCGCCGTACGTCGCTCCTTCGCCCGCGGCGGGCGCAACCTGCAGCGCATCCACGACGACTGAGCGCGACCCGGCCGGTTCGAACCGGCCGGGTCGCGGTGGGCGCGGGGGCGGGGTGTGGATGATGGGGGCGTGACCTCGCTCCAGGAGACCCTGCCCCTCGACCGCGGCCCCGCGTGGGCCAACCGCATCACGCTGGCGCCGCTGACCAACCTGCAGTCGCACGCCGACGGCAGCCTCTCCGACGACGAGCTCGACTGGCTCGTGGCGCGGGGCGAGGGCGGCTTCGCGATGGTGATGACCTGCGCGGCGCACGTCTCGCCCGAGGGGCAGTGCTGGGACGGCCAGCTCGCGGTCTGGGACGACCGGTTCCTGCCCGGGCTGACCCGGCTCGCCGACGCGCTGCGGGCCACCGGCACCACCTCGTGCGTGCAGCTGCAGCACGGCGGCATGCGCGCCTCGCAGGCGCTGTCGGGCCACCAGCCGGTCGCCCCGTGGGACGACGAGTCGAAGGGCGCCCGGGCGCTGACCACCGCCGAGGTCGAGCGGGTGGTCCAGGACTTCGTCGACGCGGCGGTGCGCTGCGAGCGCGCCGGCTTCGACGGCGTGCAGGTGCACGGCGCCCACGCCTACCTGCTCGCGCAGTTCCTCGACGCCCGCTCCAACCACCGCACCGACGCCTACGGCGGCTCGCCCGAGGCCCGCGCCCGCGTCTTCCACGAGGTCGTCGACGGCATCCGCGCCGCCACCGGCCCCGACTTCCAGGTCGGGATGCGCCTGACCCCCGAGCGCAGCGGCATCGCGGTCGCCGAGTCGACCGCGCTGGCCCAGCAGCTGATGCTCTCCGGCGCGCTCGACCACCTCGACATGTCGCTGTGGGACGTGCGCAAGGAGCCCTTCGAGACGGCGTACGACGGCCTGCTGATCGACCAGTTCACCGCACTCGAGCGCGGCACCACCCGGCTCGGGGTGGCGGGCGGCATCGTGTCGACCTCCGACGCGCAGTGGTGCCTCGAGCGGGGTGCCGACTTCGTCACCGTCGGCACCGCCGGCATCCTGCACCACGACTTCGCGCGGCGCGCGCTGGAGGACCCCGAGTTCACGATGACCAGCACCCCGGTGAGCCGCGAGCACCTGCGCACCGAGCGGCTGGGCGCCGACTTCATCGAGTACCTCGCCGCGGGGTGGGACTTCGTTGGCTGAGCCGACCGCCCCCGCCCCCGGCCCCGGCTGGGCCCCGACCGGCACGCCCTCCTGGCAGGCGCGCCTGGCGGTGCGGGCCTTCGGGCTGCTCCCGGACGCCGTGGTGACCCACGTCTTCACCCACCCGCCCCGGCTGCGCACCGCGCTGGTCCCGAGGTCCCTGGCCGCCCAGCACGACGTGGTCGTCACCGACGTCGCCGCGGGCCGGGTCGCCACGGTGACCCCGGCGGGCGCCCGCGACCACGTCTTCTTCCTGCACGGGGGCGCCTACACGCTCCAGGCCCAGCACTGGCCCTTCCTCGGGCGGCTGCTCGGGCGCGGGTACGCCGTCTCGCTGGTCGACTACCCGCTGGCCCCCGAGCACACCGTCGACGAGACCCTGCCGATGGTGCGCGAGTCGTGGGAGCAGGCGCTGGCCGCCGCCGCCCGCGCCGGGCGGCCCGCACCGGTGCTGATGGGCGACTCCGCCGGCGGCGGCCTGTCGCTGGCGCTGCTGCAGCAGCTGCGCGACGAGGGGGCCGCGATGCCGCGTGCCAGCGTGCTGCTCTCGCCGTGGGTCGACGCGGTGATGGCCGACGCCGGCACCGTGGCCGCCGACCGGTGCGACCCGCTGCTGAGCAGGCGGGCGCTGCACGGCGCCGCGCGCCTGTACGCCGGGCCGCACGGTCTCGACGACCCGCGGGTCTCCCCCGGGCTGGCCGACCTCTCCGGCCTGGGCCGGGTGCTGGCCCTGGTCGGCACCCGCGAGCTGTTCTGGCCGCAGTGCGAGCGGCTGGCCGAGCGGGCGGCGCAGGTCGAGGGCACCGACCTCGAGCTGCGGGTGCGCGAGGGGCTGCCGCACGACTGGGCGCTCTTCCCGGGGCTGCCCGAGCAGCGCGACCTGGTCGACGAGCTGGCGGCCTGGCTCACGGACTGAGCGCCGGCACGGCTCGTGGGGCGGGCCGGTCAGTCGAGCAGGAAGCGCGCGACGAAGACCCGGTCGTCGGCGTCGAGGCGGTGCACGGTGACCTCGAAGGCCGCCTCCACCTCGCTGCCGTCGGCGCGCACCATCGGCACCCGCACCACCCGGTCGAGCAGCACGTCGCGTCCGTGGGAGGCGTGCATGGTGGTGCCGGCCACGTGGGCCTGGTGGAAGCGGGCCGGGACCACCGCCAGCACGCGCCGGCCCACCAGCGCCGCGGCGTCGTCGTACCCCAGGAACGCGGCGACGGCCGGGCTGACCCCGACGATGTCGTGGCGCTCGTCGGTGACGATGACCGGCTCGGCGTCGACGATCGCGGCGACCGCCGCGGAGTCGACCAGGCGAGGGGTCGCGGGGCGGCCGACGTCGAGCCCGGTGCTGCGCCAGGCGGTGGGGGCGGCGCCCTCGGCCTGGCCGAGGACCTCGCCGCAGAGCCAGACGCGCATCAGCTCGATCTCGGGCTGGGTGGGCGGCGCCAGGAGGCGACCCTCGCGGGCGTGCTCCAGGGCCGAGGCGAGGGCCTCGGAGAGCACCTCGAAGTGCGCCACCGAGGCGGCCGGCACCCGCAGCACCAGGCGCTCGGCCGAGACCGCCGGCTCCACGGCGTCGGCCATGATCGCCTCGCCGTCGTCGTGCAGCGGCGGCACGGGCAGCTGCTCGTGCAGCAGGTTGAGGGCGTCGCTGGCGGCGGCGTGCTCGTCGAGCGCGGCCAGGTCCTCGTCGAGGCGCAGCAGCAGGTGCTCACGCAGCAGCCCGGCGGCGTGCTCCTGCCAGGCGTGGTGCATCAGCAGCGGCACCCCGCGCAGCTCGACCTCGACGACCCCGGTCGCGCTGTCGGCGGTGGCGGCGCTGTCGTGCGGGTCGCGGGTGTGGCTGCCGCCGATCTCGAACCAGACCGTCTTGCCCGCCCCGGGTCGCATGTCGACGTCCCAGACGTCGACGCAGTCGGTGAGCAGGTGCAGGCCGCGCCCGGTGCCGGAGGTGGTGGTCCAGTGCCGCGGCACGGGTCGGTGCGAGCTGGTGTCGTCGACCTCGACGCGCACCGCCTGGGGGTCGCAGCGCACCCGCAGCCGCACCTCGCCGCCGGCGTGCACCACGGCGTTGGTGACCAGCTCGGAGACGGCGAGCTCGGTGGCCTCGGCGAAGCGCTCCGCCCCGGCCTGCTCGAGCAGGCGGCGCACCAGGCGCCGCGCCTCCAGGGCGCTGCGGGGCTCCGCGGGCAGCACCCGCTCCTCGCTCAACACTGCTGACACCGGGCGGCCACCCCCTCGTGCGCCCCGGGCGACGGGTGCCGCCTCCGGCATCGTACCCAGCATCGACCGTTCCCATGTCTGACCCACCTGGCGAGAAGGGTCCCGCCGCCACGACCCGGGGGACGTGAGGCACCCCACACCCCGACGGCGCACCTCCCAGGAGAAATGACGTCGGGGCCGGGTCGCGGGGTCGTACGCTTCTCCCGGCACCAGCACCACCAGCCCGACAGAACGACGAGGCCCACGCGGCCGGCGAGTACGACGTCACCTGGGGGTCGGTCAGGGGCGCTCCGCGCACCCGGCCCGACCGCGGCGCCACCCACGTCCCGTCCCGTCCGCCCGTCCCGCGTCCTGCTCGTCCTCCGACCGACCGGTCGTCGTCCTGCCCGCCTGCGCCCGCGCAGGGAGCGGGGGTCGCCGGCGGCCGGCGCCGTGCGTGCGCGTGCGCGCCCGCCCGCCCCGAGGTCCTCCGTGCCCGTCTCGCTCGACACCGTCTCGTTCGACACCGTCTACGCCGTCGGCGTCGTCGCCATCGGCGTCGTCCCGCTCCTGCCCCAGCTCGCCCGTCTCGCCCGCACCGGCGACCCGACCGGGCTCTCGCTGCCGGCCCTGCTCGCGGGCCTGGTCAACTACACCGCCTGGACCTACTACCTCGCCGGCACCGACGCCACCGGGCTCCTGGTCGGCAACGTGCTGGCCGGGCTGGTGTGGGTCGTGGTCACCGGGCTGGCCGTGCGCGGCCTGGCCTGGACCCGCGCCTGCGTGGTGCCAGGTGTCTGGGCCGTCGTGCTGCTCGCCGTCGTCGCCCTCGCGCCCGCGCTCCTGGGCGGCCTGCTCGGCCTGGGCTCGCTGCTGGTCTTC
The DNA here is from genome assembly GCF_024341885.1 of Nocardioides sp. OK12. Classification (NCBI taxonomy): domain Bacteria; kingdom Bacillati; phylum Actinomycetota; class Actinomycetes; order Propionibacteriales; family Nocardioidaceae; genus Nocardioides; species Nocardioides sp. OK12. The sequence goes on along the minus strand of NZ_BNET01000002.1, from coordinate 236,078 downwards.
GTGCCGCAGGCGGTCGGGGTCTGGCGCGCGCCGTCGCTCTCGGGCATCTCGCCGCTGAGCTGGTGGCTGCTGCTGGCGCAGGGGCTGGTGTGGTTCGGCGAGTCCCTCCCGGGGCTCCTCGTCGGCGGCCTCGTCTTCGGCGTCGTGTGCGTCGCCTCCTCGATCAGCGTGCTCTGCGCGGTCAGCGTGCGCACCCCGGCCCTGGTCGCACGCGCCGAGCAGGTCGCCGTACCGGAGCCGGTGCTCGCGGCCTGACGCGCCGCCCCCGGGTCGTGGCCTGGGTCGTGGCCTGGGTCGTGGCCCCTGACCGCGCCCGAGCGCGTCCTCAGGCACACGACCCGGACCACGACCCGGACCACGAGCCGGACCACGACCCGGGCCCGGGTACGCCGGGCGCGGGCGGGGTGGAGCGGCATACTGCGGCCCATGACTCCCAGCGCGCCCGGCCGACCGACGTACGAGCGCGGCGCGGCGGCGCCGCGGTGAGGGCGGTCGACTGCTCCGGTGGCCACCTCGAGGTCGTCGACCTGCCCGACCCGCGCCCGGGTCGCGGGCAGCTGGTGCTGGCGGTGCGCCGCTGCGGCATCTGCGGCTCCGACCTGCACGCCAAGGACCACGGCGACGCGCTGGCCGAGGTGATGGACGAGCTGGGCTACGAGCACTCGATCCGCGGCGACAACCACGTGGTGCCGGGCCACGAGATCGTCGGCGAGGTCCTCGAGCGCGGTCGCGGGGCGGGGCGGGGGCTGCGCGAGGGCGACCTCGTGGTGCCGTTCCCGCTGCTGCGCGACGCCGCCGGGGTCCACCCCACGGGGCTCTCGCCGCGCGCCCCGGGCGGGTACGCCGAGCGGGTGCTGGTCGAGGGCGCGCTCAGCTTCAAGGTGCCCAACGGGCTGCCCGCCGAGACCGCCGTGCTCACCGAGCCGATGGCGGTCGCGCTGCACGCGGTCAACCGCAGCGACGTGGGCCGCAAGGACGTGGCGGTCGTGCTGGGCTGCGGCCCGGTCGGCCTCGCGGTGGTCCTGCAGCTCAAGGCCCGCGGGGTGCGCCGGGTCGTGGCCTCCGACTACTCCGCGGCCCGCCGTGCCCTGGCCCTGGCCTGCGGGGCCGACACAGTGGTCGACCCCGCCGAGGAGTCGCCGTACGACGCCGCGGCCGGGGCCGGGTGGATGCGCTCGGCGCCGCAGGTGCTCGACCACGCCGTCGACTCGATGCAGCGGCTGCGCCGCCTGCCGGGCTGGGTGCACCTCTACCGCGCGGCCGACGCGCTGGGCGCGGCCGACATCACCGGGCCGGTGGTCTTCGAGTGCGTGGGCGTGCCGGGGATGATCGAGGGCGTCGTCAGTGCGGCGCCGATCGGGACCCGGGTGGTGGTCGTCGGGGTGTGCATGGGCGAGGACCGGCTGCGCCCCACGATGGCGGTCAACAAGGAGATCGACCTGCGCTTCGTGCTCGCCTACACCCCGCTCGAGCTGCGCGACGCGCTGCACCAGCTGGCCGAGGGCGAGGTCGACGCCTCCCCGCTGGTGACCGGCACCGTCGGGCTCGACGGCGTGGCCACCGCGTTCAAGGCCCTCGCCGAGCCCGAGGAGCACGCGAAGATCCTCATCGACCCGGCGAGCGGCGCCACGACGCCGTGACCGGCCACCGGGGCCCGCGCGGGCCCCGGTGACCTCGGTCGGTGACCTCGGTCAGTCGCTGGTGCTGAACGCGGCGTCGAAGGCCGCGTCGGGGGCGTCGAACGCCAGCCGGCGCACGAGCTCGAGCGCCTCGGGCGCCCCCACCAGCCGGTCCATCCCGGCGTCCTCCCACTCCACCGAGATCGGGCCGTCGTACCCGATCGAGTTGAGCATCCGGAAGCACTGCTCCCACGGCACGTCGCCGTGGCCGGTCGAGACGAAGTCCCAGCCGCGGCGCGGGTCGGCCCAGGCCAGGTGCGAGCCGAGCCGGCCGTTGCGCCCGTTGCCGGTCTGGCGCTTCGCGTCCTTGCAGTCGACGTGGTAGATCCGGTCCTTGAAGTCCCACAGGAAGCCCACCGGGTCGAGGTCCTGCCACACGAAGTGGCTGGGGTCCCAGTTGAGGCCGAACGCCTCGCGGTGGCCGATCGCCTCGAGCGCGCGCACGGTGGTCCAGTAGTCGTAGGCGATCTCGCTGGGGTGCACCTCGTGCGCGAACCGCACCCCCTCGGCGTCGAAGACGTCGAGGATCGGGTTCCAGCGGCGCGCGAAGTCCTCGTAGCCCGCGTCGACCATGTCCTGGGTGGCCGGCGGGAACATCGCGACGTACTTCCAGATCGAGGACCCGGTGAAGCCGACGACCGTGTCGACGCCGAGCTTCCGCGCGGCCCGGGCGGTCATCTTCATCTCCTCGGCCGCGCGCTGGCGCACCCCCTCGGCGTCGCCGTCGCCCCAGATCCGCTCGGGCAGGATCGCCTGGTGGCGGGCGTCGATCGGGTCGTCGCAGACGGCCTGGCCCTTGAGGTGGTTGCTGATCGTGAAGACCTGGAGGTCGTACTTCTCCAGCAGGGCCTTCTTGGCCGGGACGTAGTCGTCGTCCTCCACGGCCGCCCAGGGGTCGAAGTGGTCGCCCCAGCACGCCAGCTCGAGGCCGTCGTAGCCCCAGCCCGAGGCGAGCCGGGCCACCTCCTCCAGCGGCAGGTCGGCCCACTGGCCGGTGAACAGGGTGATCGGTCGTGCCATCGGTCCTCCAGATGTCGTGGGGTCGGTGCAGCTGCTCAGCGGACGCCGAGCAGGTGGTCGAGGGCGAGCTGGTCGAGGGCCTCCATGGCCACGCTGCGCCGGCCCAGGGCCTCGATGTCGTACGACGCCTCGCGCACCGAGGCGAGCGGCTCACCCTCGGCGAGGGTGGGGGTGCTCAGCTCCTCGACGCCCGCGGCGGCGAGCGCCTCGACCACGGCCGGGTCGGCGCGGAAGGCCCGGACCTTGTCGCGCAGGATCAGGTAGTTGCGCATGCAGCCGCGCGCCGACTCCCAGACCCCGTCCTCGGCCTCGACCCGCGGCGGCTTGAAGTCGAAGTGCACGTAGCCGTCGTAGGCCCGACCGGCGGAGCCGCCGAGCAGCGCGTCGACGGTCCAGAAGGCGCCGCGCAGGTTGCCGGCGCCGAAGCGCAGGTCCTGGTCGAAGCGGGGCCCGTGCTGGCCGTTGAGGTCGACGTGGAAGAGCTTGTCGTGCCACAGCGCCTGGGTGATGCCGTGGGCGAAGTTGAGCCCCGCCATCTCCTCGTGGCCGACCTCGGGGTTGAGCCCGACCATCTCGGGGTGCTCGAGCTCGCCGATCAGCGCCAGCGCGTGCCCGATGGTCGGCAGCAGGATGTCGCCGCGGGGCTCGTTGGGCTTGGGCTCGAGGGCCAGCCGCATGTCGTAGCCCTGCTCACGGACGTAGCGGCACACCACGTTGAGCGACTCGGCGTACCGGTCGAGCGCGGCCTGCACGTTCTTGGAGCCGCCGTGCTCGGCGCCCTCGCGACCGCCCCACAGCACGAAGGTCTGGGCGCCCAGGGAGGCCGCGAGGTCGACGTTGCGCAGCACCTTGGCCAGCGCGTAGCGGCGTACGTCGCGGTTGTTGGCGGTCAGCCCGCCCTCCTTGAAGACCGGGTGGCCGAAGAGGTTGGTGGTGACCATCTCGACGGTGAGCCCCGAGGCCGCGACCGCCTTGGAGAAGCGCTCGAGGACGGCCTCGCGGGTCCCGTCGTCGGGCACCAGGTCGTCGTCGTGGAAGGTGACGCCCGCGGCGCCGATCTCGGCGAGCCGCTCGGTGGCGGCCACCGGGTCGATGGGGGCCCGGCTGGCGGGGCCGAACACGTCGACGCCCTCCCAGCCCACGGTCCACAGGCCGAAGGAGAACTTGTCGTCGGGGGTGGGGGTGTAGTCGCTCATGCTGGGATCTCCTGCCAGGTGCGCTTGTGGGAGCTCTGCTCGACGGCGCCCAGGACCCGCTGGACCTGGAGACCGTCGGCGAACGTCGGGGTGGGGTCCTCACCGGCGTGGATGGCGCCCACCAGGTCGACGACCTGGTGGGCGAAGCCGTGCTCGTAGCCGATGAGGTGCCCGGGCGGCCACCAGGCGGCCAGGTAGGGGTGCTCGGGCTCGGTGACGACGATGCGGCGGAAGCCGGCGGTGGCCGGGTCCTCGTCGGCGTCGTGGAAGTGCAGGAGGTTCATGTCCTCGAAGTCGAAGGCGAGGCTGCCGCGCGAGCCGTTGACCTCGAGGCGGATCGCGTTCTTGCGGCCCTGGGCGAAGCGGGTCGCCTCGAAGACGCCCAGGGCCCCGCTCGCGAAGCGGGCCAGGAACATGGCGGCGTCGTCGACGGTCACCGCCCCGCGCCCGCTCGAGGCGGTCCCGGACAGCCCGGCGTGCTCGGCGGCGAGGGGCCGCTCCTTGACGAAGGTCTCCAGGTGCCCGGACACCTCGCCGATCCGGTCGCCGGTGATGAACTGGGCCAGGTCGACGATGTGCGCGCCGATGTCGCCCAGCGCCCCCGACCCGGCGCGCTCCTTCTGCAGCCGCCACGACAGCGGCGCCTCGGGGTCGGAGATCCAGTCCTGGAGGTACTGCGCGCGCACGTGGCGCACGGTGCCGATCCGGCCCTCGGCCACCAGGCGCCGGGCCAGGGCGATGGCCGGCACCCGCCGGTAGGTGAACCCGACCATGGCGCGCACCCCCGAGGCGGCCGCCCGCTCGGCCGCCTCGGCCATCGCGACGGCCTCCTCGACGGTGTTGGCCAGGGGCTTCTCGCACAGCACGTGCTTGCCCGCCTCGAGGGCCGCGATGGCGATCTCGGCGTGGGTGTCGCCCGGGGTGCAGATGTCGACCAGGTCGATGTCGTCGCGCTCGACCAGCTCCTGGTAGGACCCGGCGGTGCCCGCCCAGCCGAGCACCTCGGCGGCCCGGGCGACCCGCGTCGCGTCGCGCCCGGCCACCGCCGTCATCAGCGGCCTCAGCGGCAGGTCGAAGAACCGTGGCGCGTTGCGCCAGGCCTGGGAGTGGGCGGCACCCATGAAGGCGTAGCCCACCATCCCGACCGAGAGGGTGTCCTGCGTGGCACTCATGCGATCTCCTCAGGTGTGCGTGGAGCGGTGACCGGGCCGGCGGCTCAGGACTCGAAGGCCGAGCCGAGGAACTCGTCGACGTTCTCCTGGGTCACGACCGGCGCGAAGAGCTGCAGCATGCGGGGCACCTCGACCTCGACGGTGTCGCTCATGGCCTTGTCCTGCACCAGCAGGCGGGCCAGCTTGATGCCGTCGGCGCCCTGGGTGGAGGGGTAGATGACGGTGGCCTTGAGCACCCCGTCGTCGGCCTGGATCGAGCGCATCGCGTTGGCCGAGCCGGCGCCGCCGACCATGATGAACTCGTCGCGCCCGGCGTTCTCGATGGCGGCCAGGACACCGACGCCCTGGTCGTCGTCGTGGTTCCACACCGCGTCGATGCGGGGCGCGGCCTGCAGGAGGTTCGCGGCGGCCTTCTCGCCGCCCTCGACGGTGAAGTCGGCGGCGACCCGGTTGTCGACGTCCTGGCCGCACTCGGCGAGCGCGTCCTCGAAGCCCTGGCTGCGGTCCTGGGTCAGCGGCAGCGAGTCGATGCCGGCGATCTCGGCGACCACGGCGTCGGCGTCGTCGCCGACCTGCTCGCAGATGTACTGCCCGGCCGAGACGCCCATGCCGTAGTTGTCGCCGAGCACGGTCACGCGCGCGGCGTTGGGGTCGTTGAACTCGCGGTCGACGTTGATGACCGGGATGCCGGCCGCCATCGCCTTGAGCGCCACCGGGGTCATCGCCGCGCCGTCGAAGGGCAGCAGCACGATGGCGTCGACGCCCTCGTTGATGAAGGTCTCGACCTGGCTGATCTGGAGGTTGACGTCATTGGTGCCCTCGGCGACCTTGAGCTCGACGTCGTCGTACCCGTCGGCGGTGCTCTTGGCGGCGTCGGTGATGGCGGCCATCCAGCCGTGGTCGGCGGCGGGGGCGGAGAACCCGATGACCACGGTCTCGCCGGCCTCGTCGTTGGAGCCCGCCTCGGCCTGCGAGGTGCCGCCGGTGGCGGCCTCGCTGGACTCGGTGGTGTTGCTGGTGCACGCGGTGAGCGCGAGCAGCGAGGTGGCGGCGGCGGCCAGGCCGATCTGGGTGCGGCGCAGGACGGGACGGTGCGACATGACGAGCTCCTTGGGACGTGGTGTGTCACGGGTGTGTGGTGGTGCCCGAGAAGGACGGGACGGGAGGGGCGGGCGCAGCGCTAGGTGCGACTGCGTTCGGCCAGGCGCTGCTGGAGCAGCACGGCGACGACGATGATCAGGCCCTTCACGACGGACTGGGCCGAGATCGAGAGGTTGTTGAGGGTGAAGACGTTCGACAGCGTGGTGAAGATGAGCACGCCCAGGACGGTGCCGACGATGGTGCCGCGCCCGCCCGAGAGCAGGGTGCCGCCGATGACGACCGCCGCGATGGCGTCGAGCTCGTAGAGGGTGCCGTGCGTGGAGCTGCCGGTCGTGGTGCGCGAGACCAGCATCACCGCGGCGATGCCGCAGCACACGCCGACGAGCACGTAGAGCATCACGGTGTGGCGCTGCACCCGGATGCCCGCCAGCCGGGCCGCCTCGGGGTTGCCGCCGACGGCCAGCGTGCGCCGGCCGAAGGTGGTCTTGTTCAGCAGCACCCAGCCGAGCGCGGCCACGACCAGGAAGAGCAGGACCAGCACCGGCACGCCGAGCACGTCGGCGCCGAAGAAGTCCCGGAACTCCGGGACCTGCACGATCTGGGTGCGGCGGTTGGAGATGATCTCGGCCAGGCCGCGGGCGCTGGCCAGCATGGCCAGGGTGGCGATGAACGGCACGACCTTGCCGTAGGCGATGAGCACCCCGTTGACCAGGCCGCACCCGGCCCCGACCGCGACCGCGGTGAAGACGATGACGATCCAGTGCACGTCGTTGGCCAGCGCCTGGGTCGCCAGGGTGGTCGACCAGACCGAGCACAGGGCGAGGATCGCGCCGACGGAGAGGTCGATGCCGCCGCCGGTGATCACGAAGGTCATCCCGACGCTGACCACCCCGATCACGGCCGCCAGGCGCAGGATGGTCAGCACGTTGTCGACGTCGGCGAAGCGGTCGCCGGCGGTGAGGACCCCGGCCGCGCACAGCAGGGCGAGGGCCAGGACCAGGCCCAGGTTGCGGCCCATCCCGGTGCGCAGGCGCTGGGCGCCCCCACCCCGGCCGGGCGCGCGGGGCCCGCCGCGGGTGCCCTCCGCGCGGTCCCCCGGCGGCAGCGCGCCCGGGGTGCCGGGGGCGGCCGTGGTGCTCACGGGCTCCTGGTGGCTCATGCGACGTTTCCTTCCATGACGAGGTCTAGGACGCGGGACTCGTCGATGTCCTCGGCCGGGCCCTCGTGGACGACGGTGCCCTCGCGGACGACGAGCACCCGGTCGGAGAGACCGAGCACCTCCTCGACCTCGCTCGAGACCACCAGGACGGCCACACCGGAGTCGGCGAGGCCGCGGATCAGGCTGTAGATCTCCGCGCGGGCGCCCACGTCGACGCCGCGGGTGGGCTCGTCGAGGATCAGCACCCGGCACTCCCGCAGCAGCCAGCGGGCCAGCACGATCTTCTGCTGGTTGCCGCCCGAGAGGGTGCGCGCCACCCGCTCGACGCCGGTGGGACGCACGTCGAGCGAGGCGCAGAGCTCCTCGGAGCGGCGCCGCTCGGAGCCGCTGTCGAGGAAGCCGCCGCGGGCGAAGCGGGCCAGGCTGGAGATCGTGATGTTGCGGTAGAGCGACTGGTCGAGCAGCAGGCCCTGGCTCTTGCGCTCCTCGGGGCACAGCCCGACCCCCGCGCCGACGGCCGCGGCGACCGAGCCGCGGCGCAGCCGGCGTCCGTCGACGGTGACGGTCCCGGCCGAGGCCCGGCGGGCGCCGTACACGGTCTCGACGATCTCGGAGCGCCCGGCACCGACCAGGCCCGCGAGCCCGACGATCTCGCCGCCGTGGACGTCGAGGTCGACCCCGGAGAAGATGCCGGGGCAGGCCAGGCCGCGCACCTGCAGGACCGGCTCGCCCTCGCGGCGGGCGGCGCCCGAGCGCGCCGGGAAGACGTACTCGATCGAGCGGCCGGTCATCAGGCGGATGAGGTCGGGGGTGGGGGTGGCGTCGACGGCGAGGTTGCGCCCGACCGTGACGCCGTCCTTGAGCACGGTGATGCGGTCGCCGATCTTGCGGATCTCCTCGAGCCGGTGGGAGATGTAGACGATGGCCACGCCCTCGGCGGTCAGGTCGCGCACGACCCGGAAGAGGTTGCGGACCTCCTCCTGGTCCAGCACGGCCGACGGCTCGTCGAGGATGAGCAGCCGCGTGTCGTGGGACAGGGCGCGGGCCATGCTGACCACCTGCTGCGCCGCGGGCGACAGCTCGCCGACCTGGCACTGCGGGTCGATCTCGGCGTGGCCGAGCCGCTCGAGGAGGGCACGGGCGCGGCGGTCGGCGGCGATGGCCCGCGTGAAGCCGCCCACCGAGAGCTCGTGGCCCAGGAAGATGTTCTCGGTCACGGTGAGACCGGCGACCAGGTCGAGCTCCTGGTAGATCGTGGAGATGCCGCGCCGCATGGCGGCCACGGGGGTCGACAGCGCGACCGGCTCGCCCTCCCACAGGATCTCCCCCTCGTCGGGCTGGTAGGAGGCCGAGAGGATCTTGATCAGGGTCGACTTGCCGGCGCCGTTCTGGCCGAGCAGGCAGTGCACCTCGCCGGCGCGCACCTCGAGGTCGACCCCGCCCAGGGCGCGCACGCCGGGGAACGTCTTGGTGATGCCGCGCATCTCCAGCAGGGGGGCGGGGCGGGGCTGCTCGGTCATCGGGTGGCTCCGGTCGCGAGGTCGTCGGTGGTGCGGGCCGGCGGGGCGAGGCCGGCCCGGGTGGGGTCGTCGAAGACGACGGAGAGCGCCTGCAGCGCGCCGCCGCGGACCGCGGCGGAGAAGCCGAGCGTCGACATCTCGACCCGGCAGCCGCCGCTGCCGGGGGCGAAGACCTCCTGCTGGAGGCCCGCCTCGAGCGCCTCGGCGAACCAGGGCCCGAGGGCGGCGAAGTAGCCGCCGAGGACGAGGACCTGCGGGTTGAGGACGTTGACCAGGATCCCGGCGCCGACCGTCAGCCAGTCCGCGACCTCGGTGAGGGCGGCCAGGGTGCGGGTGTCGCCGGCCGCGGCGCGCCCCCGCAGCTCGTCGAGGCGCTGGACCAGGTCGCGCGCCGGGTCGCGGACCGGGTCGCCCTCGTCGGCGGCCAGGCGCAGCAGGGTGTGCAGGCCGACCACGGTCTCCCAGCAACCGGTGCGCCCGCAGCCGCACCGCGTGCCCGCCCGCTCCACGCGCATGTGCCCGACCTCGCCGGCGAAGCCCTGTCCCCCGCGCAGCAGGCGGCCGCCGGCGACCATGCCGCCACCGACGCCGGCGCCGCCGGTCAGCAGCAGCAGGTCGTCCGGAGGCGCGTCGGCCCGGGCCGCCAGCTCGGCGACGGCCGCGAGGTTGGCCTCGTTGTCCAGCGTCACCGGGTAGTCGGGGGCGTCGAGGTCGGCGCACAGCTGGGCCACGGCCGCCGTGCGCTGCCAGCGCAGGTTCGGCGCGTCGAAGACGGTCCCGGTCGCGGTCTCGACCAGGCCGGGGACCGCGACGGTGAGCCCGACCGGACGGGACCGGCCGTCGAGACCGTCGAGCACCTCCCTGACCACCCGGGCCAGCTCGCCCAGGACCCGCGTGGGCTCCATGCCGGCGGTGTCGAGGGCGACGCGTCGCTCGGCGACCAGCTCGCCGCGCAGGTCGAGGGCCAGGACGGAGAGGTAGTCGATGTTGATCTCGGCGCCGAGCGCGACCAGGTGGCGACCGTCCAGCCCGACGGCCTGGGCCGGCCTGCCGACCCCGCCCCGCTCCGCCTCGCCCTCGCTGACCAGACCACGCTCGACCAGCTCGGCGACCAGGCTGGAGACCGTCGCCTTGTTCAGGCCGGTCTCCTCCGCGACCCGGGCCCGGGAGCGGTCGCCGTGGCGGCGCAGGTGGCCCAGGACCAGCGAGAGGTTGTGCCGGCGCACGGCGACCTGGTCGGCAGTCGCGCTGCTGCCGGTGAGGCTCGGGCGTCGGCTCACGGGGTCTGCTCCTCGGTATGACGGCGGTCACATAGTTTGTCTGTCGGTGCAACAAACTAAGTAGTGACCACCATCACGTCAAGGGTCGCGGCCCGCTGAGCGTGCGGGTGGACCAGACCGGCACGGTCGGCGTACCCCCGCTCGCGACGCCCCGGCCTTGACTTTTGTGCACCACCCGCACTAAATCGTCGGCATGACTCTCGTGCTCGGCATCGACTCCTCGACCCAGTCCACCAAGGCGGTGCTCGTCGACGCCGACGACGGCACCGTCGTGGCCCAGGACGCGGCCCCGCACCCCGACGCCACCGAGGTCGACCCGCACGCCTGGACCACCGCCCTCGAGGCAGCGGCCGGGCCGCTGCTGCCGCGCGCCGCCGGCGTCTCGGTGGCCGGGCAGCAGCACGGCATGGTCGCCCTCGACGAGCACGACGCACCGGTGCGACCGGCACTGCTGTGGAACGACACCCGCTCCGCCGGGGCGGCCCGCCAGCTGGTCGAGGAGTGGGGCGGCCCCCAGGCGTGCGCCGACCTGGTGGGCAGCGTCCTGGTGGCCTCCTTCACCGTCACGAAGCTGAGGTGGCTGCGCGACCACGAGCCCGAGGCGGCGCGCCGTACCCACCGGGTGCTGCTCCCCCACGACCACCTGTCCCGGCACCTGGCGGCGCCGGGCACGGCGGCCTTCACCGACCGCGGCGACGCCTCCGGCACCGGCTACTTCTCCACCCGGGAGGACCGCTGGCGCCCCGAGCTCGCGGCCGCCGCCCTGGGCCGCGAGGTCGAGCTGCCCCGCGTCGCGGGTGCCGGCGAGGCCGCCGCCGAGACGCGGCACGGCCAGGTCGTCGGGCCCGGGACGGGCGACAACATGGCCGCCGCCCTGGCCCTGGACCTGCAGCCGGGCGACGTCCTGATCTCGGTCGGCACCTCGGGGGTCGCCTCGGCGCGCACGCAGGCCGCGGTCCACGACGGGTCGGGGCTGGTCACCGGGTTCGCCGACGCGACCGGCGGGTTCCTGCCCCTGGCCGTCACCCTCAACGCGGCCCGCATCCTGGACCTGCAGGCCCGGCTCCTGGGCGTCGACCACGACGAGCTGGCGGCGCTCGCGCTCTCCGCCCCGCCGGGCTCGCACGGCACCACCCTGCTGCCCTACTACGGCGGCGAGCGGACCCCCGACCGGCCGCACGCCGTCGGCACGTGGACGGGGCTGACCACCACGACCGACCGGGCCGACCTGGCGCGCGCGGCCTTCGAGGCGCTGGGCTGCAGCCTGGCCGACACGGTCGACGCCCTGGCCGCGCAGCTGGACCGCCCGGTGGGGCGGGTCCTCCTCATCGGGGGTGCCACCCGCAGCAGGGCCCTGCAGCAGATCCTCCCGGCCGTGCTGGGCCGCGACCTCGAGCTCCCGGAGCCGGGCGAGTACGTCGCCCGCGGCGCGGCCCGCCAGGCCGCCTGGGCCCTCTCGGGCGCGGCCACCCCGCCGGCCTGGCCGACCACGGGCACGCGCACGCTCACCGCCGAGCCCACGCCGGAGGTGCGCGAGGCCTACGTCCGGCTCCGCGAGCAGACCGGGGCCTGGTCCTGACGACCGCGCCCGAGCGGCTGCGCCGGCACAACGTCGCGGCCGTGCTGCGCTCCCTGCGCTTCGAGGGTGCGGCGTCGCGCAGCAGGCTGGCCGAGCGCACCGGGCTGTCGAAGACCACGGTCAGCGCGATCGTGACGGAGCTGCTCGAGGTGGCGGCCGTCGAGGAGGAGGCCTCCAGCCGCGCCGGGCGCGGGCGGCCCGCCGTACCGGTGCGGCTCCGGTCGCAGCCGCACGTGTCGGTGGGCCTGGAGGTCAACGTCGACTACGTCAGCGCCGTCGTCCTCGACCTGGCGGGCCGGACCCGGCTGAGCGAGACCCGGTCGCGCCGCTCGCGCGACCCCGACCCCCTGGTCGCGCTCGTCGACCTGGCGCAGGCGGTGCACGCGCAGGTCGAGGCGGCGGGCGCGGCCGCGGTCGGGGTGACGGTCGCGGTGCCCGGTCTGATCGCCGCCGACCGGCGCGAGGTGGTGTGGACCCCCAACCTCGGCATCGAGCACGGCACCCGCCTGCACGACCAGGTGGCCGCCGTCGTCGCCTCCCGCTGCCCCGTCGAGATCGCCAACGACGCCAACTGCGCCGCGCTCGCCGAGAGCCGGCACGGTGCGGCCGCCGGGCTCGACGACGCGGTCTACCTGACCGGCACCGTCGGCATCGGCGCGGGCATCCTCGAGCGCGGCGTCCTGCGCACCGGGGCGCACGGCTTCGCCGGCGAGGTGGGGCACATGCCGCTGGGCGACCCGCGGGCGGTCTGCGGGTGCGGCCGCACCGGGTGCTGGGAGGCCTCGATCGGGCTGCACGCGCTGCTGCGCGCGACCCGGATGCCGGAGCTCGAGGACCCGCTGACGACCGCCGCCGCGGTCGCCGTGCGTGCGCGCACCGACCCGGCCGTCGCCGGTGCCCTGCGCGGGCTGGGCGAGCTGGTCGGCCTGGGCCTGAGCGCCCTGACCGCCGTCCTCGACCCCCGGGTCGTGGTGCTGGGCGGGTACTTCGTGCCCCTGGGCGACCACGTGCTCGAGCCGGCCCGCCTGGCGCTCGCCCGACGCTCCGCCCCGGCCCAGCGCCCCGTCCCCGACCTGCGCCTCGGCGCGCTGGGCATCCGCGCCGCCGCCACGGGGGCCGCGGAGCGCGGGCTGATGGCGGTGCTCTCCGGCGAGGCCGCCCTCGACGCCCCTGCGCCGCCCGGTGGCCCTCCGCCAGGGGCAGGGAGTTAGGCTTGCCTAACTTCCAGCGCTTCGGCGACCTGTTCCACTGAAAGGGGCCCGCCCGTGCACGGCGTCGTCCAGAGCACCGAGCAGATCTCCCCCACCATGGTCCGCGTCGTCCTCGGCGGCGACGGGCTCGACGGGCTGGAGATGCCCGACTGCACCGACAGCTACATCAACGCCGCCATCCCCCCGGCGGGGGCGACGTACGGGCCGGTCTTCGACCCGCGCGAGGTCCGCGACACCCACCCCCAGGAGCAGTGGCCGCTGCGGCGCCGCTACACCGTGCGCCGCTGGGACGCCGAGCGGCGCGAGATGACGCTCGACCTCGTGGTGCACGGCGGCAGCGGGCACGGCGGCCCGTGGGCCGACCGTGCCGAGCCCGGCGACGTGCTCGTCTTCAACGGCCCCGCCGGCGACTACCGGCCCGACCCCGGTGCCGACTGGCACCTGCTGGTCGGTGACGAGTCGGCCCTGCCGGCCATCGCCGCCTCGCTGGAGGTCCTGCGCCCCGCCGACCGCGCCGTGGCACTCCTGGTCGTCGACGGCCCCGAGCACGAGATCGCCGTCGAGAGCCCCGCGGACCTCGACCTGCGGTGGGTGCACCGCAGCGCCCGGTCGCCCCGGCCGCTGGTCGAGGCAGTCGAGCAGGCCGAGCTGCCCACCGGGCGGGTGCACGCCTTCGTGCACGGCGAGGCCGAGGAGATCCGCGCGATCCGTGCCCACCTGCTGCGCGACCGCGGCGTCGCCCGCGCCGACCTGTCGTGCTCGCCGTACTGGCGCCGCGGCATGGACGACGAGCAGTGGCGCTCGGTCAAGAAGCAGTTCGTGACCGCGATGGAGGGTGACACCGCCTGAGCCCCGCCCCGGGACGTCATCCGGGCGGGACGTCCGTCCGTGCCCGGCGCATGACGTCCCGCGGGCTCAGGAGGCGCTGGCGGCGTCGGCCACGTTCTCGAGCACCACGGCCAGGCCCTGGCCGACACCGATGCAGATCGCCGCGACGCCCCACCGCTCGCCGCTCGCGCGCAGCCGGGCTGCGAGGGTGGCCAGCACCCGGCCGCCGGAGGCCCCCAGCGGATGGCCGATCGCGATCGCGCCGCCCCAGGCGTTGACGACCTCGGGGTCCACGTCCCCCTGCTGCGACCAGGCGTCGACGCAGGCCAGCGCCTGCACCGCGAAGGCCTCGTTGAGCTCGACGGCGCCGACGTCCGACCAGCCGATGCCGGCGCGCGCCAGGGCCTTGGCCGCGGCCTCGACGGGGGCGAACCCGAAGTCCTGCGGGTCGAGCGCGTGCGCCCCGCGACCCGCGACCCGGGCGAGCGGCGCGAGACCGATCCGGTCGGCGGCGGCCTCCGTGCCGAGCAGCAGCGCCGAGGCGCCGTCGTTGAGCGGGCTGGCGTTGCCGGCCGTGATGGTGCCGTCGCTGCGGAAGGACGGCGCCAGCCCGGCGAGCGCCTCGGGGGTGGAGCCGTCGCGGATGCCCTCGTCGCGACCGAGGTCGACACCGTCGACGCCGACCACCAGGTCGTCGTACGCACCCGTGGCCCAGGCCTCTGCGGCGAGCCGGTGGGAGCGGGCGGCGAAGGCGTCCTGGCGCTCGCGGCTGATCCCGAACCGCTCGCCCAGCTGCTCGTTGGCCTCGCCGAGCGAGACGGTCCACTCGGGCGGCATCCGCTCGTTGACCAGGCGCCACCCCAGGGTCGTGGAGACCATCTGGGCGTGCCCGGCCGGGAAGGCCCGCTCCGGCTTCGGCAGCACCCAGGGTGCGCGGGTCATCGACTCGACGCCGCCCGCGACGGCGACCTCGGCGTCGCCGGTCTCGAGGGCGCGTGAGGCCTGCATGGCCGCGTCGAGGGACGAGCCGCAGAGCCGGTTGACGGTGGTCGCCGGCACCGAGGTCGGCAGCCCGGCCAGCAGCACCGCCATCCGGCCCACGTTGCGGTTGTCCTCGCCGGCCTGGTTGGCGCAGCCCCACACCACCTCGTCGACCTCGGGGGGGTCGAGGCCGGGCGCCTTGGCGAGCACGCCGCGCAGCGCTGTCGCGGCCAGGTCGTCGGGGCGCACCCCCGCGAGGGCGCCGCCGAAGCGGCCGAAGGGGGTCCGTGCCGTGGCGTAGAGGTAGCTCGCAGTCACGGCGTCGAGGCTAGCCCTCCCCGAGCTCCGCGAGGGTGGCCCGGACGGTGCGGAGGGCGGCCTCGGCGGCGGGGACGCCGCAGAGCACCGCCGCCTGGACGAGCAGCTCGGTCATCTCCTCGACCCCGACGCCCTGCTCGAGCGCGAGCGGCACCTCCTGCGCCAGCCGGTCGTGGTGGCCGCCGACCACCAGGGCGGTCAGCGTGACCAGCGAGCGGGAGCGCGGGTCGAGGCCCGGTCGGGACGCGACGGCGCCCCACACGTCGGCGACCGCGGCCTCGAAGCGCGTGGTCATGTCCTCGAGGGCCGTCGCGGCCGGCCCGAACGCGTGCTCGCGCACCAGACGAGCGACCTCGGCGTGCGCGTCGAGCGGGACGAGGCGGCCGGCTCCCGCGACCACCTCGAGCCGTCCGTCCTGCACGCCGTCGGCGACCTCGCGCAGCGATGCCACCGGCGTCGTCGCGTCGTCAGCGCCGGCCACGACGAGCACGGGGGTGGCGATCCGGCCGAGCCGCCCGCGTACGTCGAAGCCGGCGAGCGCGGCGCGCACCGCGGCGTACCCCTCGTCGTCAGCCTCAGTGTCGGCGTCGGCGGCGGCCGCGGGCCGCTCGGGGAGCGGGTCGGGCGCCACGGCCCCGGCGCCGAGCAGGCTGGCCGACTCGACCCGGGCGGGCGCGTCGAGGAGCAGCTGGAGGCCGACGGCCGCGCCCACCCCGGCGCCCGCGTAGTGGAAGGTCGGCGGCTGGAGACCCCGGCCCATCGCGTCGACGGCCTCGAGCACCCCGGCGGCGAGGCCGGCGACCGTCACCGGCGCCTCGAGCGGGGTCCGGTTGGTGCCGTGCCCGGGCAGGTCCCAGGCCACCACCTGGAAGTGCTCGGCGAGGTGGACGGCGGCCGCGGCCCAGAGCGCCTGCGCGCTCGTGCCGAGGTCGGGGCCCAGCAGCAGCAGCGGCTGGTCCGGACGGCCGCCCAGGCGGACGGCGGAGACGGGGGTGCGGGTGATCATGGGGTCCTCGGGCGGTGCGGCGACGGCGGGCTCCACTGTCGCAGGTAGCGGCTCAGCAGGCGCCCCACAGGCCCCGCCCGGCCTCGCGGGCCTCGCTCTCGGCGGCCCGCATGGCGGCGATGTGGCGGTCGTTGGGCTCGTACAGCACCGCCTCGGCGTGCCCGGCGCGCACCATCGCGAGGTTCACCATCTCGCCGTCGGTGTCGTAGACGTAGAGCAGCGTGCGCCCGTAGCGGTCGAGCAGCTCGTCGTCGGCCTCCACGCTGACGCCCGAGCCCGGCGGGACCAGGTCCTCGAGCGCGGCCGACGCCTCCGGGCCCCAGCACTCCACCGGCGACCCCGGCGCCACGGTCTCGGGGGTGTCGATCTGCAGCAGCCGCACCGCCGTGCCGTCGGCGCCGCCGTCGCCCAGCAGGTCGCCGTCGCCGCGCACGTAGAGCGTGTCGCCGTCGACGATGCGCACCACCTCACCTCGCTCGCGGCCCCCGCTGCCGACCGGGGCGGGTGCCTGCTCCGGCACCGTCACGACGCCGCCGGCGCCGACCCCACCCACCCCACCGACCTCGGTGCAGCCGGCGAGCAGCACCACCGCGAGCCCGGCCACGGGCATCCACCTGACGTCCACGGCGCACAGCCTGGCAGCCACCACCGACGGGCCGCCGCTGGGCCGACGAGGAGGGTGGGCCCGGTGCTGGTGCAATGGGCGCATGGTGTTCTACGAGCCCTCGGCGCGCGACCGCGACCTGCTCCCCCACGACCCGTTCAAGGCGATCGTGGCCCCGCGCCCGATCGGGTGGATCAGCACCCGCACGGCCGACGGCACGACCAACCTGGCGCCGTACAGCTTCTTCAACGCCGTGGGCGACCGGCCCCCGATGGTGATGTTCTCGAGCGTGGGGATGAAGGACACCGCGAGCCTGGCCCTGGAGTCGGGCGAGTTCGTCTGGAACCTGGTCTCGCGCGGGCTGGCCGAGCAGATGAACGCCACGTCGCGCTCGCTGCCGCGCGGCACCGACGAGGCCGAGGCGGTCGGGCTCGAGCTGGCCCCCGGGCACCTGGTGGGCGCCCTGCGGGTGGTCGCGAGCCACGCCTCCCTGGAGTGCGTCGTGGTGCACTCGACCCGGCTGCGCGACCGGCACGGCGCCGATACCGACCAGTGGCTGGTCGTCGGCGAGGTCGTGGGCGTGCACGTCGACCCGGCGATGATCACCGCCGACGGCCGCTTCGACACCCTCGCGGCCCAGCCGCTGATGCGCGCCGGCTACACCGACGAGTACCTCGTGGCCGACACGATGCTGCGGATGACCCGCCCCGCCTGAGCGGGGGCGTCCTCAGGCCTGCGGGATCAGGGTTGCGGGTCCGGCCGGGAGCGCAGCACCAGCGCCGCCAGGCCCGTGGTGAGCGGGACCGCCGCGACCAGGCCGAGCGTGGCCACCACGCTGCGCACCACCTCCTGGGCGATGATCTGGTCGGTCACCACGCTGCCGAGCGACTCGGTGTTGGCCACGATCAGGATCAGCAGCGGCAGCGCCGAGCCGGCGTAGGCCAGCACGATCGTGTTCACGACCGAGGCGATGTGCGAGCGCCCGACCCGGCTGCCGGCGCGGAAGAGCTGCAGGGCGCCGTACGCCGGGTTGGCGCGGGCGAGCTCCGCGACGGTGGCGGACTGGGTGACGGTGACGTCGTCGAGCACGCCCAGCGAGCCGATCACGATGCCCGCCAGCAGCAGGCCCTCGGTGTTGACGCCCTGGGTCATCCCCACGGCCAGCGAGAGGTCGTCGGTGACGCCGGTCAGGTGCAGCGCCGAGACCGCGAGCGCGGACAGCACCCCGGTGAGGGTGAGGCTGGCCAGGGTGCCGAGCACCGCGACGGTGGTCGTGGCGGCCAGGCCGTGGGTGAGGTAGAGGACGGTGAGCATGATCGCCGCCGACCCCACGATCGCGACCAGGAGCGGCGGCGAGCCGGCGAGGATCGCGGGCACCACGAAGTAGAGCAGCAGCAGGAAGGTGACCCCGAGACCCGCCAGCGCACTCACCCCCCGCCAGCGGCCGAAGGCGACCATCGCCAGCACGAACGCGCCGACGAGCACCGCCAGCCTGGTGCCGCGCTGGTGGTCGACGATCGCGTAGGACTCGCCGTCGGGGGTCTCGTTGAGGATCAGCACGACGTCGTCGCCCTCGGCGACCTCGGGGGCGCCCGGCCCGTTGGGCAGCGGCACCTCGGCCTCGTCGACCGGGTTCTGGCGCGGGTCGTCCTCGGGCACCTCGAGCGCGACCGTGGCGGTGCCGCAGCCGTTGACGTCGTCGGTGAGGTCCTCGGTGCACTCGCTGCTCTCGATGGCGGTGATGGTGCCGTCGTACTGCGCCGCGCCGCCCTGCCCCTCCGCGGGCGTCAGGTCCTCGGTGGGCCACAGCCACGCCATCGCCACCACCGTCAACAGCGCGATCGGCGCCAGCACCAGCCACGCCGCCCGCGGGGTGCGCCCCAGCTCGTGCTCGTCGGGTCTGCGGTGGTGCCCGCCCATGCGCTGCCACTCCTGGGTGCGGCGGGGCGTGCGCACCCCGCGTGGTCTCGGACGCGCCACAACCTACCCGCCGGGTCGACGCGGGCTCACGGCGTACGCCGTGCGACGTCACCCTCACCTGCGCCGAGTCGGCGCCAGTTCACGTCGTACGCCGAGTGGGCGCCAGTTCACGGCGTACGGCGTCTTGTTGCTGCAGGGGGTGTCTTCTAGGTGCGCCGGTGGAAGCTGACCTGGTTGTCCCCACCGATCTCGGTCTCGTACTCCGGGTCGTGGATGCGTCGGTGGTGGTAGGGGCACAGCAACCGCCCCCGCTCCACCTTGGTGTGGCCGTCCCTGCACCAGAAGTCCTCGTGGTGGGCGTGGCACATCGCAGGAGGGGCGTCGCACCCCTTCGCGGTGCAGCCGCCGTCACGCACACCCAGGGCAAGACGCTGCGGGACGGTGAACAGCCGCTGGCTGCGCCCCACGTCGAGCGGCTCGCTCCGGCCGCCCAGCACCACCGGCACGATCCCGGCCTCGCACGCCAGCCGACGCGCGGTCGCAGCACTCACCCGACCACCGGTGTCGAGCGTGGCCGCGGCCAACCCACCCTGCAGCGACTCCAACGTCATCGTCACCACCACGGTCGCGTTCACCCCACCGGCCCGCGGAAGCGCAGCCGGGTCGAGGCGCTCCACCAGCTCCACGAACGCAGCCCCCAGGCGCTGCGCGGTCGGACGACGTACCGGCACCGCCGCCTCCTCCGAACCGCTCTGGCCGTCCTGGTCGTCACCGGTGGCACGGGTGGCGACCTGGTGCTTGGGGGCCGCGAAGGCCAGCAGCGCCCGCTCGAGCATCTGCCCGACGAGCAGCGGCACCGTGAAGGAACCCCTGATGTGACCGTGGCCGTCCTCACGCATCCGGAACACCGAGCCCTTCTCGGCCTCGCGCTCCTCACGATCCAGCAGCTCGGCCTCCCACGCCTCACCGACCTCGGGTGCGACGACGTCGAGGATGCGGCGCCCGAGCACCCTGAGCGCCTTCGCGTCGTGCACCTTGCCGAACGCCACCAGAGTCTCGGTGGCGTCTCGGAGGACCGCCGGGTCGAGGTCGTCGGGCAGCGCGTCCAACGACGTACAGATCACCGACGCCTGCTCCGCGACCAGATCCCCGCGACCGAGCGCTTCACGCACCAGCACGTGACGCGCCAGTCCCTCGGCCAGGCGTACCTGACGGAACGACTCCCGCTTGGTGGTCCTAGTGACGTTCGAGTGCCACACCGCCAACGACGGCGAGGCGTTGCGCTCCTGCACACCAACGGTCTCGGCATGGGTCAGCAACCCCGAGCGCACCTCGACCAACATGGCCTCCACCCGCGCGACCTCCGCCAGCACCTCAGCAGCCTCGCCCTGGCTCATCGACCACAACGGCGTACCCGCGACCTCGCTCAGCACCGAACGCACCCGCGCGACAGCACTCCCGACAGGGTGCGCGGCGGTGGTCGACATGATCAAAGTATCTCAGGGCTCACCGACAAAGCACCAGGTCAAACCCCGTTTTCCACAGGCCGATCGAAAACTTTTTCGACGCTTCGGAAGTGACCGGTCGAGGGTTCCGAACTGACCGGTCGAGGGTTCGAAAGTGACTGCTCGGCCGTCAGCGGCGGTAGACCTCGGAGCCCCGGGCCCAGGCCGTGACCGGCTCGGCGGAGCCGATCTCGTCCTCGTGCAGGTCGAAGGGGTCACGGTCGAGCACGAGCACGTCGGCGGAGGCGCCGACGCGCAGGTTGCCGGAGTCCTCCTGGTGGTTCGCGTGGGCGGCGCCGCTGGTGTAGGCCTGCAGCGCCTGCAGCAGGGTGAGGCCCTGCTCGTCGCGCATCGGCGGCTCCTCGTCGCTCTCGTCGGTGGTGCGCGAGGAGCGGTTGACCAGCACGTGGATGCCCTCCATCGGGTCGGGCGGGTTGATCGGCCAGTCCGAGCCGCCGGCCACCAGCGCGCCGCTGTCGACGATGTCGGCAAAGGGGTACTGCCAGTCGCGGCGCTCCTGGTCGAGGTAGGGCTCGACCATCTGCACCGCGGGCGTGTTGTAGCGCGCCCACATGCCCTCGACGTTGGCGATCGCACCGAGCAGCCGGAAGCGGTTGCGGTCGCGGGGCGCGACCAGCTGGAGGTGGGCCAGCTGGTGGCGCTGGTTGCTCCAGCCGTTGTGGCGGCGGGCGGCGGCGATCGCGTCGAGCGACGTACGCACGGCCCGGTCGCCCAGGGCGTGGAAGTGGGCCTGGAAGCCGGCGGCGTCGAGGGCGGTGACGGCCTCGTCGAGCTGCTCGGGCTCGAGGAAGGCCAGCCCGCGCTCGCCACCGGCGCAGGGGCAGCGAGCGCCCCCGAGGTAGGGCTCGTCCACCGCCATCGTCAGGGTCTCGGAGACCCCGTCGACCATCAGCTTGACCGAGCCGGCGTCCAGCCCGGCCTCGCGCAGCCGCTCGCGCTCGGCCACCAGGTCCTCGAGCTGCTCCACGCCGCGGTGCCGGTCCCACCACAGCGCCAGCCGCACGCGCGCGGTGAGCTCGTCGGCGGCCACGAGGTCGAGATAGGCCTGGGTCGGGTCGTCGATGCCGGCGTACCCGCCGACCAGGGCGTCCTGCCAGCCCACGATGCCCCACGAGTGCAGGTGCGCCTGCGCGTCGAGCAGGGCCGCGTGCTTCTCCTCGCGGGTGGTGTCGACGAGGCGGTGCACCAGCAGGGCCGCGGCCTCGCGCAGCGTGCCGGTCGGGTTGCCGTCCTCGTCGCGCTCGATCCACCCGTCGGGCGGGTCGGGGGTGTCGCGGTCGATGCCGGCCAGCTCGAGCGCCCGGGTGTTGACCCAGGCGTTGTGGTGGTCGTTGCTGGGCAGGAACGCCGGGCGGTGCGGCACCACCTTGTCGAGCATCTCGGCCGTGGGGCCGGTGCGCGGGTCGAAGTGGTCCAGCGACCAACCGCCTGCTCGGAACCAGGAGTCCCCGTGCGAGTCGTCCTGCTCGGCCGCACAGTCGGCGATCGTCTCGAGGCACTCGTCCGCGCTGCTGCAGCTGGTGAGCAGCGCGTTGCGCAGCTCGAGCCCGCCGATGAGCGGGTGCACGTGGGCGTCGTGGAAGGCCGGCATCACCAGGCCACCGTCGGCGTCGACCTCCTCGACGCGCCGCCCGCCCGCGGCCATCTCCTCGCGCACGCGCTCCAGCGGCCCCACGGCGTGGATCATGGAGCCGCGCACCCCCACGGCGTGCTCGTGGTGGTACTTCAGTCCGTCGAAGAGTCGCCCGTTGGCGAAGATCAGGTCACTCACTGCTGCCCCGTTCGGTCGAGATCGGTCGAGATCGGTGCTGGTTCGTGCTGGTTCGTGCTGGTTCGGGCTGGCCGGTCCTGTCGAGACTAGGCCTGCCCCTGCTCGACGCCCGGAGCGGTGCGGGTCAGCCAGTCGGTCCACGACTCGGGCTCGTCGCCGTCCTCCAGCTGGGCGCGGACCTGCGCGATCATCCAGGTGCGCAGCCACTGCACCTCCGGCTCGGCGCCGACGGTGAGCAGGCGCCCCTCGTCGAGCCCCTGGTCGGGGACGGCGAGCAGGTCGACCAGGCGGGCCGCCCGGCCCGCCGCCGCGACCGGCAGCGACACCTCGACGTCGATCTCGGTACGCCCCTGCTCGCGGGCGGCCTCCACCCGACGCCGCGTCGCGCGGCGCAGGGGTGCGAAGACGTCGAGGAGCGCGCGCACCTCGCCCACCAGGGCCAACCCCGGCTCGTGCCCGTGGGTGGCGGAGAGCAGCTGCAGGTCGCGCACCAGCTCGTCGATGTGCTCGTCCTGGCGCAGCCACAGCTGCACCGGGCAGCCGCGCAGCAGCACCGGCTGCGTCCCGGGCCCGCCGCCGGCCGGCTCGGGGTCCGGCTCCGGCGGCGAGTCGGGGGGCCGTACGGCGCTGTCGGCCCGCTCGTCGAGCAGCCGGGCCCAGACCCTCGTGCCGCCGGGGACCCGTTCGACGCCCCAGTCGTCGGCGAGCACGGCGACGATGCCGAGCCCCCGCCCGGTGGTGGGCTCGCCCCACGACGAGGAACCCGGGTCGGCGAGGCGCGGGACCACGGCGTCGGCCGGGACGCTGCCCTCGTCGGTCACGGTCACGGTGACCGCCCCGTGGTCGAGCCGCACGGCGACGTCCATGGAGGCGCCCCCGCTGTGCAGCGCGGCGTTGGCCGCGAGCTCGCCGACGCACAGCTCGGCGTCGTCGACCAGCTCGATGCCGCGCCCGCGCAGCGCCTCGCGCACGAAGCGCCGGGCCCCGGGCACGCCCGAGGGGTGCGCCGGCAGCCGGGTCCGCACGATGCGGCCGCTGACCACGGGCGACTCGAGGTCCTCCACGACCGTGCCCGCGCGCCGTCCACGCCCGGTGGGCGGGGGCTGCGTCTGGTCGTGGAGCCGGACCGCGACCAGCGCGATGTCGTCCTCGCGCATGCTGGGGACCATCCGGACCAGCAGCCGGTCGCACAGCTCGTCGAGCGGGGGGTCGCCCGCCGCGAGGCTCGCCAGCTCGCGGCGCAGCCTGTCGAGGCCCACGTCGAGGTCCTCGCCGCGTCGCTCGACCAGTCCGTCGGTGAAGAGCAGGACGGTCGAGCCCCGCGGCAGCACCACCTCCTGCTCGCCGCGCTCGGCGTCGGGGAAGAGCCCCAGCAGCAGGTCGGGGTCGTCGGCCGAGAGCAGCTCGACGCTGCCGTCGGCCCCCAGGACCACCGGCGGCGGGTGCCCGGCGTTCGACCAGCGCACCCGGGTGACGCCCTGCTCCAGCTCCTCGGGCGTCTGCTCGAGGCGGGCCAGGACCGCGGTCGCGGTCGTGTCGACGCCGAGCGTGTCGAGGGCCCGGTCGACCCCCCGCAGCACGTCGGCGGGCCCCAGCCCGCTGAAGGCCGAGATGCCGCGCAGCAGGTTGCGCACCTGGCCCATGGCGGCGGCCGCGGCGGTGTCGTGGCCGACCACGTCGCCGATCACGAGCATCGTGGCTCCGGCGTCCTGCACGAAGGCGTCGTACCAGTCGCCGCCGACCTGGGCGGTCTCGGCGGCCGCCTCGTAGCGCACCACGATCTCGAGGTGGTCGGGCTGGGGCGGGGCGGTGAGCAGGCTGCGCTGCAGCCCCTCGGCGAGGTCGCGCTGCTCGGCGAAGAGCCTGGCGTTGTCGACGGCCAGGCCGGCGCGCTCGGCGACCTGCGCCAGCGTGTCGAGGTCGGCCCCGGTGAAGGGACCGCGCGCGGCGTCGCGCAGCACGGTGAGCAGCCCCACGACGCGGTCACGACCCCGCAGGTTGACGACGGCGACGTGCTCGGGGGCCAGGGCCCGCACCAGGTCGTGCACCTCGCCCTCCTCGAAGACGCTGCACAGGCCCTCGGTCGCCCCGGCGCCGACCACCGGGGCCTCGGACCCGAGCACGGTGGGCAGGAACGAGTCGTCGGCCAGGCGCGAGAGGCGCACCGCGGCGAAGCGGTCCACGAGCGGCTGGGCCTCACGCTCGCGGTGCCAGCCGCCGACGTCGCGCAGCCCCGGCAGCCGTCCCTCCGGGCCGGTCTCCTCCACCAGCGTCGCCACGCACCAGTCGCCCAGGGCCGGCACCACGATCGCGCCCAGGCGGGCGACCGCCTCCTCCAGGTCCAGCGTGCCGGCGAGCTGCTCGGTCACCGTGGCGACCAGCGCGTCGCGGCGGGCCGTGCGCGCGACCTGCTCCTGGGCCCGGTGGCGCGCGGTGACGTCGACGAAGTAGACCGCCAGCCCGTCGGGGTTGGGCCAGGCGCGCACCTCGTACCAGGCGTCGAGCGGCTCGGGGTAGTAGGCGTCGAAAGCCACCGGCTCGCCGGTGCGGGCGCTCAGGCGGTAGTGGTGCTCGAAGTCGCTGCCGACCGCGGCCGGGAACGACTGCCAGATGTCGTGGCCGACGAGCTCGTCGCGGCTGCGGCCGAGCAGCCGCTCGGCCTCGCCGTTGAGGTAGGCGAAGCGCCACCCGCGGTCGAGCTGGAAGAACGCGGTGGGCATCGACTCCAGCACCCGGGCGACGCGCGCCTCGCCGTCCTGCACGGCGGTGGTGTCGTACGCCGCCCCCAGCACCCGCACCGCCGAGCCCTGCTCGTCGCCGAGCGCGCGGCCACGCGCCTCGATCCAGCGCACCGAGCCGTCGGGCAGGTGGATGCGGTACTCCGCGGCGTACTCGCCGCACGTGGAGATGGCCCGGTCGAGGGCGGCGTTGACCCGCGGCACGTCCTCGTCGTGGACGACGTCGGTGAAGGCGCCGATCGTGCCGCCGAAGGAGTCGTGGTCGAAGCCGAAGATCTCGAGCAGCCGGTCGTCGAAGCGCAGGTCGCCGGAGACGAGGTCCCACTCCCAGGCGCCCACGCCCGCCGCGTCGGTGGCCAGGCGCCAGGCGACCTGCTGGACCTCGTAGTCCGAGCTGGTCGCGGCCAGCTCGAGGTCCCCGACGACCGCGCGGGCCAGCCGCTCCAGGGTGCTGACGTCGTGGTCGGACCAGGGGTGAGGCCGGGTGTCGTAGACGCACAGGGCGCCGACGACCTGGTCGTCGGCGACGACCAGGGGCACGCCCAGGTAGGCCCGCACCGCACCGGAGGCGACCGGCGGCAGCCCCGCCACCCGAGCGTCGGTCGCGGCGTCGGGCACCACGAGCGGGGCGTCGAGCCCGACGGTCACGGTGCACAGGGAGTGCTCGACCGGGGTCGGGATGCCCACGAGGGCGCTCCCGGCGCCGTGACCGCCGACCACGACCTGCGTCTCGCCGATCAGCGACACCTGGGCCGAGCCGGCCTCGAGCAGGGCGGCGGCCAGCTCGCAGAGCCGGTCCAGCGAGGAGCTGCGCTCGCTGCCGGCCACCAGCCGGCGCACCAGGGCGGCGCGCACGTCGGGCACCTCGCCCGCGCCGTACGGCGCCCCCGACGCACCCGTCGCTGCCATGGTCGTGCCTCCACGCTCGCGGAGGCTGACCTCCCCGCGCATCTGCGCGGCACCGGATCGTATCCACTGCGGGGCTGCGGCGCTTCGCCCCTGGGGAGGGGGTGCCGCCTCACCCCCAGGACGGCAGGGCCGTCCCGCGGGCGAGGTGGTCGGTCAGCGCTCGGCGGCTGACGGCCTCGGCGGTCCGCAGCGCCAGCCGCGGCGGGAGGGACTCGGCCTGCAGGCGTCGCGCCACCCCGTGCACCAGCGCCGTCACGTCCTGCGCGTCGACCGCCCCCGTGTACTCGGCCGCGAGGCCGGCGGCGAGCTCGTCCTGGGCGGCCGGGGTGGCCCCGTCGACGACCGGCACGGAGGCGGACGCCGCCGTGCCGGCCTCGGCGGCGGGCAGCGGCCCCGCCAGCAGGGTCGCGCCGACGAGCGCCGCGGTGACGGCGGCGCGCCGGCCGCGCGCCGGGACGGAGCGCAGCGCAGCGGCGAGACGGGCGGTCCTGCGGGGACGGGCTGCCGATGTCATGCACCGAGCCTGCGCCGCCGACCTGACAGGAACCTGATGGACCACCGTGACGTCCCTGCGAGCCGGCGCTCCCTGGCCGCTCCTCAGTCGGTGACGACGACCACCTTCGTCCGCGGTTCCCTGCTCCAGGGGCGGATGCTGTCGCGGAAGCTGCGCAGCCGACGGGCCTTGACCACGATCATGGCGCCGAGCACCACCGACAGCGCGGCGCAGGCCCCTGCCAGCTCCCGCTCCGCACCAGACGGCGTCGCGCGGACCAGCGCGGCGGCCGTGAGGGGCGTCGACAGCGCGACGACCAGCGGCGCCCACGTGTGCCTGCGCGGGTGCAGAGGCAGGAGGCGACCCCAGCACGCCCCGACCGCGAGCAGCACCACCGGCAGGAGCAGCAACAGGGGCGTCGGCACGAGGCCCCACCAGGCCCAGAGCAGCGCCGCCACCGAGGCGAGCACGAGCACCGGGCCGCGGGTCACCTGCTTGCGGAGGACGGCGTCGCTCACCCGGGGCACTGGAGCGCTTCCCGGGGGGCCTTCATGGAGCCGCCTGTCGGAATCGAACCGACGACCTTCTCTTGCGAGTAGTCATGCCTCGACAACAGCGACCCAACGCAAGAAAGCCTTCTGGCCTGGGGGAAACCGGGGTTCAACATCGTCACCGACACTCCCGCTCGGTCACGGTACATCGCGCGGGTTCCTGGACTTTCCTGTTGATTTTCCGTCGACCAATGAGAACGACCGGTCAGGCTCCGTGCCCGTTGCCGCTGGTGGCGTCGGGGCGATGCTGCCCTAATGCCGAGGTTCTCGGAGCTCTGCTGACTCAGTGGTGGTCGTGCCGGGGATCTCACCACGATCGATGCGGTCCTGCTTGACCACTTCGACAGCGCGACGGGGTGGATGCCGAGATCGCGAGCGGTCTGCTTCTTCGGTTTGCCCGCACGGGAGAGCGCGATGGCTCGGGCGCGGAATTCGGGCGGGTAAGCACGGGGCACGGTGTTCAGCCCTCCGGTGAAAGCAGTCCTTTAGCCACACGAACTGGAACCTTCCTAGTGGGGAAGGTCAAACTTGTCACCTACGCGTGCAGCAGTCCCTGACCGCGGTCAGGGCCTGTAGACGCGCACCTTCTTGGCTGAGCTGGGGTCGCTAGACCCGGCCTCGTTCTCGGCCACGATGCGGATCTTCCAGACTCCTGGTCGCAATCGGATCTTCGCCTTCTGGCTGGTGGTGGTGGTCTTGGCCTTGCCGTTGGCGGTGACAGTGTAGGAGTCCACTGACGTCGTGCCGTAGCCGGAGCTCCACCTGACCGCAACGGCGACCTTGGCGCCAGTGGAGCGGACGACGCTGGCACGGGGGCGTGCTGGGCGTGGGGGCAGGGAGGCCCCGGGTTCCACCCCGGGCCCCGGCCCGGCGCCGGGGTCGGGGCCGGGAGGCGGTGCAGGCGAGGTGGTGACCGTGCGTGGGGTGGACTTGGGTGAGTTGCCCACGTCGTTGGTGGCCAGCACCTGGACGGTGTGGTCGGTGTCCGCGTCCAGTCCGGTGAAGGTCACGGACTGTTGGTGGGCGGGGATGGTGATGCTCTGACCGCCGGGTTCGAGGGTGACGATGTGCTCGGTGATGGGGCGACCGCCGTCGTAGCGCTGGGTTGCCAGGTCGACGCGCAGCGAGGTGTGGTCGAGCGGTGTCAGGTTTGGCTGGGCGGGCTGGAGCGGGGGGCCGACCCTGAACGAAAGCAGCCGGACCGTCCAAAGCCCGTCGGCGTCGTAGCCGTCTCGGGTGCGGGCGTGTGCGGTGGTGGAGACTGACTGGTCGTAGTGGAAGGCCTCGGCGTAGATCATCCGGGTAGGGATGCGGGGGCCGAGGAATGTGACGGTCCCGTCGGTGCCGCTGCGCTCGTCGCGGGGGTGGTACCCGCCGCTGTATAGGTACATGGAGCCGTCGGGGGTCAAGCTGGCGTCGACGTCTTCCCATTCGTAGTTGGGATTCCTGAGCCCCTCATTGACGCTGGACGAGCCATCTCCCACATAGCCGCTGTGGACCGGGGCGCCGTCGGCGTCGACGATCATGATGCGGTGTGTCTTCAGCGGGGGCAGAGTGAGGACGCCGAGGTCGGTGTGGCCGTCCTTTACTCCGGGCTGCGGGCTGGCATTGAGGAACAGGTACGAGCCGTTCTCAGCGTTATTGAGGGGTTGACCGAAGGTCAGGGCGTACTGCTCATGGGGTTCGAGTGGCAGCGTGAACTGCCCCTGGTCGTCGGTGCGACTGACGGGGCTGTCGAAGCCGCGGTGGGTGAAGTAGACGCTCACCTGGCGTAGGGGCGCGCCGGTGGAATCCGTGACAGTTCCGCCGATGGTCGCTACGGGGACCGCGTGGGCCGGGCGAGATGTGCCAAGTCCTGCCATGGTCAGCATCGCTGCGGCCACGGTCGCGGCCAAGACCAGGATGAGCGTCCTGCGCGCGGGGCGTGAGTGGTCGCTCACGTGGGGTGCGGTGTGCTGATCACGGGGCAAGGCTGTTCCTAGGCGAGTGCGACCGGGTGCGGTCGGGCGGTGGAGGGTGTGCAGTAGCCGCTGTGGGCCGTGGCGCTCGGTGCGCTGAGCGTGGTGGCGGGGCCGTTCTGGGGGCACCCGGTGGATGCTCCGTCCAGATGGCCCGCGGAGGTTCAGCGGCGGAGGCGGACCCGGACCGTGACCGGCTTGGAGGGCTTGCTGAAGCCGCGCATGTTGATCGCGGTGATCGTGTACTTGTGGCGCCCGACCCGGGCCTTGGTGCGCAAGCGGTTCCTGCTGTGGTGCACGCGCGTGGGCTTCTCGCCGTTGGCTGAGACGTAGAACCAGGCCAGGCGAGCGCCGTTGTCGTTGGGGGTCTTCCACTTGAGGATGACGTTGCCGGTATCGCGCTTGGTGCGGGGCTTGCTGCCGACGGTGGCGACGGGTCGCTTGATGCGCGAGGGAGGACCCGCGGGCACGATGCGGTGTCCACCCTGCGAGAGGGCGGAGGTACCGGCGGCGTTGCGGGCGCGCACGTAGACGCCGTGTTCGATGCCGGTGCTCAGCCCGGTCACCTCCGTGGAGGTCTGGGTTGCATCCATGCTGACAGTCGTCGAGGCACCTTCGGTGGGTGTTGCCACGATGTCGTAGCCGGTGATGGCACTGCCGCCGTCATAGGCGCCGGCCCGTGGCGTGACCCGGATCGTGTTCTTGTCGACGATGTCCAGTTCCGGGACCCAGGGCTCCATCGGGGCTCCGATGCGGAAGTCGTTGAGCGGGACCGTCCAGACCCGGTCGTCACCGAGGTCGCCGTTGGGGTTCCAGGTTTGGGCCAGCCGCGCGACCGAGCGGTCGTGGTGGGCGACGTTGATGGGCAGGTCGGGGGTGGCAATCCGGGGTCCGCTCACGGACAGCAGCCCAGCGGGGTCGCTGTTGCGGGCGGAGGCGAAAGTGGCGTCGGCGATGACCATGTCACCGGAGGCGGTCAGGTTGGCGCCGAGGTCCTGCCAGTCGTAGCCGGAGAGCCTGTTGCTGCTGCCGAGCAGGTAGGCGCGGTGCACGGGGGCGCCATCGACGTCGACGACACGGATCTGGTGGTCGGTGAGCGGCGGCATGGTGACGGCGCCAAGGTCGATGCTCTCGGTGACCGGCGGCATGGCGCTGCCGTGGACGATGAGGGTGGAGTGGCCGTCGGGCATCGGGTAGACGAAGTCGAGCGCGACGGTCTGGTCGGAGTTGAGCGGGACGGTGAAGCGGCCCTGGTCGTCGGTGGAGAAGGTGGTGCTGCTGTCGCCGCGGTATCGCACGCGGCCATCAGTCACGGGGGCGCCGTCGGCTTCGACGAGTACCCCGGTGGCGGCGACCGCGGGTGCCGCGTGGGCGGCGGGGACAGCGCCCACGCCGGTGAGGGTCAGGGCTGTCGCGGTGGCGATGCCGATCAGGGCCGCGAGGGCGCTGGGGCGGCGGGTGGCGGTGGCACGGGCGGGTGTCTCGACGGTCATGGCGGTCCCGGTGGTGGCTGAGGGTGGGCGGTGGCGGGTGATGGCGGCACCTGCCTGGACACGCCCGAGCGGGACGGTCTAGACCGGGATCGCGAACTGGTCTAGACGATACGTGCAGCTTGACCCGACGGCTCACTTTCTTCGCGATCTGCGGTGCCGCGCAATAAACCGTCCAGGATCGATCCCGCCCACCCTGGCCTCGTCGCAAGGACAATCCCAAACGGACTCTGGGGCCCTTCCACTCCGCACCGCTCCCCCACCACCCTGCGCTCTGAGCGGTCTCAGCGTTCCCCAGCGACAAAGACCCGGGACCGGGCCCAGCGCCCGCGGGCACGCCAGGACCCTCGCGGTCACGCCATCCCAGCATCACCGCCACCGCTGCCTGGGCACGGCGTTGCGCGGTTCCGTGGTTACTGCACCACTGCACTCGGTACGTGGTGGGGTGCCATGGCCGCGCTCGCTCGCCGCACCGATCCCCGCCGACGTCAGCCGATCAAGCCGATCGCGGCTCGCGCTCGGTTGAGCCGCAGGGAAACAAAGCAGCCCCCTGACCTGCACTCCTGCAGGTCGGAGGGCTGTAGCGAGCCGCCTGTCGGAATCGAACCGACGACCTTCTCATTACGAGTGAGACGCTCTACCGACTGAGCTAAGGCGGCGTGCCGCCCGCGGTCCGGAGTGTCCGGGCCCAGGGCAACGCGGGTGAGCATACAGACGCCGCCCCGGCCGCGAGAAATCAGGCGGCGGGGGCGGCGACGTGCGTGGTGCGGGGCTCGCTCAGGCGGCGAGGACGCGCTTGCGCGGCTCGGCGTCGACCCAGCCCAGCGGGGCGGTCTGCTCGGCGCCGCACCAGCAGGTGAAGGTGGCGATCGGCCCGGTCTCGGCGCCGGTCACGGCCGTGATCTGGGAGGGGAAGATGAGCTGGCGCTTGCTGCAGGAGGTGCAGAGGTGGGTGAGCACGGCGGTTCCTTTCTCGGCTCGGAGACATGGTGTCTGCGACCAGTCTGACTCGCCGGTAGCAATAGGGGTAGCCTGACTTTCCAGCAGGAGGCATAGGATCAGCCTTGTGCTTTCTGTGCACCAGCTCACATGTTTCCTCGCCGCCTACGAGCAGGGCTCGCTGACCCGCGCCGCCGAGGAGCTCGGCTACGCCCAGCCCTCGGTCTCGGAGCAGATCCGGGCGCTCGAGAAGTCGCTCGGCGTGCAGCTCTTCCACCGGGTCGGCAGGGGCGTCGTGCCGACCCCGGTGGCCGAGACGATGCGACCGCACGCCGAGCAGGTGCTCGCCGCGATCGCCGAGACCGAGCGAGCGGTCGCGAGCGTGCGGTCGCTCGAGACCGGCACGATCCGCTTCGGCATGTTCGGCATCGCGCGCCTGTACGCCGGCTCGGCGCTGATCGCCGACGTGCTCGAGCGCTACCCCGGCGTGCGGGTCGAGCTGGTCGGGCAGAACTCCACCGAGGTCGTCGAGGACCTGCGCCGCGGCCGGCTCGAGGCCGCCATGCTGGCGATCTCGGCGGTCGACGGCGAGGGCATCACCGTGCAGCCCGTGGCCCGCGAGGAGCTGGTCTACATCAGCGCCGACCCCGAGCACCTGACCTCCCCGGTCACCGCGCACCGCCTCGCGCAGGCCTCGCTGGTGATGCCCGAGACGACGTACCGCGCCGTGGACTCGACCCGCGCGACGCTACGCCAGATGCTCCACGAGACCGGCCGCAACCCGCAGAGCCGGATCGAGGTGGAGGACGTCGAGACGGCCGTCGAGCTGGTCGGCATGGGCCTGGCCGACAGCGTCATCCCCCGGGGCGCCGCCGAGCAGCTCCTGCCGCGCCTGGCGCCGCGGGCCGGCTTCGTCTCCCTGCGACCGCGGCAGTTCGACACCTTCGCGATCGTGCACCGCACCAACGCGGTCCTCTCGCCCGCCGCCCGGCTGATGATCGACCTGGCCACGAGGCGGATGCAGGCCATCGCCGAGCCGATCAACCCTCGCTGACCCCGGCCCGCCCGGCCGCGGGTGCCTAGGCTGGCTCCATGAGCGAGCCCCGCGACGTCGTCCGCGCCTTCCTGACCCACCTGTCCGACGGCGAGACCGAGCAGGCCAACGCACTGCTCGCCCCCGAGGTCGTGTGGCGCAACACCCGCCTGCCCACGGTGCGCGGCGAGAAGGTGGCCGAGGCGCTGACGATGCTCGGCGAGCGCGGCGTGGGGGTCCGCGTCGAGCTGCACCACGTCGGCGCCGACGGGTCGACCGTGCTCACCGACCGCCACGACACGCTGACCTGGAAGGCCTACGGCAGCCGCTTCCACGTCGACGGCACCTTCGAGGTGCGCGACGGGCTCATCACGCTGTGGGACGACCGGTTCAGCTGGGGCGAGGCGTCTGTGGCCTCCGTGGCCGGACTGCTGCGCCTGCTGCCCCTCTGGCGCTGAGCGGCAGCCCTCAGCAGGTGGTGCCGTCGGCGGGCACGGTGCCCTCGAGCAGGAACGCCTCGATCGCCTCGTCGATGCAGTCGTTGCCCGAGTTGTAGGCCGTGTGGCCGTCGCCGTCGCGGGTCAGCAGCACGCCGGGCTCGAGCTGGTCGGCCAGGGCCTCGGCCCACTCGTAGGGGGTGGCCGGGTCGCGGGTGGTGCCGACCACCAGGATCGGCGCGGCGCCCGCGGCGTCGATGTCGTCGAGGCGGGTCGACTCGTCGGGCTCGACCTCGAGCCCCCGGCAGCCCACCAGGCTCCAGGCGAAGACCTCGCCCAGCGTCGGGCTCGCCTCGAGGAAGTCGGGCACCTGCGCCGGGATCTCCGAGACCGGCGTCGAGGAGGGGTCGTCGAGGCAGTTGATCGCGTAGATCGCCTCGGCCGAGTTGTCGGTGTACTCCCCGCCGGGGGTGCGCGAGGCGTAGGTGTCGGCGAGCAGCAGCAGCGTCGTGGGGTCGCCCTCGAAGGCCGACTCGAGCCCCTGGCTGAGCAGGAACCAGTAGTCGCTGACGTAGAGCGGCGTGATCAGCCCGTAGAACGCGGTGCCGACGCTGAGCTCACGACCACCGGGCCCCTCGATCGGCTCCTCGTCGACGTCGGCCAGGAACTGCTCGATCCGGTCGAGCCCCTCCTGCACGGTGCTGCCGAGGAAGCAGTCGCCGGCGTCGACGCAGTCGGCCACGTAGGCCCGCAGGGCGCGCTCGAAGCCCGCGGCCTGGCCCAGGTTGAGCTCGCGGCTGCTCAGCCCGACGTCGACCGCCCCGTCGAGCACCAGCCGGTCGGCACGCTCGGGGAACAGCTCGGCGTAGGTCGCGCCGAGCTTGGTGCCGTAGGAGGCGCCCAGGTAGGTCAGCCCGGTCTCGCCGAGCGCGGCGCGCAGCACGTCCATGTCCCGGGCCGCCTCGACGGTCGACACGTGGGCGGCGAGGTCGCCGGAGCGCTCGACGCAGCCCTCGAAGAAGGCCTCCAGGTCGGCGACCAGCGCGTCGACCTCGGCGGGCTCGTCGGGGGCGGGGTCGCCGGCCAGGAACTCGGTCAGCTCCTCATCGGAGAGGCAGTCGACGGGCGCGGAGCCGCCGGTGCCGCGCGGGTCGAAGCCCACGACGTCGTAGCGGTTCAGCAGCGGCTGGCGGAAGACCCGGTCGCCGGCGGCGGCGTACGTCGTGCCGGGGGCGCCGGGGCCGCCGGGGTTGACCACCAGCGAGCCGATGCGGGCGTCGGGGTCGGCCGCCGGCACCCGCAGGACCGCGACCTCGATCGTCTCGCCGTCGGGCTCGGAGTAGTCGAGGGGCACCTCGAGGCGCGAGCACTCGTGGGCGGGGTCGCTCTCGCACGGCTGCCAGTCCAGGGACTGGGAGTAGAACGGCGCCAGCGCCTCGTCGGGCGGCTCGGTGGCGTCGCCCGACGGGCTGGTGGTGGGCGCGGGGCCGCTGCGCGGCTGCGGCGCCTCGGCCGGGTCGTCGCCGCCGAGCACCCCGCCCAGCACCAACGCCAGGGCCAGGCCCAGGGCGCTGAGCACCATCGCGAGGACGACCACGATCGCCACGACCTGCTTCACCGGCTGCTCCCCTCGGGCACCATCAGGGCGACCATCATGGCCTCCAGCGCCAAGGCCGGCGGCACGTTGAACTCCAGCATCTGCTCGCGCGCCTCGAAGATCGCGTCGATGCGGCGCAGGTTGAGCTCGGGGCTCGAGGTGCGCACGACCTCCTCGACGTCGGGCCGGATCTCCTCGTTGACCAGCGCACCCGCCGCGCCCACGGCCACCGCGATCGCGTCGCGGTAGACCGAGACCAGGTCCATCAGGCTGCGGTCGACCACGTCGAGCACCCGGCGCTTGGCGCGGGTCTTCTGCCCCTTCTCCAGCGCCGAGAGGGCGGGGGCGTACTCGCGGGGTCGGCGGCCGCGCTCGACCACGCCGTAGGAGGCGTCGAGGTCGACCTTCTCGCGCGCGTCGAGCTCGGCGGTGATCGCCTCCGCCTCCTCCTTGGCGACCTCGACGAGGTTGGCGGCCGCCTGCATGCAGCCGCCCAGCGTGGTCAGCTTGGCGGGGTAGAGCACCACCTCGCGCCGGCGGTTGCGGGTCGCCTCGTCGGTGGCCAGTGCACGGGCGCGGCCGATGTGGCCCTGGCTGGCGCGGGCGGCGTACGACGCGAGCGCGTCGGGCACGCCGAGGGTGCGGGAGAGGAACGCCGCCACGTCGGGCGAGGTCGGCGTCGTCAGCGTGACCAGGCGGCAGCGGCTCACCACGGTGGGCAGCACGTCCTCGAGGGTGGGGGCGCAGAGCATCCACACCGTGCGCTCGCCCGGCTCCTCGATCGCCTTGAGCAGCGCGTTCCAGGCGCGCTCGGTGAGCCGGTCGGCGTCCTCGACGATCAGGACCTGGCGCCCGGCGCCGACCGGCGACAGCGAGGCCTTGCGGACCAGGTCGCGGACCTCGTCGACGCCGATCGAGAGCTTCTCGGTGCGGATCACCGCGACGTCGGCGTGGCTGCCGACCATCGTGGTGTGGCAGCCGTGGCAGCGCCCGCAGCCGGCGTCGCCGGGGGCGTTCTCGCACTGCAGCGCGGCCGCGAAGGCGATCGCGGCGTTGGAGCGGCCCGAGCCGGGCGGGCCGGTGAAGAGCCAGGCGTGGCTCATGCCGTGGCCGGCCGCGGCGGTGCGCAGGGCCTTGATGGCCGGGCGCTGGCCCACCAGGCGCTCCCAGACGGTGCCGGCGTCCTGGTGGGTCGGCTGCTGGGTCGGCTGCTGGGTCACGGGGCCACCTGCCCGGGGACCGCGTCGGTCAGGCTCGCCAGCAGCGGCACCAGCCGGGCCCGGACGGCCTCCGCGATCTCCTCGACCGGGGCCCGGGCGTCGAGCACCAGGTAGTGCTCGGGGTCGGCGGCGGCCATCGCCACGAACGACTCGCGCACGCGCTGGTGGAAGTCGAGGGACTCGCCCTCGATGCGGTCGCGGCCCTCGAAGCGGCCCAGGCCGGTGGCCGGCTCGAGGTCGAGCACGACGGTCAGGTGGGGCCGCAGGTCGCCGGTGGCCCAGCGGGCCACCTGCTCGACCTCGGCGACCGGCAGGCTGCGGCCGGCCCCCTGGTAGGCCAGCGTCGAGTCGACGTAGCGGTCGGTGACGACGACCTCGCCGCGCTCGAGCGCGGGCAGCACCAGCGTCTCGACGTGCTCGGCCTTGTCGGCGGCGTACAGCAGCGCCTCGGTGCGGTCGGCGAGCGCCCCGGTCTCGGGCGAGAGCACGATGCGGCGCAGCTGCTGGCCGACGGGGGTGTCACCGGGCTCGAAGGTCAGCACGACCCGGTGGCCCTGCTCCTCCAGCCAGGTGCGCAGCAGGCGCGACTGGGTGGACTTGCCGGAGCCCTCGCCGCCCTCGAAGCACACGAAGACGCCGCGCTGGGTGTAGGTGCCGGGCGATGTCACGGCCCCGAACCTACGTGGGGGCACCGACGCCGACCAGCACCGGTCCACAGCCGGGCGCCCGAGGGCCCGCCCGACCGGGTCAGAAGGCGTAGCGGACCCGGCAGTAGGGCATCCGCTCGGCCAGCAGGTCGGTGAGCTGGTCGCGCCAGCGCGCCTTCCACCCGGCGCGGTAGCGCACGTTGGCCTGGCCCGAGTGGCTGGTCTTGGGCTCCTGCAGGTCGGGGCGCCACAGCAGCTCCTCGCCGCGGGGGTGCCAGCCGAGGTTGACCTCGTGCAGCTGCTCGTTGTGGGTCAGGAAGATGATCTCGCACGCCAGCTGGGCCTTCGCCCGCTCGCTGAGCACGTCGTCGACCTGGTCGAACAGCTCGGCCCACTGGCCCAGCCACTGCTCGTGCACCACCACCGGGCTGAAGTTGAGGTGCACCTCGTAGCCGGCCTCGACGAAGTCGTTGACCGCCGCGATCCGCTCGGGGATGCGCGAGGTGCGCAGGTCGAGGCGGTGCGCCATCGGCTCGGGCATCAGCGAGAACCGCACCCGGGTCCCGCCGCGCGGGTCCCAGTCGAGCAGGTCGCGGTTGACCAGCTTCGTCGCGAAGCTGGCCTTGGCCCCGCGCAGGTCGCCGAAGAGGTCCACCAGGTCGCGCACGTTGTCGGAGACCAGCGCGTCGGCCGAGCAGTCGCCGTTCTCGCCCAGGTCGTAGACCCAGTCGACCGGGTCGCACTGGTTGGGCTCCGGCTTCGGCCCCTGCCGCGCCGCGTGCCGGGCCAGGTAGCCCGCGATCCTCTCGATGTTGACGAAGACCGTGATCGGGTTGGCGAACCCCTTGCGCCGCGGCACGTAGCAGTAGCTGCACGCCATCGCGCAGCCGTTGCTGGTGGAGGGCGCGATGAAGTCGGCCGAGCGGCCGTTGGGCCGTGCCTGCAGGCTCCGCTTCTCCCCCAGCACCAGCACCTCGCGCTTGGTGCGCACCCACCGCTCCACGCCGCCGGGGTTGCCGTAGAGCCCCGGGATGTCCTGGTGGGAGGCCACCTCGACCCGCTCGGCGTCGGGGAAGCGCTCCAGCACCTGCACGGCTCGCGGCCACCGCTCGATGTCGGGCTCGTGGTAGATCCGGCGCACCTCGAGCAGGCGCTCGGCTGCGGTCGCGGGTGGCATGGACCCAGGCTAGGCGCGCCCACCGACGGCGCCCGGCAACGGCGTACGCCGCCCCGCCCGGGGTGGGCGAGCGGGCGGCGTACGGGCCGGGTGCGGGGCGGGTGCTGGGCGGGCGAGTCGCTCACTTGTCAGGTGTTGCAACCCCTGACAAGTGCATGAGTCCCCGGCCGGCCGGGGACTCATGCAGGGCGGCCTCAGGACTTCTTGGCCGCGGCCTTCTTCGTCGTCTTCTTGGCGGCGGCCTTCTTCGTCGTCTTCTTGGCCGCCGTCTTCTTCGTGGCCGTCTTCTTGGCCGGAGCCTTCTTCGCGCCCTTCTTGGCCGCCTTCTTGGCCGGGCCGCGGGCGCGACGCTCCTCGAGCAGCTCGGCGGCCCGCTCGAGGGTGAGGTCCTCGACGGTGTCGTCCTTGCGGAGGGTGGCGTTGTACTCGCCGTCGGTGACGTACTCGCCGAAGCGGCCCGACTTCACCACGACCGGCTGTCCGGAGACCGGGTCGTTGCCCAGCTCCTTGAGCGGCGGGGCCGCGGCGGCGCGGCCGCGCTGCTTGGGCTGGGAGTAGATCTTCAGCGCCTCGTCGAGGCCGATGGTGAAGAGCTGGTCCTCGCTGGTCAGCGAGCGCGAGTCGGTGCCCTTCTTCAGGTAGGGCCCGTAGCGACCGTTCTGGGCGGTGATCTCGTCGCCGGTCTCGGGGTCCTCGCCGACCACGCGCGGCAGCGAGAGCAGCTTGACCGCGTCCTCGAGGGTGATGGTGTCGAGGGACATCGACTTGAAGAGCGAGCCGGTGCGCGGCTTGGCGCTCTTCTTGGCGTCCTCGGGCAGCGCCTCGGTGACGTAGGGCCCGAAGCGGCCGTTCTTGGCCACGACCTCCAGGCCGGTCTCGGGGTGCGCGCCGAGGTGGATCTCCTCGCCGGCGGGGTTGGCGAAGAGCTCCTTGGCCTTCTCCAGCGTCAGCTCGTCGGGCGGCAGGTCCTCGGGCACGTTGGCGCGCACGCCCGCGGCGTTGCCGTCGTCGTCGGGGCCCTCGAGGTAGGGGCCGTAGCGGCCCACCCGCAGGTTGATGCCCGAGTCGGGGCCGCCGACCGGGAAGGTCGCCAGCTCGCGGGCGTCGATGTCACCCAGCTCGTCGACGAGCTTCTTGAGCCCGTCGAGCTCGCTGTTGCCGTAGTAGAACTCGCCGAGCTCGGTGTTGCGCTGCTTGCGCCCGGCCGCGATCTCGTCGAGCACGTCCTCCATCTGCGCGGTGAACTCGTAGGAGATCTGGCGCGGGAAGTGCTCCTCGAGCAGCCGGATCACCGAGAACGCCAGCCAGGCCGGCACCAGCGCCGTGCCCTTCTTGTAGACGTAGCCGCGGTTGAGGATCGTGCCGATGATCGAGGCGTACGTCGAGGGGCGGCCGATCTCGCGCTCCTCGAGCTCCTTGATCAGCGTGGCCTCGGTGTAGCGCGCCGGCGGCTTGGTCTCGTGGCCGTTGGCGCTGATCGAGGCCGCCGAGACCGCGTCGCCCTGGGCCAGCTGCGGCAGGCGGGTCTCCTGGTCGTCGGAGGCCGCACCGTGGTCGGTGCCCTCGACGTAGGCCTTCAGGAAGCCGTGGAAGGTGATGACGCGCCCGCTGGCCGAGAACACGACGTCCTCGCCGGTCGAGGCGGCGCCGCCGAGGCGGATCGTGACCGACTGGCCGACGGCGTCCTTCATCTGCGAGGCGACGGTGCGCATCCAGATCAGCTCGTAGAGGCGGAACTGCTCGCCCTTGAGGCCGGTCTGCGCGGGGGTGCGGAACGAGTCGCCCGCGGGCCGGATCGCCTCGTGCGCCTCCTGGGCGTTCTTGACCTTCGAGGCGTAGGTGCGGGGCGCGTCGGGCAGGTACTCGGCGCCGTACAGCTCCTGGACCTGGGCGCGCGCCGCGTTGACCGCGGTGCCCGACAGCGTCGTGGAGTCGGTACGCATGTAGGTGATGAAGCCGTTCTCGTAGAGGCGCTGGGCGACCGACATGGTCACGCTCGCGCCCATCCCGAGCTTGCGGCTGGCCTCCTGCTGCAGCGTCGTGGTGCGGAACGGCGCGTACGGCGAGCGGCGGTAGGGCTTGGCCTCCACCGAGCGGACCTCGAAGGTCGACTCGCCCAGCCCGGCGACCAGCGCCTCGGCGCGGGTGCGGTCGAGGTGGACGACCTTGCCCTCGGCCGAGGCCTTCAGCACGCCCTCGGAGGTGAAGTCGGAGCCGCGGGCCACGCGGCGCTCGTCGACCGAGTAGACCTTGGCCGGGAACATCCGCTGGTCGTGCTTGGACCCGGCGTCGAAGGTGCCCTCGAGGTCCCAGTAGGAGGCGATCTTGAACGCCATCCGGTCGCGTTCCTTGTCGACGACCAGGCGGGTCGCCACCGACTGCACGCGCCCGGCCGACAGGCCCGACATGACCTTCTTCCACAGCACCGGCGAGACCTCGTAGCCGTAGAGGCGGTCGAGGATGCGACGCGCCTCCTGGGCGTTGACGAGGTCGTCGTTGATGGTGCGCGGGTTGGCGACCGCTTCCTGGATCGCCGACTTGGTGATCTCGTGGAAGACCATCCGGTGCACCGGGATGTTCTTCGGCTTCAGCTCGTCGAGCAGGTGCCACGCGATGGCCTCGCCCTCGCGGTCCTCGTCGGTGGCGAGGTAGAGCTCGTCGGCGTCCTTGAGCAGGCCCTTGAGCTTGGTGATGTGGCTCTTCTTGTCGCGCGGCACGACGTAGTACGGCTCGAAGCCGTTGTCGACGTCGACCGCGAGGCGCCCCCACGGCTTGTCCTTGATCTTGGCCGGGGTGTCCGCGGCCGACTGCGGGAGGTCGCGGATGTGGCCGATGGAGGACTCGACGACGTAGCCCTGGCCGAGGTACCCGCCGATGGTGCGGGCCTTCGCCGGGGACTCGACGATCACCAACTTGTGTGCCACTGCGTGTGTCATTCCTTCGGAAGAGGTGGGGAAGAGCGGCGGTGCCCGTGCGGGTCCCGCCGGCCGTCACGGTAGCGCGTGCGGCGCCGTACGCCGCTGCTGCGGCGTGGCCGCGGACGCTTTGCGCAGGTCAGCGGGGCTGTGGGGCCCGGCGCTCGAGGACCCTGTGGAGGAGCCCGGCGGCACCGGCCGCGGCGTGCCAGCCTCCTGGCTCCACGCCCCCGTGGCGATCCCGGACCCGAGGAGAGACCCGTGCACGACAGCCCCGGCAGCCCACGGCTGCGCCCGTCCTACGACGACCGCTACCTCGACGAGCCTGCCTTCGGGGAGCCTGCGTTCGGGGAGCCCGCCTTCGGGGTGCCCGGCTTCCGGGAGCCGTGGCTCGACGGGCCGGCGTGGGACGACCGGCTGACCGAGCTGGTCTTCCTCGACGGCCGGCTCGTCTGCCACCGCACCGGCCCGGTGGCGGGCACCGAGTGGGCCCGGCTGGCCGCCGACCGTGACCGCGAGCGGCAGCTGCCGCCACCGCCACCGCCCACCCCGCTGTGGCAGGACGTGCTCGACTGGCTCGGCGACCGTGTCGGGGGCGAGCGCGCGCTGGCCGCGCTGCACGACGAGCCGCTGGGCGAGGCGCCCGACCTGCCCGACGAGTGCGGCAGCCGGGCCGAGCGGCAGCGGGTCGAGGCGGTGGCCGAGCTCCTCGACTCGGTGGCGGGCCGCTTCTTCGACGCCGAGGTCGCCACCGCGCTGCGCACCGCGCTGCTCACGCTGTGGCGCCTCGAGCCCGAGGCGGTCGCCCGGGCCGCCACCGCGGCCAGCTGCGCCGGCGGCATCTCCTGGGCCGTCGCCAAGGCCAACGGGCTGCTCGCGCCCACCGGCGGGGTGCGCGTGGGGGCGCTCAAGGACCACCTCGACCTGCGCAGCAGCCCGTCGGCGTACGCCGCCCCGGTGCGCGCGGGCCTGCTCGGCTTCCGGCACCTCGCCTCGCGCCACCACCGCCCGCTGGGCGTGCCCGACCTGCTCGACCTGGGCCACGCCGACCTGCTCACCGGGGCCACCCGGGCCCGGCTGCTGCACCTGCGGGACCGGGCCCGGGCCGCCCGCGACGCCGACCACCAACGCTGACCCGGCCCGAACTTCGCGTCGAGCCGTCACGTACCTCCGATTTCTGGTCCTGCCCTCAACGTTCCGCGCCGCGGCACCGTCATGGTGGTGTCAGCAACTGCGAGCAGAGGACTCGGATGAGCACGCACGACGACGGCCGCGGCCTCGGGGACTTCGGGGACTTCGCCCACGCGCAGACCCCCGGGCTGCTCGGGCTCGCGCACGCCCTGACCGGCAACCCGCACGACGCCTGGGACCTGACCCAGGAGACGTTGGTGCGGATGGGCGAGCGCTGGGGACGCACCCGCTTCGACGAGCCGGCGGCGTACGCCCGCACGGTGATGACCCGTCTCAACATCGACCGGCTGCGGCGCTTCCGGCGCGAGGTGCTGGTCGCCGGGCACCACCGCGAGGACGCGCGCGTGGAGCTCGTCGGCGAGCTCGATGGGTGGCTCGTGGAGGCGCTGGCCACCCTCAGCCCACGCCAGCGCACGGCGCTGGCGCTGCGCTACGTCGAGGACCTCGACGTGCGCGGCATCGCGTCCCGGATGGGCTGCGCCGAGGGCACCGTCAAGGCCCACCTCTCCCGCGGCACCGAACGGCTCCAGGCCGAGCTCGCCCGGCACCGCACCACCGCTCGACCGACCCGTCCCGGCACCCAGGAAGCGACCTCGCGATGAGCACCACCGACCTGCACGAGACCACCGACGGACGCGACGAGGAGCTGGCCCAGGCCTAC
This sequence comes from Nocardioides sp. OK12, assembly GCF_024341885.1. NCBI lineage: Bacteria > Bacillati > Actinomycetota > Actinomycetes > Propionibacteriales > Nocardioidaceae > Nocardioides > Nocardioides sp. OK12. The sequence continues at coordinate 194,251 of NZ_BNET01000002.1, read as the reverse complement.
GGCCGGCTGACCGCGGCGCTGGCGGCCCCGACCGACCTCGGGCCCTCGCTGCGCACCGCGATCGTCCGCCGTCGCCGGCGTCGTACGGCGGCGCGGGTGGCCGGTGGCGCCGTGGCGGCCACGGTCGTGGTCGGCGGGCTCGCCCTGACCACCGGCGGCAGCGAGCCCGAGCGGGCGCCCGACCCGGCAGGCCAGGGCGGCACCAACACCGTGGTGGTCACCCGCGACGACGGCGAGGGGCTCACCTTCGGCCCGGTCGAGCTCAGCTGTGAGAAGGCGGGCCGCTCGGGCGAGCGGCTCAACGCCACCACCGAGCTGGTGCTTGCCCCCGGGTCCGAGGAGGTGCTGCTCGAGCCGCTGCTCCACATCTCCGTCCTCGTCGACGACGTCGAACCCGGCCGCACCTACACGCTGCCCTTCGAGGGCAGCCCGGAGAAGAAGAACGTGTCGTCCGACGAGTGGACGTTCGTCTACTTCGCGGCCGTCCCGGCCGCCGACCCCGCGGGCGAGGCCAACGAGATCGTCAGCGGCCTCCCGGACTCCGCCGGCACGGTGCGCTTCGACGCAGCGACCTGCGGCGACGTCCCCTCCCTCGACGTGACCATCGACGCCGTCCTCGGCAGCGAGGTCGGGCAACCGGCCCTCCCTGTCGAGGGTCGCCTGGCGCTGCCCTGACCTTCGCCGCGGGTTCGGGCCGGGTCAGCGCGAGATTCGGGCCGGGTCGGTGGGAGGTATGGGCCGGGTCAGCGTGAGATTCGGGCCGGGTCAGTGGGAAGTTCGGGCCTGGTCGGCGGGGGTGAGGTAGCCCTCGCGGACCAGCTCGCGCACCACCGGCAGGTAGTCCTCGCGGGTCGCGGCGGGCTCCAGGTCGAGGAGCTCGGCGAGCGCGTCGAGGATCTGGCCGACCTCGAGGTCGCCGTCGCAGGCGCCCACCAGGGCGGCCACCACGGTGTCGGCGGTGCGGGCACGGCGCAGACCGGTCTGCTGGCGCAGCACGATCGTCTCGGGGTCCTCGGCGCCGGGGGCGCCCTGCGTCTCCTGCTGCACGTCGGGGCGGGTGACCAGGCGGCTCTCGGGGCCGACCTCGTGCCGCGCGACGGCGCCCCACGCCGAGATCGCGGGGGCGATGGGCTGCTCGACCTCGTAGGGCCACGACAGCAGCTCGCGGGCGGGAGCCGCGGCGCGGTCCTCGCGCAGGTGCAGGTTCACCCAGCCGAAGCCGACCGCCTCGATGCGCTGCTCCTCCATCCACGACAGCCACGTCTCGTAGCGGCGCCGGTAGTCGGCGGTCGCGGCCGCGGTGGCCGAGCCGGTGGAGGGGTGGTGGCCGGAGTCCTTGAGCCACAGCTCGACGTACGACGCCGGGTCGAGGACCTCGCGCTGGACCACCAGCGCGTCGACGTCGTCGCGCAGCCAGGCGCCGAGCCGCTCGTCCCAGGGCTGGTCCTCGCTGATCACCCAGTTGGCCAGCACCTGGCACCAGCCGCCGGCGGCCAGGTGGTCGGGGGCGGTGCGCACGATGTCCTCGACGACCCGGTCGCCGGGCAGCCCGGAGTCGCGGTAGACCAGCCGCTCGCCGGTGGCCGGCGAGATCACGAACGGCGGGTTGGTGGCGATCAGGTCGAACCGCTCGCCGACGACGGGCTCGAAGAACGATCCGTCGCGCACGTCGACCCGGTCGGCCACGTCGTTGAGGGCGGCGTTGAACCGGGTCAGCCGCAGCGCGCGGGCGTTGACGTCGGTGGCGACCACCGAGTCGGCGTGGCGGGCCAGGTGCAGCGCCTGGACGCCGCACCCGGTGCCGAGGTCGAGCGCGCGCCGCACCGGCTCGCGCCTGGTCAGCTGGGCCAGCGACGTCGAGGCGGGGCTGATGCCCAGCACGTGGTCGGTGCCGACGCGCTGGGGCGCCCCGTCGAGGCCCGGGGTGAGGTCGGAGACCACCCACAGGTGCTCGGTGACGGTGCCGCCGACGCCCGCGGGGCCGGCGTGCTCGGTGGCGTAGGGGCGCACGTCGAGGCGCGCGGCGACCTCGCCGACCGACTGCTCCAGCAGCCCCTCGACGCACATCCGGTCGACCAGGCCCGGCAGCGCCGCCTCGGCGGCGGCGAGGTCGACCGGCACCTGCAGCAGGAAGAGGCGCACCAGCGTGGCGAGCGGCGAGCCGTCCGCCTGCGCCGTACGCCGCAGCCCGGGGGTCGTCTCGTTGCGTGCCAGCGCGTCGTGCGCGCGGGGGCCGAGCAGCTCGGCGACGGCGTCGTAGGTGAAGTCGGCACGGACCAGGGCGTCGCGCAGCAGGTGGGGGAGGTCGCTCACCCGGGCGAGCCTAGTGACCGCGACCGGTCGGGCACACCTTGCGCATTCGCCGGACGGGGGTCGACCCGGCGCTTTACCTTGCCCAGGTCACCTCCGCGACCGGTCGGGAGCCCGGGGAGCGGCGACCACCATGGGGAGGGAACCCACATGAACCGAGCTCGACGCACCCCGCACACCCGCCTGCGGACCCGGCTCGGCGCCGGCCTGGGCGCCGCACTGACCACCGCCCTCGTCGCCTCCGGCGCCGGGCTGGCCGCGCCCGCGACCGCGGCCCCCGCGGCCCCGTCTACGACTGCCGTGAACGATCGGGGCCTCGACGGTCTGCTGGAGCTGGTGGCCAACGCCTTGAGCGGCAGCGGACTGGTGGGCTCGCCACTGAGCCTGCTCAGCAACCCGTTCATCAACAACCTGGTCACCGTCACCAAGGTCGAGTGGTTGCGCGACGGGGTGGTGATCCCCGACGCGGGTGGCACGAGCTACACCCCGGGAGCGGCCGACGTCGGCCGCGAGATCCGCGCCCGGGTGAGCGGTCTCCTCCTGCTGGTGCCGGTCCAAGGTCTCACGCAGGCGATCCTCGTGCAGGACACCGACAGCGGGGCCGGCGACGAGCTCGTTGCCACCGTCCCGCCCCAGATCACCGGGATCCCCGGGGTCGGCTCACTGCTGCAGGTCATCGACCCCGTGTGGAACCTGCTGGACGTGCTGACGACCTACCAGTGGATGGCCGACGGCGTTCCCATCGCTGGTGCCGACGGCAAGACGTTCGTCCCCACCCTCCAGCAGGCGGGCAGCGTGATCACCGTCAAGGTGACCGGCCTCCTGGGGGCTCTGCCCCTGGTCGAGCTCGTTACCGGCGGTGTCCTCGTGCCCGAGCCGGAACTCGCGGCGGAGCCGCCGTTGGTCTCCGGTGACAGCAAGGTCGGAGCAAAGCTCGAGGTCAGCGACCCCGACTGGAACGTCGAGGACGTGGACAACAGCTACGCCTGGCTGCGGGACGGCACTCCGATCGGTGGCGCCGAGGCTCCCTCCTACGTGCTGGTCCCAGCCGACCTCGGCCGGTCGATCACCGCCAGTGTCACGGGGACAAAGGGTGAGGCACGGACCACCGTGACGAGCAAGGCGGTTGTCCCGAGCCTCGGCGACGCCATCGTCGCCACCCTCCAGCCGCGCGTCACCGGCACCGCGGCGCTGGGCCAGGCCCTCACCGCGACCCCGGGCACCTGGGGCGCCGGCGAGACCCCCGTCGTCGCCTACCAGTGGCTGCGCGACGGCTCGCCCGTCAGCGGCGCCACCGCCTCGTCGTACGCCGTCACGGTCGCCGACCTGGGCCGTGACCTGGCGCTGCGGGTGACCGCGACCCGCACCGGCTACGCGCCGGGCAGCTTCACCACCGCCGCCCTGCCGGTGGCGCGGGCCACCACCAGCACCACCGCGAAGGCGGCGAGGAAGAAGGTCCGCCAGGGCAGGGCGGCGGTGCTCACCATCACCGTCGACGCGGCACCGGCCAGCCCCGACGGCAAGGTCGCGATCACCGAGGGCGGGCGGACCCTGAAGACCTTCTCCATCGCGAAGGGCTCCAAGAAGGTGCGGATCAAGAAGCTCGCCACGGGCAAGCACACGCTGCGCGTGGGCTACCTCGGCTCCGAGACCACCGCGGACTCCCGGGCCCGGAAGGTCGTGGTGCGGGTGCTGAAGAAGCGGAAGAGGTAGCCCCGCACGCCCGGTCCTGGAGCACCACGACCGACCAGGCACGCCACAGCCCCCGCCCGGAGGACCGGGCGGGGGCTGTGGCGTTCGTCGGAGCGGTCGCAGGACCTCAGGTGGTGGGACCGCCCGGCGGGGTGCCGCCGACCGGCGGAGCAGCCACGGCCGGCTCCTCCTCGCCCATCACCGTGGGGCGCTGCTTGGAGATGTAGACGGCCACCGCGATGCCGCCGGCGGCGACGATCGCGATGAGGATGCGCACCACGTCGTTCTCGCCCTCGCCGTAGGAGAGGTCGACGATCGCGGCCACGATCAGCAGCGAGACCAGGTTCATCACCTTGAGCAGCGGGTTGATGGCCGGGCCGGCGGTGTCCTTGAACGGGTCGCCGACGGTGTCGCCGATGACGGTCGCCTCGTGGGCCGGCGAGCCCTTGCCGCCGTGGTGGCCGTCCTCGACGAGCTTCTTGGCGTTGTCCCAGGCGCCGCCGGCGTTGGCCAGGAAGACCGCCATCAGCGTGCCGGTGGCGATCGCACCGGCCAGGAAGCCGGCCAGCGGGGCGACACCGAGCCCGAACCCGACCGCGATCGGCGCCAGGATCGCGAGGATGCCGGGCGTGGCCAGCTCGCGCAGCGAGTCGCGGGTGACGATGTCGACGACCTTGCCGTACTCCGGGCGACCAGTGCCCTCCATGATCCCGGGGATCTCGCGGAACTGGCGGCGCACCTCGTAGACGACCGCGCCCGCGGCCCGTCCGACGGCGTTGATGGCCAGGCCCGAGAACAGGAAGACCACGCTGGCGCCGAGCAGCGCGCCGACGAGGACCTTGGCGTCGAAGACCCAGAAGCCCTCGAAGAACGGGCTGATGTCCGCGTCGTTGGCGACCTCGGCGAACTTCTCGAAGGCGTCCTGGGTGTAGGAGGCGAACAGCGCGCTGGCGGCCAGCACGGCGGTCGCGATCGCGATGCCCTTGGTGATCGCCTTGGTCGTGTTGCCGACCGCGTCGAGCTCGGTGAGGATCTGCGCGCCCTCGGGGCTGACGTCGCCGGACATCTCCGCGATGCCCTGCGCGTTGTCGGAGACCGGCCCGAAGGTGTCCATCGCGACGATCACGCCGACGGTGGTCAGCAGGCCGCAGCCGGCCAGCGCGACACCGAAGAGCGCCACCTGGCCGCCGATGAGCGCGGCACCGAAGACGGCCGCACCGATGACCAGCGCGGTGTAGACGGCCGACTCGAAGCCGACCGCGAGGCCGGAGAGGATCACCGTGGCGGCGCCGGTCATCGAGGTCTTGCCGACGTCCTTGACCGGGCGGTGCTCGGTGCCGGTGAAGTAGCCGGTCAGCGAGAGGATCGCGGCGGCCAGCACGATGCCGATCACCACCGAGACCGAGGCGAAGACCCGCGGGCTGGCCTCGGCGCTCACGTCGACGCCGAGGGAGGCCCAGTCGCCGGGCAGGTAGACGAAGGACAGCAGCACCGAGCCGACCGCGCCGATGCCGGCCGAGAGGTAGAAGGCCCGGTTGATCGTCTTCAGGCCGCTCTCCCCGGCACGGGGCTGGGTCAGGTAGACGCCCGCGACCGCGGTCAGCGCACCGATGGCGGGGATCAGCAGCGGGTAGACCAGGCCCTTGTCGCCGAAGGCCTGCGAGCCGAGGATCAGTGCGGCGACCAGGGTCACGGCGTAGGACTCGAAGAGGTCGGCGGCCATGCCGGCGCAGTCGCCCACGTTGTCGCCGACGTTGTCGGCGATGGTCGCGGCGTTGCGCGGGTCGTCCTCGGGGATGTTCTGCTCGACCTTGCCGACCAGGTCGGCACCCACGTCGGCGGCCTTGGTGAAGATGCCGCCACCGACTCGCATGAACATCGCCAGCAGGGCGGCGCCGAAGCCGAAGCCCTCCAGCACCTTGGGTGCGTTGTCCTGGAAGAAGATGACCACGAGGCTCGCGCCCAGCAGGCCCAGGCCGACGGTCAGCATGCCGACGGTGGCGCCGGTGCGGAAGCCGATGTGCATCGCCGGGTCGCGACCCTGCGTCTCGGCGGCGGCGGCCACGCGCAGGTTGGCCTGCACGGCCAGGCTCATGCCGAGGTAGCCCACGGCCGCGGAGAACCCCGCGCCACCGAGGAAGGCCACGGAGCGGAAGATCCGCACCACGGCGTCGTCGGCCGGCAGCAGCAGCAGCGCGAAGAACGCGATGGCCGCGAAGATCGCGAGGGTGCGGAACTGACGGGTCAGGTAGGCGTTGGCTCCTTCCTGGACCGCGCGGGCGATGGTCTTCATGTTGTCGGTGCCCTCACCGGCGGCTAGGACCTCTTGCCTGAACATCGCCGCCATCGCGAGCGCGCCGAGCGCGATCAGTGCGACGACGATGACCAGGACGAGGTTCCCACCGGTGACGTCCACGACAGCGGGAGCGAATCCCGTCATGTGCTGCCTCCTGCGACTCGGTCGTGCGGGTCGGGGCCACCAGGTGTGACCCAGGTCTCACGGAACGAGGCAGACTCTACGCAGATCAGGCACCCGGAAAGCACGTCGATGTGACCTGCGCCACATCGTGTCGGGCGCGCATCCCCTACGTGCGTTGCCCTCAGGCCGCTCGAGCGGGCTCGACGGGGCGGCGCGGCGACGTACGCCGGCGCCCGGCGCGGCGGTGCTGCGGCCGCGGTGCGGCGGTGGTGCGGGGCCGGTCGGCTCAGTTGGCGGCGAGCGCGTCGTCGGCCGACTCGTGGATCACGAAGACCTTCGCCAGGCCGGTGATCCGGAAGATCTTGAGCAGCCGGTCCTGGGTGCAGACCAGCTGGAGCGACCCGTCGTGGGCACGGACCTTCTTGAGCCCGCCCACCAGCACGCCGAGGCCGGTGGAGTCGAGGAACTCGACGGCCTCCATGTCGACGACGAGGTCGTAGACGCCGGCGGCGACCAGCTCGGTGATCTTGTCACGCAGCTTGGGAGCCGTGTAGACGTCGATCTCCCCGCCGACCGCAACGATGGTCTTGCCATCGGCATCGCGTGTCGCAAGGGTGAGGTCCACGTCTTACTCCCTGTCAGCTGCACTGGCGCTCGGAGGCGGCGGGACGCCCCCGGTCCCGAGCATCGGATCAGGCATATGAAACCACGTGCGGCACCCGCACGCACACCACAGTAAAGAGCCGGTCCCACATCGTGTCGGCCCGGACCGGTCCACGACCCTGCCGGAGGCAGCGGTGTCGGCGGGGTTTGGGACCATCGGGACGTGCCCGCCGACCCCTCCGACACCCCCCGTCCCCCTGCCCCGGGGCGGACCCTGCGGACGCCGCCGGGCGGCGTCGGCGACGTCGTCGAGCGACTCGCCTCCCTGCCCTCCCGCGAGGGCCGGTTGACGCACCTGGAGCGGCTCCCGGCGCGTCCGGGGCGCTCGGCCGACTGGCCCGGCTGGGCCGACCCGGGGGTCGTGGAGGCCTTCGCCGCCCGGGGCGTGGCACGCCCCTGGGAGCACCAGGTCGAGGCCGCGGAGTCGGCGTGGGCCGGGCGGCACGTGGTGGTCTCGACGGGCACCGCCTCGGGCAAGTCGCTGGCCTTCCAGCTGCCGGCCCTGACCACCCTTCTGGGTGCCCGCGGCCGGCGCGGCCAGCGCGGGGCGACGACGCTCTACCTGGCGCCGACCAAGGCCCTGGCCCAGGACCAGCTGGCGTCGCTGCGCGGCCTCGGCCTGGGCCTGGGGGTGACCACCCACGACGGTGACTCGACCCGCGAGCAGCGCGACTGGGCGCGCGACCACGCGGAGTACGTGCTGACCAACCCCGACATGCTGCACCGCAGCCTGCTGCCCGGCCACGAGCACTGGCACCACTTCTGGCGCACGCTGCGCTACGTGGTCGTGGACGAGTGCCACCACTACCGGGGCGTCTTCGGCGCCCACGTGGCGCAGGTGCTGCGCCGGCTGCGCCGGGTCTGCGCCCTGCACGGCTCCGCACCCACCTTCGTGCTGGCCTCGGCGACGGTGGCCGAGCCCGCCGACGCCGCGGGCCGCCTGACCGGGCTGCCGGTGCACGCCGTGACCGACGACGCCTCCCCCCGCGGCTCGGTGGCCCTCGGGCTCTGGGAGCCCCCGCTGACGTCGAACGCCGGCGAGAACGGCGCGCCGGTGCGTCGCGCGGCGTCCTCCGAGACCGCCGACCTGCTCACCGACCTGGTCGTCGAGGGCGTGCGCACCCTGGCCTTCGTGCGCTCGAGGCGCGGCGCCGAGCAGGTCGCGCTGACCACCGCCGGGCTGCTCGAGGAGGTCGACCCCGCGCTCGCGGGCCGGGTGGCGTCCTACCGGGGCGGCTACCTGCCCGAGGAGCGCCGCGCGATCGAGCAACAGCTGCGGGCCGGCGAGCTGCTGGGCCTGGCCGCCACCAACGCCCTCGAGCTCGGCATCGACGTCAGCGGGCTCGACGCGGTGCTGATGGCCGGCTTCCCCGGCACCCGGGCGGCGCTGTGGCAGCAGGTGGGCCGCGCGGGGCGCGGCGCCCGGGACGCGGCAGCGGTGCTGGTGGCACGGGACGACCCGCTCGACACCTACCTGGTGCACCACCCGGAGGCGCTGTTCGGGCGCCCGGTCGAGGCCAGCGTCTTCGACGTCTCGAACCCCTACGTGCTGGGCCCGCACCTGTGCGCCGCCGCGCAGGAGCAGGCCCTGACCGAGGCCGACCTGCCGCTCTTCGGCCCGACCGCCCGGGCGGTGCTCGACCAGCTGGTCGCCGCGGGGCTGCTGCGCCGCCGAGCCAACGGCTGGTTCTGGACCGACCGTCGCCGCGCGGCCGACCTCGCCGACATCCGCTCCGCGGGCGGACGCCCGGTGCAGCTGGTCGAGGCCGGGACCGGCCGGGTCGTCGGCACCGTCGACGCGGGCAGCGCCCACGGCACCGCCCACCCCGGGGCGGTCTACCTGCACCGGGGCGAGACCTACCTGGTCACCTCGCTCGACCTGGAGGAGTCGGTGGCGGTCATCGAGCGTGCCGAGCCCGACCACTCCACCTCGGCCCGCGAGATCACCGACATCAGCGTGCTCGCCGAGCGCGAGCACACCGACTGGGGCCGGTGCCGGCTCTCGGTGGGCGAGGTGGCGGTGACCCACCAGGTCGTCTCCTACCTGCTGCGCCGCCAGCCCGGGGGCGAGGTCGTCGGCGAGGAGCCGCTCGACCTGCCCGAGCGCACCCTGCGCACCACCGCGGTGTGGTGGAGCGTGCCCGACGACGTGCTCGAGGACAGCGGGATCGACCCCGGCGACCTGCCGGGGGCGGCGCACGCGGCCGAGCACTGCTCGATCGGCCTGCTGCCGCTCTTCGCGACCTGCGACCGCTGGGACATCGGTGGCGTCTCCACCGCGCGGCACCCCGACACCGGGGTGCTGACCGTCTTCGTGCACGACGGCCACCCGGGCGGGGCCGGCTTCGCCGAGCGGGGCTACCGCACCGCCCGCGCGTGGCTGGGCGCGACCCGCGAGGCGATCGTGTCGTGCGAGTGCGAGGCCGGCTGCCCCTCGTGCATCCAGTCGCCCAAGTGCGGCAACCAGAACAACCCGCTCGACAAGGCCGGGGCGGCCCGGCTGCTGGAGGTGCTGCTGGCCGAGGCCGGCCCGGCCACCGACGCGATGGCCTAGGCTCCGCGCATGGTCGTCCTGGGTCTGATCCTGCTCGCCGCCGGTGTCGCCACGATCCTGGCCGGGGTGCTCACCGCCGAGAACGCGGTCGGGGTCGTCCAGGTGCTCGGCGTCGACGTGGGCGCGCCCACGCTCTTCCTGCTCGGGCTCGCCTCGGGCGTCGCCGTGCTGCTGGGCGTGGTGCTGATCCGCATCGGCACCCGCCGCTCGCTGCAGGCACGCCGCGAGCACAAGAAGCTCGAGGAGCTGTCGCAGAAGCTCGACGCCGTCGAGGCCGAGCGCCGCCGCGACCCCGACGAGGACGCCGCCTCGCACTGACGGGCCCTCAGGGCGCCGGGCCGGCCCGGGCCCGGGCCTCGATGACCAGCACCCGGTCGAGCCCCGGCGGGGCGTCGACGCGCACGGTGACCAGCACCGCGCTGCCCTCGGGCGTGCAGGCGGTGAGCGCCGCCCCGTTGGCCAGGGCCACCCGGTCGGCGGCCAGGCACCCGTCGGCCCGGCTGGTGGCGCCGGCCAGCGCGGCGAGGTCGGCGGCGGCCTGGGCGCGGCGGTGGGCGACGACCACGGCGCCCAGCTCGGCGAGGGCGACCCCGAGCAGCAGGAGCAGTCCGGCCAGGGCGACGCCCAGCACGGTGGCGGCACCGGCCTCGTCGGGCGCGCCCCGGCCCCCGCGCCGGGCCCGTGGGCGGGTCACGGTGCCTGCTCCTCCAGCGCCGTCGCGGCCGCCGACACCTCGGCGCCCGGCAGCGCCGCGAGCAGCCCGCCCGGCCCGCTGACCGTGCCGGTCACGGTGACCACGACGGTGCCGTCGGCCCGGGCCACCGCCACCCGGCTGCCCGGTGGCGCGACCTGCGCCGCCAGCGCGACCGCGCGGGCCTGGTCGTCGCCGCGGGCCAGGGCCCGGGCGGCCTCGCGTGCCGCGTCGACGACGCGGACCTGGGCCAGGCCGACGCTGAGCAGCCAGGTCATCGCCACCACGACGGCCAGCAGCAGCGGCAGCACCATCGCCAGCTCGGCGGTCACGGCGCCGCGCTCGGGTCGCGCCCCCGGGCCACCCGGGCCACCCGGGCCACCCGGAGCACGCGGCGGGCGCCGGCGACGCGACCCGCGTCTCACCCGATGCCCAGCAGGCCGAGCACGTGGTCGAACAGGGTGGTGAGCAGCTGGTCGCCGAAGCCGCCGGTGAGCATCGCGTAGAGCAGGCCGGCCAGGCCGGCGCCGGCAGCGGTGCCCACCGCGTACTCGGCGGTGGTGATGCCGTCGTCGCCGCGGGTCGGGCCGGGCTGCAAGCCGTCGTCGGGTCGCTGGGTGGTGTCGAGGTCGTGGTGCACGTGCGCTCCTCCTTGTCGGGGTCGCAGGGTCGCGACCGGTCCTCCGATCCTGGGTCGCCCGGGCGCACCCCGCGGCCGGCCGCAGGCGGCGTGTGGGCGGGCCCGCGCGACGCGGCGCCTGTGCACGGCTCCTGGCCCGGACCGCGGGCGGCTCACAGCAGGGTCCGCATCAGCCCGGCGGCCAGCGGCACGATGCCGACCAGCACGAAGGCGGGCAGGAGGCAGACGCCGAGGGGCACCGCGGCCCGCACCCCCACGGACCGGGCCAGGTCCTCGGCGTCGGCGCCGGCCTCGCGGGCCAGGGCGTCGGCCAGGTCCTCGACCGCCTCGACCACCGACGACCCGCTGGTGTGGGCGCGCGCGAGCGCCCGGCCCAGCGGGGCCAGCAGCGGGTCGCCCGCCACGTCGTGCCACACCGTGCCCGGGTCGACGCCCAGGCCGAGCCTCGAGGTCAGCGCCAGCAGGTGGTCGGCGGCCGGGCCGGGCAGGGCGGCCCCGGCCACCGCGACGGCATCACCGGGGGCGGCCCCCGCCCGCAGCGCCACCGCGAGCAGCCCGACCAGGTGGGGCAGGTCGCGGCGCACCTGCTCACGTCGGCGACGCAGCGCCGGCGGCTCGGAGCGACCGACCACGACCCAGACGACCACCGCCAGCACCGGCCCGGCCGCGGCCCCGGTCGCCCCGCCGACGACGGTCGGGCCCACCGCCGCGGCGCACAGGGCCAGCAGCCAGCGGTGCCGGCGCATCCAGCCCTGCGCCGCAGCGGGCCCCGCGGCACCCGTGGCTCCGCCCGGCACGGCGCCGGGCACCAGGATCGACGGGCGACCGCGGGCGGGCGGCACCCACGCGGCCGCGGCCGCGGCGGCCAGCAGCGCCACCGCCCAGGGGCTCACGCGCCGCGCCCGGCCTCGCGGGCCAGCGCCTCGATCCAGGCGAGGCCGGCGAGGGCGAGCGCCACCCCGGCGGCCAGGCAGGCCAGGCCCACGGGGTGCCCGAGCAGGAAGACGACCGGGTCGCCACCCGCGCCCGAGCCCATCAGCAGCGCCCCCACCGGCAGTACCGCGACCAGCCGCGCGGTCGCGCGCGCCGAGGCCAGCTCGCCGGCCACGACCCTCCGGGTCCCGCGCGCCCGGCGCAGGTCGACCGACACCCGGGCCACGGCGTGGGCCAGGCCGTGGCCGGTGCGGTGGGCGACCTGCCAGGCCGCGGCCACCAGCCGCAGGTCACCGGCGCCCGGGACCTCCCCTGCCGCCCGCCACGCAGCCGGTACGTCGGCCCCGACCCGGTGCGCCTCCGCGACCGGGGCCAGCACCGCCCACTCCTCGGCGGCCCGCTCCAGCGCGGCGCCCGGCGGGCGGCCCGCGGCGAGCTCGGAGGCGAGCGTCTCGCAGGTCTCACGCACCCGCTCCGCGCGCTCGGTGGCCAGCCGGTCCGCGCGACGACGACGGTGCAGCACCAGCAGCACCCAGGCCGCCGCCAGCGCCACCAGCACGGGCGCCAGCAGCCGCACCAGGGCGACCCCACCGGCCCCGAGCACCGCCGCGCCCAGCAGGCCGAGCGCCAGCCACCTGCTCCCCCTCCTGCTCCCCGTGTCCTCCCCCCTACCGTTCCCCGCGTCCGTCCCGGTGCGCCACCGCAGGTTCCTCGTCGGGTCGGGCCGGACCAGCAGCGCGGCCGCCCCGGCCGCGGCGACGGCGGCCAGGACGGCCAGGAGGACGGGCGGGCCCACGGGGAGACCGGCCCCCGCGCCCACCGCCACGGTCACGGCCGGTCCGCGGGCTCGAGCAGCGCCGCCAGCCGCGAGGCGCCGGGGCCGTCCTGCACCCGGTCGCCGTCGAGCCGGGCGGCGGTGAGCATCCGCACCAGCCCGTCGGGGCCGCGCTCGGGCACGGCCAGCTCACGCACCCGGCGTACGCCGTCGCGACCGCGGGCCAGGTGCACGACCAGGTGCACCCCCGAGGCCAGCTGGCTGTGGGTCGCGGCGCGGTCGAGGCCGGCGGCCAGGGCCAGCGCCTCGACGCGGGCGGGCACGTCGGCCGCGGAGTTGGCGTGCAGGGTGCCGCAGCCGCCCTCGTGGCCGGTGTTGAGGGCGGCCAGCAGGTCGACGACCTCGGCGCCGCGCACCTCCCCCACCACGATCCGGTCGGGCCGCATCCGCAGCGCCTGGCGCACCAGGGTGCGCACGTCGACGGCGCCGGCGCCCTCGATGTTGGCGGGCCGGCCCTCGAGCCCCACCACGTGCGGGTGGTCGGGCCGCAGCTCGGAGGAGTCCTCGACGAGCACCAGCCGCTCGGCCGGGTCGACGAGGCCCAGCAGCCCCGCCAGCAGGGTGGTCTTGCCGCTGCCGGTGCCACCGGTGACCAGGAAGGCGAGCCGCGAGGCCACCACGGCGCGCAGCAGCCGGGCGCCGCCGGCCGGCAGCGCCCCGTCGGCGACGAGGTCGTCGACGCGGATCGCCCGGCTCGGCGGCACCCGCAGCGAGATCGAGGTGCCCGGCCGGGCCACCGGCGCCAGCACCGCGTGCAGCCGGGTGCCGTCGGGCAGCCGCGCGTCGGCGTACGGCGTGGCGTCGTCGAGGCGGCGCCCGGCCGCGGCGGCCAGGCGCTGGGCCAGCCGGCGCACGGCCGCGTCGTCGGGGAAGACGACCCCGGTCGGCTCGAGCCCCTGACCCCGGTCGACGACGACCTGGGCGGCGCCGTTGACCAGCACGTCGGTCACGCCGGGGCGGCGCAGCAGCGGCTCGAGGGGGCCGGCGCCGAGCACGTCGCGACGCAGCGCCTCGTGGACCGCCAGGACCGTGGTGTCGCCGACGGGCCGGCCGGTGGCGCGCAGCGCGGTGGCGACGCGGTGCGGGGTCAGCGGGCCCGGGTCGCGGGCCAAGTGGTCGCGGACCACCTCGACCAGGTCGCCGGTGTCGAGGGCCGTCGGCACCTGGCTCACGCCGCCTCGCCGAGGACCTCGAGGCGGTCGAGGAGCCCCGAGGCGGTGCGGGCCAGCACGCCGCGCTCGGAGGCCGCCGGGCCGCGCCCGAGGTCGACGGCCTCGTCGAGGCCGCGTTGGTCGCCCATCGCGGCGAGCACGGGGGCTCCGACGGCCCGGCTCACCAGCGACGGGTCCGCCGAGCCGCGCACGACGAGCCGGGTGCGCGCCGGGTCGCCGAGCCGGGCGCAGACCCGGGCCGCGGAGGCCAGCCCCGGCACCGTGGGGACCACGACCACCAGCACGAGGTCGCAGTGCGCGACCACCTCCTCCGCGACCGGGCCGAGCACCCGCGGCAGGTCGACGACGACGGTCTCGTGCCCGCGCCGGGCGGCCGAGAGCGCCTCGCGGGCGGCGAAGGGGGCCAGCGTGTCGGCCCGGCCGGGCGGCCAGGTCAGCACGCCCAGGTCGGCCTCGCGCGGCACGGCGTCGCGCAGCGACCTGGCACTGAGCCGGCCCGTGGTGCGCCCCAGCGAGTCCCACCGGACGCCGTCGCGCCGCTCGAGGCCCAGCACCCGGTCGAGGCCGGGGCCCGCCGCGTCGGTGTCGACGACCAGGGTGGGTCCGCGCCGCGCGGCGCGCTGGCCGAGCGCGCAGGCCAGCGTGGTGGCGCCGGCGCCGCCCGAGCCCCCGACCACGGCCACCACCCGGGCCGGGCGCACCCGCGCCTCGCCGAGGTCGGTGAGCAGCTCGGTCAGCCAGCCCGCCGAGTCCGGCAGGTCGGAGACGTCGGCGGCCCCGACGGCGAGGGCCAGGCGGAAGAGGTCGTCGGGCACCGCCCGGGTGCTGACCACGTGCACCCGGGGCCGGCGCGGCGGGCCCAGCACCGCCATCTCCCCGGCCAGGTCGGCGCCGAGCAGCACCAGCGGCGCCCGGGACCAGCGGCGCAGCGCCTGGGCGGGCTCACCGGTGGCGGCCAGCGCCGTGCCGGCCGCGGCCGCCAGACGCCCGACCTCGTCGAGCAGGTCGGGGTCGCGGGTCACCACCAGCGGCGGGTCGGGCTCGGCCTCGGCCGAGGGACTGGCGGGACCGGTGGGGAGGGGTGCGCTGCGCAGTGGGCTCATGGGCCCACGCTGCCCCGGCCGCGGCGGCCCGGCGCGACGTCGCACGGACCCTGTGGAACGACCCCGCACCACGCCCCCGGTGTGCGCCCGAGGTGGCGCATCCCACGCCGCTCCCGCCCCGGCCCGGCCCGCACGGGGGCCACCACCGCCTAGGCTCGACCCATGACCGCCTCCGCGGCTTTCTTCGACCTCGACAAGACGATCATCGCCAAGTCGAGCACGCTGGCCTTCAGCAAGCCCTTCCAGGCGGGAGGGCTGATCTCGCGACGCGCCGTCCTGCGCTCGGCGTACGCCCAGTTCGTCTACCTCGTCGGCGGCGCGGACCACGACCAGATGGAGAAGCTGCGCCAGTTCATGTCGCAGCTGTGCAAGGGCTGGGACGTCGCGACCGTCAACGAGATCGTCGCCGAGACCCTGCACCACGTCGT
The DNA here is from genome assembly GCF_024341885.1 of Nocardioides sp. OK12. NCBI lineage: Bacteria > Bacillati > Actinomycetota > Actinomycetes > Propionibacteriales > Nocardioidaceae > Nocardioides > Nocardioides sp. OK12. The sequence goes on along the minus strand of NZ_BNET01000002.1, from coordinate 178,811 downwards.
CGACCCGATCGTCTACGACGAGGCCGTCGCCCTCATCGAGGAGCACCGGGCCGCGGGACGCGACATCGTGATCGTCTCGGCCTCCGGCACCGAGGTCGTCGAGCCGATCGGCGCGATGCTCGGCGCCGACACCGTGGTCGCCACCCGCCTCGAGGTCGAGGACGGCTGTTACACCGGCGAGATCGCGACCTACGTCTACGCCGAGCAGAAAGCCGTGGAGATCCTCGAGCTGGCCGCCCAGCGCGGCTACGACCTCGCCGACTGCTACGCCTACAGCGACTCGGTGACCGACGTCCCGATGCTGGAGGCCGTGGGACACCCCCACGCGGTCAACCCCGACAAGGAGCTGCGCCGCACCGCCACCGAGCGCGACTGGCCGGTCCTGGTCTTCATGCGCCCGGTCGCGCTGCGCAGCCGGGTGCGGGTGCGACCGACCCTGGCCGCCCTCGCCGTGGGTGGCGCGGTGGCCGTGGGCGGGGCCGTCTGGGCCGGTGCGCGCCGCCGCGGCCCGACCGCCTGAGCCCTCCGACGCACGCTCGCCCGGCCACCTCCGGGGCGGGTGCCCCCGCAGGCACGGGGTGCGGCATTTTCCTGCCGTCCCCTTGTGTCGCGCGTCACATCGGCGTACACAAGGGGGTACCAACTCCATAGACGTACACGTGACCAGGGGTACCCACGCGGCGATCCACCCTTCCTACAGGGCGCTTGTCAACGGAACACTTCCGAGACAGCTTATGAGTGCACGCTTGGTAGCCAGCCAGGACACGTGTCAGCGATGGCCCCGCGGAGCTCTGCTCCCGGGGCCATCTGCTTGCCCGACGCAGGAGGGCTCAGCCCTCCGCCGGCCTCCGCAGCGGGGACGCCTCGGCGGCCGCGGCGTACGCCTCGGTGGCGTAGAGCAGCCAGGAGTGCACGCCCGCGTCGCCGCCGGTGGCGTAGCCGCGCAGGTTGGACTCGTAGGCCTCCCGGAGCGCGAGGTGGCCGGCCTCGGGCACCACCAACGACTTCTCGTCGACCCCGCGGGCCACCAGCACGAGGCGCTCGGCGGCCCGGGCGACCAGGCCGTTGTGGGAGGCGAAGGGGGCGGCGGTGGCGAGGTCGGCGTGCACCACGGCGGCCACGAGCAGGCCCGGCGAGCCGGCGCTCGAGGTGATCAGGTCGGCCAGGTCGCGCAGCCGACCGGCGGACCCGGCGTCGCGGGGGCGACCGCGCTCCTCGGCGGGCAGGCTCGAGGCGGAGGCGAGGGCGTGCAGCCGGGCCAGCGCCTGGAGCGGCGAGCGACCCAGCGTCGGCACCAGCGAGAGCAGCTCGGTCGAGAGGCGCAGCGAGTCCTGGGCGACCGCGTCGCCCTCGCCGGCGCGCGCCTCGGCGAGCGTCGAGGTCGACCCCTCGAGCACGGCGCTGGCGTGCGCGCCGCGCAGCAGCGACTCGGCGGTGGTCTCGGGGCTGGTGCGCCGCAGGCCGCGGTCGCGCAGCACGACGTCGATCCCGTCGCGGGCGGCGGCCAGGCCGCTGGGGACACCCTCGAGCGACACCAGCCAGGACAAGGGATCGGAGGTCACGGCGTCGAGGGTAGCGAGCCGATACGCTCGCCCCGATGAGTGATCCCCTCCTGCACGCGCGATCCTTCGGGCAGGTGGTCCGGGCCTACGACCGGGGCCGCCCGACCTACTCGCGCGACGTCGCGGCCTGGCTCGGCGGCGGCGAGCAGCGCGGCGGCCTCACCGTGCTCGAGCTGGGGGCCGGCACCGGGCGGCTGACCGAGCAGCTGGTGGCCCTGGGCCACGTGGTGCACGCCACCGACCCCGACGAGCAGATGCTGGGAGTGCTGCGCGAGCGCCTGCCCGGCGTGCGCACCAGCGTGGCGGGCGCCGAGGAGCTGCCCGCCGCCGACCGCGGGTACGACGTCGTGGTGGCCGCGCAGGCCTTCCACTGGTTCGACCACGAGCGGGCCCTGCCCGAGATCGCCCGGGTGCTCAAGCCCGGGGGCCACCTGTCCCTGGTCTGGCACCAGCGCGACGTGCGCATCCCGTGGGTGCGCAAGCTCAGCCGGATCCTGGGCCCCGAGCACCCGCTCGACGAGCTGACCCGCCCGCTGGCCGACAGCGACCTCTTCGACGACGCCGAGGAGCACACCGCCAAGCACTGGCAGGTCCTGGACCGCGAGTCGATCCTCGACTACGTCGGCTCGCTGTCCTCCGTCTCGACCCTCGAGGCGGCCGAGCGCGAGCGGCTGCTGGCCGACGTGCTGGCGCTCTACGACGACTACGGCCGCGGCATGGACGGCATGCAGCTGCCCTACCTGACCTCGTGCTTCCGGGCGCGGGTGCGCCCGCTGGCGGCTCCCGAGCCGGCCCCCGGCCACCCCGGCCACCCCGAGCAGCGCACCGCCGCCGAGATCGACGACACCCACCAGTCCGACCCGCCGTGGACCGTCACGACCGGCAGCATGCCGCGCATCGAGGACGAGGTCACCAAGGCGCCGCGGCCCTCGATCTCCGACGACGACACCTCGATGCTGCTCATCGACTTCCGGTGAGCCCGGCGATGAACAAGGGCTGAGGGCCGCGCCGTGGCACGCCTGCCGCGCCCCTGGCGGCGTACGCACCTCGGCTCCGACGCCGACCGCGCGACCTTCCGCACCCTGCACACCGCCTCGCTGGCCGCGCCGGCCCTGCGCGCGGGGCTGACCCGCGAGAGCGCCGAGCGCTCCATCAAGCACCTGCGCGCCCTCCTCGGCACGCCCGCGATCGCCCTGAGCGACACCTCGGGGCTGCTGGCCTGGGACGGCGCCGGGCAGCACCACGCCGCCCAGGTGCCGGCGCTGGTGGCCGAGGCCCTCGCGCGCAGCGGCACCCAGGTCGTCTCGCGGCGCGAGCTGCCCTGCCCGGCCGACAAGCAGGGCGGCTGCCCGGTGCGGGCAGCGGTGATCAGCCCGCTCGTGGTCGACGACCGGGTCATCGGCGCGCTCCTGGTCTTCGGCCCCTACGCCTCGGCCGGGCTGGTCCGCGCCGCCGACGAGGTGGCCCGCTGGGTCTCGGGGCAGCTCGAGCTGGCCGAGCTCGACTCCTCGCGCACGCGGCTGATGGAGGCCGAGGTGCGCGCCCTGCGGGCCCAGATCAGCCCGCACTTCGTCTACAACTCGCTGGGCGCGATCGCCAGCTTCGTGCGCACCGACCCCGACCGGGCCCGCGAGCTGCTGCTGGAGTTCGCGGACTTCACCCGCTACTCCTTCCGCCGCCACGGCGAGTACACCACCCTGGCCGAGGAGCTGCGCTCGGTGGAGCGCTACCTGCTGCTCGAGCAGGCCCGCTTCGGCGACCGGCTGCGGGTCACCCTCTCGATCGCGCCCGAGGTGCTGAGCGTGGCCGTGCCCTTCCTCTGCATCCAGCCCCTGGTCGAGAATGCGGTGCGTCACGGTCTGGAGTCCGCCGAGGGCGGGGGCCACATCCGGATCGCGGCCATCGACCAGGGGCAGGAGTGCGTGATCGAGGTGGAGGACGACGGCGCCGGGGAGGACCCCGAGCACATCCGACGCGTGCTCGCGGGCGACCAGTCGCTCGACTCCGTCGGGCTGGGCAACGTCGACGGGCGCCTGCGCGCGGTCTACGGCGACGACCACGGCCTGGTCGTCGAGACCGCGCCCGGTGCCGGCACCAAGGTCGTGGTGCGGCTGCCGAAGTTCGCCCCGGGGGTGCACGCGTGAGCGCCGCCGCCCGCATGCGGGTGCTGGTGGTCGACGACGAGCGGCCCGCCCTCGGCGAGCTGGCCTACCTGCTGCAGCGCGACGAGCGCGTCGGGGAGGTGCTGACCTGCGACTCGGCGACCGAGGCGCTGCGGGTGCTGCAGGAGCAGGAGGTCGACGCGCTGTTCCTCGACATCCAGATGCCCGGGCTCAGCGGCCTCGAGCTCGCGCAGGTCCTGACCCGCTTCAAGCAGCCGCCCGCGATCGTCTTCGTCACCGCCCACGAGGGCCATGCCGTCGACGCCTTCGACCTGCAGGCCGTCGACTACGTGCTCAAGCCGGTGCGCGCCGAGCGGCTCGCCGAGGCCGTGCGCCGCGTCGGCGGCGGCGACACCCGCTCCCCCGCCGACCAGGACCTCCAGATCCCGGTCGAGCTCGGCGGGGTGACCCGCTTCGTGCACCGCTCCGAGCTCACCCACGTCGAGGCGCACGGCGACTACGTGCGCCTGCACACCGCCGGTGGCTCCCACCTGGTGCGCGCCGCCCTGTCGACGCTGGAGGAGGAGTGGGCCGCCGCCGGCTTCGTGCGCATCCACCGCTCGCTGCTGGTCTCGCTGGCCCACGTGCACGAGGTGCGGATGGACGCCGGGCGCTGCTCGGTCGTGGTCACCGGACCCGGCGGAGCCCCCGGGGTCGAGCTGGGGGTCAGCCGGCGCCACACCCGCGAGCTGCGCGACCTCCTGCTGCGCCGGGGTGGCGGGTGAACGAGCCGCCGGCCCGGGTGCGGGTCACCGGCCCACCGCGCCGGCGTACGCCGCTGGCGCGCACCCGCGAGGTCGACGACGAGACCCCGCTCGGCACGCTCTACCTCGGCTCGCTGCTGCGCGAGCAGCTGTGGCTCGCGGTGCGCACCCTGGTGGTGCTGGTCCTGGGCCTGGGGGTGCTGCCGGTGCTGTTCGTGCTGGCGCCGGGTCTGACCGAGGTGCAGGTGCTGGGCCTGCCGCTGGCCTGGCTGCTGCTGGGCGTGCTGGCCTACCCGTTCCTGGTGCTGCTCGGGTGGCGCTACCTGCGCCGCGCCGAGAGCAACGAGGACGCGTTCGTGGAGCTGATGGAGGCCGGTCGTGCCCCGGGCCCCCGGCCCGGGAGGGGTCCGCGGCGGTGAGCCCCGACCTCGACGCCGCGCCCGGCATCGTCGCGCTCGTGGTGGTCAGCGTGGCGACGCTGGCCATCGGCACCTACGGGCTGCGCTTCTCGCGCACCACCAGCGACTTCATGGTCGCCTCACGCACGGTGCGGCCGCGGATGAACGCCTCCGCGATCAGCGGCGAGTACCTCTCGGCCGCCTCCTTCCTGGGGGTCGCGGGGCTGCTGCTCACCTTCGGCGCCGACATGCTCTGGTACCCCGTCGGCTGGACCGCGGGCTACCTGGTGCTGCTGACCCTGGTGGCCGCGCCGCTGCGTCGCTCGGGCGCCTACACGCTGCCCGACTTCGCCGAGGCCCGGCTCGACTCGCAGACCGTGCGCCGCGCCTGCTCGCTGCTGGTGGTCGCGATCGGCTGGCTCTACCTGCTGCCGCAGTTCCAGGGCGCCGGCATCACCCTGGCCAGCGCCGTGGGCGGCCCGACGTGGCTGGGCTCGCTGGTGGTGGGCACGGTGGTGCTGGTCAACGTCATCAGCGGGGGGATGCGCTCGATCACCCTGGTGCAGGCCTTCCAGTACTGGCTCAAGCTCACCGCCCTGCTGGTCCCGGCCGCCGTGCTGCTGGTCGTGTGGGCCGGCGACGGCCGCCCCGGCGCCGACCCGGCCGCGGTGCACGCCGGCGCGACCCGGTCGCTGTCGTGGTCGAGCCCGCTGGCCGAGTCCGGCTCGATGGGGCTCTACCTGACCTACTCGCTGATCGTCGCCACGTTCCTGGGCACGATGGGGCTGCCGCACGTGGTGGTGCGCTTCTACACCAACCCCGACGGCCGGGCCGCGCGTCGTACGACGCTGGTGGTGCTGGTGCTGATCGGCGTCTTCTACATGGTGCCGCCGGTCTACGGCGCGCTCGGGCGGGTCTACGCCGCCGAGCTCGCGGCCAGCGGGCGCTCCGACGTGCTGGTCCTCGAGCTGCCCCGGCTGATGCTCCCGGGCCTCGGCGGGGACCTGCTGACCGGGCTGGTGGTCGGCGGCGCCTTCGCCGCGTTCCTGTCGACGTCGTCGGGGCTGGCCATCGCGGTCGCGGGCGTGCTGAGCCAGGACGTCACCGGCCGGCCGTACGCCGGGCGCCGGCTCGGCGGGGTCGCCGCCTTCCGGGTGGGCGCGGTGCTGGCGGTGGTGGTGCCGGCGGTGGTCTCGCTCTCGGAGTCGCAGGTCGGCGTGGCGACCACCGTCGGGCTCGCCTTCGCCGTCTCCGCCTCCACCTTCTGCCCGCTGCTGCTGCTCGGCATCTGGTGGCGCGGGCTGACCGCGGCGGGCGCCCTCGCGGGGCTGGCCGCCGGGGGCCTCGGGTCCGGGCTGGCGGCGCTGCTGACCCTCTTCCCCGGCTGGGCCGACGGGTGGGTCGAGATCCTGCTGCGCCGCCCGGCCGCCTGGAGCGTGCCGCTGTCGTTCCTGGTGATGATCGTGGTCAGCCGCGCCACCCGGCGCACCGCCCCGCTGCACGTGCGCCGCTTCATGGTGCGCCTGCACACCCCCGAGGCCGTCGACCTCGACCGCGGCTGAGCACCTCCCCTCCGCCCGGCGCAGGCTCGTGGTCCGGGTCGTGGTCCGGGTCGTGGTCCGGGACGTGGGCCGTGCGCGCGCCATGGCGCGTCCGAGGGCACACGACCCAGGCCACGACCCAGGCCACGACCCAGGCCACGTGGTGGGACCCCTCGCACACCCCGGCTTCACTGAGGGTAGCCTTACTTAGGTAAGCCTCACCTCTTAAGATGGAGTCCCCGATGCACCTGCGCCGTCCCCGGCCGACCTCGCTCGCCCTGGCCACCCTCGCCCTGCCCGCCGCCCTGGCCCTGACCGCCTGCGGCGGCTCCGAGGAGACCGCGACCGACGCCGGCGGCGCCACCGTCACCATCGAGACCGCCCGGGGGCCCGTCGAGGTGCCGCAGGACCCCGAGCGCGTCCTCACCTTCGACATCGGCGTCCTCGACACCATCGACACGCTGGGCGGCGAGGTGGCCGGCGTCCCCGAGTTCGCGCTGCCCGACTACCTGTCGGCGTACGACGACGCGCCGGTCATCGGCAGCCTCTTCGAGCCCGACTTCGAGGCCGTCGCCGAGATCGACCCCGACCTGATCATCGTGACCGGGCGGAGCCTGGAGGCGATGCCCGACCTGGAGGAGCTGGCCCCGACCATCGACCTGTCCGTCGACGAGAGCGACTACCTGGGCTCGGTCGAGCGCAACGTGCGGTCGCTGGCCGCGGTCCTCGGCGAGGAGGACGCCGCCGAGCAGGCGCTCGCCGACCTCGAGGCCGAGGTCGAGCAGACCCGCGCCGCGGGCGCCGAGGCAGGCACCGGCCTCATCGTGATGACGTCGGCCGGCGAGGTCTCGGCGTACGGCGCCGGCTCGCGCTTCGGCCTGGTCCACGACGTGCTGGGCGTCGAGCCGGCCGTCGACATCGACTCCGCCACCCACGGCGAACCGGTCTCCTTCGAGTTCGTCGCCGAGGCCGACCCCGACTGGCTCTTCGTGGTCGACCGCGACGTCGCCATCGGCGAGACCTCGGGCGAGTCGGCCGAGCAGGTGCTCGACAACGCCCTGGTGGCGCGCACCACCGCGTGGTCGCAGGACCAGGTCGTGCAGCTCGACCCGCTGGCCTGGTACATCGTCAGCGGCGGCCTGACCGCCACCCGCACGATGGTCTCCGACGTGGCCGACGGGATCGCGTCCTGAGCGCAGCACCCGGGTCGCTGGCCACCGCCCCGCCCCCACCGGCCCCGGTCGACGCGGTACGCCGTGCCGGCCGGGGCCGGCGGTCCGGCGCCGGCCCGCTGCTGCTCGGCGCCGTCGTGGTGGCGGCGCTGGCCCTGGTCAGCCTGTTCGTCGGGGTCAGCGACGTGTCCCCCGCCGCACTGCTGCGCGGCGAGCCCGACGCGTGGGAGCTGGTCGCGGTCAGCCGCGGCCCGCGCACCACCGCACTGGTGCTGGCCGGGGTGTCCCTCTCGATCGCCGGGCTGATCATGCAGGTGCTGGTGCGCAACAGGTTCGTCGACCCCAGCACCGCGGGCACCGTCGACTCCGCCACCCTGGGCCTGGTCGCGGTGATGCTGTTCGCGCCGGGGCTGCCGCTGATCGCCAAGGCCGGGGTGGCCAGCCTCTTCGCGCTGGCCGGCACCGCCGTGTTCCTGCTGCTGCTGAGCCGGATGCCGCTGCGCTCGCCGGTGATGGTGCCGCTGGTGGGCCTGATGTTCGGCGGGGTGGTGGGCGCGGCCGCCTCTTTCGTGGCCTACCGCCACGACCTGGTGCAGTCGCTGCTCGCGTGGACCACCGCCGACTTCTCGGGGATCCTGCGCGGTCGCTACGAGCTGCTCTGGGTCGCCGGCGTGCTGGCCGTGGTCGCCTGGGTGGTCGCCGACCGCTTCACGATCGCCGGCCTGGGCGCCGAGGTCGCGACCGGTCTCGGCGTCGACCACCGGCGCGTGCTGATGACCGGTCTCGTGGTGGTGGCGCTGGTCAGCGCCGTGGTCGTGACGACCGCCGGGGTCATCCCGTTCCTGGGCCTGGTGGTGCCCAACGTGGTCCGGCTGTTCCTCGGCGACCACGTGCGCCGCAGCATCCCCTGGGTGGCCCTCGTCGGCGCCGGGTTCGTGCTGGTCTGCGACGTCCTGGGCCGCACGCTGCGCCACCCCTACGAGATCCCCCTGGGCGTGGTCGTCGGCGTCGTGGGCAGCGTGGTGTTCCTGGTGCTCCTCCTCAAGGGGTCCTCCCGTGTCGGTTGAGAACGCACCCGCGGCCGCGTACGACCCGGCCCCGCGGGCCACCCACGAGCACCGCGCCCGGGCCGCGACGGCGCTGAGCGCGGTCGCGGCGCTGGCGGTCTGCGCGGCGTTCGTGCTGTGGGACCTGCCCCCGGCCTGGGAGTACGTGCTGGAGCTGCGGGTGCGCAAGGTCGCGACGCTGGCCCTGGTGGCCGTCGCCGTGGCGGTCTCGACGGTGCTCTTCCAGACGGTCACGGCCAACACGATCCTGACCCCCGGCATCATGGGCTTCGACGCGCTGCACCTGCTGGTCGCGACCCTGGTGGTGTTCTCGGTGGGCACCAGCGAGAACGCGGTCACCGGCACCGACGGCGCCCGTGTCCTGTGGGTCGTCGAGACGACGGTGATGGTCGTGGTGGTGGCCCTGCTCAGCCAGTGGCTCTTCGTCGGCGCCCGCCGCGACCTGCACGTGCTGGTGCTCGTGGGCATCGTGGTCGGCACGCTCCTGCGCTCGGTGACCAGCCTGCTGCAGCGGATGCTCGACCCGACCCAGTTCGCGGTGCTGCAGGACTCCTTCTTCGCCTCCTTCAACACCGTCGACGAGACCCTGCTGGGGATCTCCGCGCTGGCCGTGGCCCTGACGGTGGCGGCCGTGTGGCGCCTGCGCAGCACGCTGGACGTGCTGGCGCTGGGTCGCGAGGTCGCGACCAGCCTGGGCGTCGACCACCGGCGCACCGTGATGGGCGTGCTGGTGGCCGTGGCGGTCCTGGTCTCGGTCTCGACCGCACTCGTCGGGCCGATCACGTTCTTCGGCCTGCTCGTGGCCCACCTGGCCTACCGCCTCGTGGGGCACCGGCACCGCCACAGCCTGCCCACCGCCGCCGCGCTCGGGGTGGTGACGCTGGTGCTGGCCCAGCTGCTCCTCGAGCGCGTGTTCTCCTACGCCACCGGCCTGTCGATCATCATCGACTTCGCCGGCGGCGTGCTCTTCCTCGCCCTGGTCCTCAGGAGGTCCCGCCGGTGATCACCGTCCGCTCGCTCACCAAGCAGTACGACGACGCAGCCGTCGTTGACGACGTCACCCTCGACCTCGCGACTGCGGGCGTCACCGCCCTGATCGGCCCGAACGGTGCCGGCAAGTCCACCCTGCTCTCGGTGGTGGCGCGGCTGCTGCGCCCCGAGCGGGGCACGGCCCACGTGGACGACCTCGACGTGCACCGCGCCGGCTCGCGCGAGCTGGCGACCCGGTTGGCGGTGCTGCGCCAGGAGCACGACCTCGCGGCCCGGCTGACCGTGCGCGACCTGGTCTCCTTCGGCCGCTTCCCGCACTCACGGGGGCGACCGACCACCGAGGACGTCGCGGTCGTCGACGACGTGCTCGCCCGGCTCGACCTCACGGGGCTCGCCCACCGCTTCCTCGACCAGCTCTCCGGCGGCCAGCGCCAGCGTGCCTTCATCGGGATGACCCTGGCCCAGCAGACGGAGTACCTGCTGCTCGACGAGCCGCTGAACAACCTCGACCTGACCCACGCCGTGGCCATCATGCGGATGCTGCGCACCGCCGCCGACACCCTGGGCACCCGCGTCGTGGTGGTGCTGCACGACATCAACTTCGCCTCCCGCTGGTCCGACGAGATCGTCGCCATGGCCGGGGGCCGGGTGGTGGCGCAGGGCCCGCCCGCGCAGGTCGTCACCCCCGAGGTGCTGCGCGGGCTGTACGGCGTCGACGTGCACGTCGAGACGGTGCGCGGGCACCGGGTGGCGGTCCACTACGGCTGAGGTCGTGGCCCGGGTCGTGGCCCGGGTCGTGGCCCGGGTCGTGGCCTGTGGACGCGCCTGGGCGCGTCCGTGGCCACACGACCGGGACCACGACCGGGACCACGACCGGGACCACGACCGAAACCACGACCCCGCACACGCCGGCCGTGGGAGGATCGCACCGTGCGATCTCGGACCCTCCCCGCTGCCCTGCTCCTGTGCGCCACCGCGACCGTGCTGCCGCTGCTCGGCCCGGTGGCCGTCGCGGCGCAGCAGCCCCCTGCCGACACCGACGCGCCGCGGATCGACCTCGACCCCTGCCCCGGGTCCGAGCCCTGCCAGCTCGAGGCGGCGTACGTCGCCGGGTGGCTCGACGAGGGCGACGACCTGGCCGTCCTCGGCGCGCTGCTCGACGGCGAGCCGGTCGGCGAGCACGAGTACGACGACGGGTCCGGCTTCGTGCCGCACGGCTCGTTCATGGCGCCCGGGCAGGACACGATCGAGCCGGTCGACTACGCGATGGTCGTCGGCGTGCCGCAGGGCACGCACCAGGTGACCTTCTACGCGCGCGACCTCGCCGGCAACGAGAGCTCGCGGACCACGACCGTGATCGGCGCCGAGGCGCCCGGTCGACCCCAGGACCTGCGCGCCAAGGCGCGGCCGCGCCGCGGGGAGGTCGTCGTGCGCTGGCACGGCGGGGCCGAGCCGCACGGGTCGCCCGTGCACACCTACCGGGTCCGGCACGGCGGCGAGGACCGCACCACCCAGGGCTGGATCCCCGACAGCCCGCGGACCCAGCTCGTCTGGGACGGCCTGCGGCCCGGGTGGCACACCTTCCGGGTGCGGGCCACCAACGGCCGTGGCGAGGGACGGGCCGCCCGGGTGCGGGTCTACCTGCGTCGCCCCTGAGGTCGCCCGGTCAGGGCCGGCCCGGCTGCGCCAGCAGGTCGCGGGCGCGCTCGACCACGAGGTCGACCACCAGCGGGTGCTCGGCCAGGACGTCGGCGCAGGCGACCGCCCCGGCGGCCTCGGCGACGTCGCGCACCTTGCGCGAGAACAGCCCCGGCGAGAGCAGGTACGTCGACACCGCGTCGCCGGCGCGCAGCACGGTCTCCGGGCGGCGTCCGTAGCCGGAGAGGGTCGTGAGCCGCACGCGCCCGCCCCACGCCTCGGCCAGCAGCCGGGTGGCCCCGCGCAGGTCCCGCCAGGCGAGCAGGTCGGTGGAGCCCGCGGCCACCATCACCAGCGGCGAGCCCGGCTGGGCGCCCGCCTCGACCAGCCGGTCGACCTGGGCGCGGGCCAGCAGCGGGTCGGGCCCCAGGGGCCGCCCCAGGTCGACCGGCACCCCCGGCGGCGCACCGGCGCAGGCCTCGGGCAGGTCCTGGCGCACGTGGAAGCCGGTCGAGAGCAGCAGCGGCACCACCACCGCCGGCGCGGTCAGCCCGGCGACCACGTCGGCGAGCAGCGGCTCGCTCAGCTCGACGTACGCCGCCGTGGCGGGCACCCCGAGCCGCTCGGCCGCCGTGGCGGTCAGGCGCCGCGCGGTCTCGTTGCCGCCGGCGCGGCGGGTGCCGTGGGCGACGGTGACCAGCAGCGGCGTCCGGCTCACGGCTCGACCGCGAGGCGGTAGCCGCGCTTGACGACGGTCTGCACGGTGCGGGTGCCGAGGGCGGCGCGCAGGCGGGCGACCGCCATCTCGACGGCGTGCTCGGAGCCGGCGGTGCCGCTGGGCAGCATCGCCAGCAGGGCGCGCCGCGACACGACGTTGCCGGGGTTGGCGACCAGGGCCTGCAGCACCGAGGCCGGGGCGGGCGAGAGCCGCACCTCGGCGCCGTCGAGCAGGACGCTGTCGCCGTGCAGGAGCAGCTGGTGGCCGCCGACCAGCTCGACGGCCAGGCCGGAGCGGCGCGAGGGCAGCTCGCTGGCCAGCAGCTTGACCATCGCCACCAGGCGGGAGCGCTCGGGGTAGACGGTGGGCACGCCCCACAGCTCGAAGGCCGCGGCCGTGACCGGGCCGACGCACACGGCGAGCACGTCGGCCTGGAAGGCGCTGACCACGTCGTCGCGCCGCCCCACCGACGCGGCGGCGTCGAGCAGCGCCGCGACCGCCGGCGCGGCGGTGAAGGTGACGGCGTGCACCTGGCCGTCGGCGATCTGGTCGACCAGGCGGAACATCGGCGTCGGGTCGTCGGCGCCCACCACGCGGTAGACGGTGACCACGTCGACGACGGCCCCCTGGCGGCGCAGGGCGTGGGCCACCATCGAGAGCGACTGGCCGTGCTCCTGCACCACGATCCGCCGGCCGGCGAGGTCGCGCCCGCGCAGGTGGTCGAGCACGTCCTCGAAGAGCTCCGACTCCGGCGACCACAGCTCGCGCAGCCCGGCGCCGCGCAGGGCGCCGACGCTCTTGGGGCCGCGGGCCAGGATCTCGGCCGGGCGCAGCGCCGCCACGAGGTCCTCGCGCAGCCCCCACGACTCGGCCGCGCGCAGCCACGCCTTCATGCCGACCCCGGTGGTGGCGAGGAAGAGGTCCGGCGGCTGGGCGATGACGGCCTCGGTGGCCCGGCGCAGCGCGGCGTCGTCGACCCGGGTGGGGTCGTCGGAGAGCGCCGGGGCCCACACGACCTCGGCGCCGCGGCGCTCGATCAGCGCGACCTGCTCCTCGACCTTGCGCGAGGCGGTGACGCCGATGCGGAAGCCGTCGAGGCTGCCGCCCCCGGACTCGTCCATCTCCTCGGCCCTCTCCTCGGCGTCCGGGCCGGAGCCTGGTGCCAGGGCCCTCCCGGAGGTCACTGCGGGCACTCGGGGCGCCGCCCGCCGACCTGGACCTCTCCGTCGACGACACGGGTGTCGTAGGCGGCGACCCGCAGGGTCGGGTCGTCGAGGCACCGGCCGTCACGCAGCGCGTAGTGCTCCTTGTGCAGCGGCGAGGCCACGAACACCTCGTCGCCGCGTGTCCCGATGATCCCACGCGAGAGCACCGACGCCCCGGTGACCGGGTCGATGTTGGACAGCGCGTGCACCTGGTCGTCGTGGGTGCGGAAGACCGCGACCGCCTCGCCGCGCACCAGCGCCGGCACGCCGGCCTCGCGGGCCAGCGCGTCCAGCGGGCAGACGGGCACCCAGAGCAGCTCGTCCGGCCCCGCGCTCGTGGAGGTGCTCGTGGAGGTGCTCGTGGAGGTGGTCATGCCGGTGCCCCCACCGGGATGGTGGCCCCCAGGTCGACCGGCCCGTTGGGCACGATCTGCTCGCGCACCGTGCCGAAGGAGACGGCCGGGTCGGGGGTCTCGGGCGCGTTGACGAAGGAGACGAAGCGGGCGAGCTTGTCGGGGTCGTCGAGCACCGCCGACCACTCGTCGACGTACGTCGCGACGTGGCGGGCCATGGCGGCCTCGAGCTCGCTGCCCAGGCCGAGCACGTCGTCGACGACCACCTCGCGGAGCCGGTCGAGCCCGCCCTCGAGGGAGTCGAGCCACGGCGCCGTGCGCTGCAGCCGGTCCGCGGTGCGCACGTAGTACATGAGGTAGCGGTCCAGGTAGCGCACCAGCGTCTCGTCGTCGAGGTCACCGGCCAGCAGCCGGGCGTGCGCCGGGGTGGCCCCGCCGTTGCCGCCGACGTAGAGGTTCCAGCCCTTCTCGGTCGCGATCACCCCGAAGTCCTTCGACCGGGCCTCGGCGCACTCGCGGGCGCAGCCCGAGACCCCGCCCTTGAGCTTGTGGGGAGAGCGCAGCCCCCGGTAGCGCAGCTCGAGGTCGATGGCCATCTGCACCGAGTCCTGCACCCCGAAGCGGCACCACGTCGAGCCGACGCACGACTTCACCGTGCGCAGCGACTTGCCGTAGGCGTGCCCGGACTCGAAGCCGGCGTCGACGAGGCGGCGCCAGATCACGGGCAGCTCCTCGACGCGCGCCCCGAAGAGGTCGATGCGCTGGCCGCCGGTGATCTTGGTGTAGAGCCCGTGGTCGCGGGCCACCTCGCCGATCACGATGAGCTTGTCGGGGGTGATCTCGCCGCCCGGGATGCGCGGGACCACGGAGTAGCTGCCGTTGCGCTGGATGTTGGCCAGGAACGCGTCGTTGGTGTCCTGGAGGACCGCGCGCTGCTCGCCCAGCACGTGCTCGTTGACCAGGCTGGCCAGCACCGAGGCGACGGTCGGCTTGCACACGTCGCAGCCGCGGCCGGTGCCGTGGGCGGCGACCACCTCGTCGAAGCTGCGGTAGCCGTGGATCGCCACCACGTCGAAGAGCTCGGCGCGCGAGAGCGCGAAGTGTTCGCACAGGGCCCGGCTGACCTCGCGGCCCTGGGCGGCGAAGTGGTCCTCGACGAGCGCCTTGACGGTGCCCACGCACGAGCCGCAGGTGCTGCCGGCGCCGGTGCAGGCCTTGAGGGCGGCGACGTCCTCGCAGTGGTGCTCGGCCCCGTCGGGGCCCGGGTGCGCCTGGTCGAGCCGCTCGAGCAGGGCGGCCTTGGTGACGTTGTTGCAGGAGCAGACCTGGGCCTCGGGCGGCAGGGACGCGACGCCGGTCGCCGCACCGCCGCGGCCCGGCGGCAGGATCAGCTCCTCGGGGTTGTCGGGCAGGTCGATCCCGCTGGCCACCATCGGCCGCAGCACGCCGTACGCCGACGCGTCGCCGACGAGGATCCCGCCGAGCAGGCGCCGCCCGTCGTCGCTGACCACCAGCTTCTTGTAGAGCCCGGCGACGGCGTCGGAGAAGACCAGCTCGAGGGCGCCCTCGGTGGTGGCGAACGCGTCGCCGAAGGAGGCCACGTCGACCCCGAGGAGCTTGAGCTTGGTGGACATGTCGGCGCCCACGAAGCGCCCCGCCCCGCCGAGCAGCGCGTCGACGACCACCTCGGCCATGTCGTAGCCGGGCGCGACCAGGCCGTACATCCGCCCGCCGGGCGCGGCGCACTCGCCGACGGCCCAGATCCGCTCGTCGCTGCTGCGGCACTGCTCGTCGACCAGCACCCCGCCGCGCTCGGCGACCTCGAGCCCGGCCGCGCGCGCCAGCGCGTCCCGCGGGCGGATGCCGGCCGAGAAGACCACCACCTGGGCCTCGACCCGTGCCCCGCCGGCCAGGACGAGGCCGTCGACGCGGTCGGTGCCGCTCACCGACTCGGTGGCCACGCCGGTGTGCACCTGCACGCCGAGGCCCTCGACGTGGCGCACCAGCGTGGCGCCGGCGGCCTCGTCGAGCTGCACCGGCATCAGCCGGGGCGCCATCTCGACCACGTGGGTCTCGAGCCCCAGCTGCACCAGCGCGTTGGCGGCCTCGAGGCCCAGCAGGCCGCCGCCCACCACGACGCCCGCCGTGGCCGGGCCGGCCGCGGCCCGGATCGCGTCGAGGTCCTCGATGGTGCGGTAGACGAAGCAGCCGTCGAGGGCGTGGCCCGGCACGGGTGGCACGAAGGGCGCCGCGCCCGTGGCCAGCACCAGCTGGTCGTAGCCCAGCACCCGGCCGTCGGAGAGCGCCACCGTGCGGGCGGCCCGGTCGAGCGCGGTCACCTCGGTGCCGAGCAGCAGCTCGACCGCGGGGTCGTCGTAGGAGCCGGAGGGCAGCAGGGAGAGCTCCTCGGGCCCGCTCGCGGCGAAGTACGACGTCAGCGCGACCCGGTCGTAGGCCGGCCGCGGCTCCTCGCCGACCACGACGATGTCGTGCGTGGCGCTCAGCCCGCGCTCGACGGCGGCCTGCACGAGGCGGTGGCCGACCATGCCGTGGCCGACCACGACCAGGCGGGGGCGGGGGGTGGTGCTCGTCATCGGTTCTCCCTCACGGGTGCGGTGCCCGGGGCGGGGCTCGGGTGGTGCGGGACTGCTCGACCACAGTGGGCCGGCGACGTTGCCCCGCGATGACCTCGTCGATCACGTCGTGTCACTTTGTCCGCACGACCTCACAGGCGGGGTCGGCCGCGGCGGTGCCCACCAGCTGGGCGCAGGTCGCGGTGCAGGACCCGCAGCCGGTGGTGGCCCGGGTCTGCTCGCGCGCCTGCGCGAGGTCGGCGCAGGCCCGCAGCCGCCCGGCGCTCACGCCGGCGCAGGCGCAGACCTCGACGTCGTCGGGCAGCGCGTCGGCCGTGGGTGCCGCGGCCCCCTGCTCGGGCAGCAGCAGCTGCCCGGGCTCGTGCGGGCCGAGCACGGTGCCGCGGTCGTAGTGCTGGGTGATCAGGCCGACGCGCGACAGGTCGCCGACCAGCGCGGCGGCCACGACGACGCCGTCGCGCACCACGAGCCGCGAGTGCTTGCCCACCACGGGGTTGGTCACCTCGACCACCTCGCCCTCGGCGCCGACCGGGTCGCCGAGCACCGCCACGTCGAGGCCGGTGGCCCGCAGCCGGGCCACCCCGCGCGACCCGGCGTGCTCGACGTCGTCGCCGCAGAGGCGCCGGGCCAGCACCGTGGCCTGGTCCCAGGCCGGGGGCACGAAGCCGGTGGTGGCGCCGCGGTGCTCGGCGCAGTCGCCGATGGCGTGCACGGCGGGGTCGGTGGGCGAGGTCAGGTGGTCGTCGACCACGACCCCGCGGCGCACCGCCAGGCCGGCGGCGCGGGCCAGCGACGTCGCCGGCCGTCCGCCCGCGGTGAGGACGACGAGGTCGGTGTCGAGCACGACGCCGTTGTCGAGGCGCACCCCGGTGACGCCCTCGCCGGAGGTCGGCTCGACCAGCCGCACCGCCCGGGCGCCGGTGTAGACCGTGGTGCCGAGCCGGCGCAGGCTGCGTGCCAGGACCGCTCCGGCGCCCGCACCCACCTGCCGCGAGAGCAGGTGCTCGGCGCCCTCCACGACCTCGGTCGCCACCCCGCGCACCGAGAGCGCGCGGGCGACCTGCAGCCCCAGCAGCCCGCCGCCGACGACCACGGCGCGGCGGGCCCCGGGCACGGCCTCGAGCAGTCGCGCGCAGTCGGCCAGCGAGCGGAAGGCGTGCACCGCGGGGTGCAGCCGGCCCTCGGCGGTGACCAGCCCCCGCACGGGCGGCAGGGTGGGCAGCGAGCCGGTGGCCAGCACGAGGCGGTCGAAGGGCACGACGGTGCCGTCGACGAGCATCACGTCGCGGTGCTCGCGGTCGATCGCCAGCACCCGGCTGCCCAGGCGCAGGTCGACGCCGTGCTCGGCGTACCACTCGGCGCGGCGCAGCGTGATCGCGCTGTCGGCGTGGGTGCCCTCGAGCACCGCCGAGAGCAGGATGCGGTTGTACGCCGGCACCGGCTCGTCCCCAGCACCGTGACCCGTCCGGCGTACGCGCCGGCGACGAGCTGCTCGACCAGCCGGGTCGCGGCCATGCCGTGACCGACCACGACGAGCCGCTCGGGGCTCATGCGACACCCACGCGCGCGGCGCAGACCTTGAACTCGGGCATCCGGCTGGCCGGGTCGAGCGCGTCGTTGGTGAGCCGGTTGACCCCCAGCCAGTGGAAGGGCACGAACACGGTGTCGGGCCGGATCGTGGCCACGACCCGGGCGGGGGCGCGCAGGGTGCCGCGCCGGGTGGCGACCTCGACGAGCATCCGGTCGGCGACGCCGAGGCGGGCCGCGAGCTGGGGGTGCATCTCGACGAACGGTCCCGGGTCGGGCAGGGCGGCGATGCGCCGGGTCTGCGCGCCCGACTGGTACTGCGCCAGGACCCGGCCGGTGGTCAGGTGCAGCGGGTAGTCGGCGTCGGGCGGCTCGGCCGGGCCGCGGTGGTCGACGGGGTGCAGCCGGGCCCGCCCGTCGGCGGTGGCGAAGCGCTCGGCGAAGAGGCGCGGGGTGCCCGGGTGCGGCGCCCCCTCGGTCGAGGGGCAGGGCCAGAACACGCCGTGCTCGGCCTCGATGCGCGCGTAGGTGATGCCGCTGTAGTCGGCGACGCCGCCCGCCGAGGCCCGGCCGAGCTCGGCGAAGACCTCCTCGGGGTCCGTGGACAGCTCGACCGGCGAGCCCAGCCGCTGGGCCAGGCCCGCCATCACCTCGAGGTCGGAGCGCACGCCCTCGGGCACCGGGCGGGCCTGGCGGCGCAGCACCACCCGGCCCTCGAGGTTGGTCATGGTGCCGGTCTCCTCGGCCCACTGGGTGACCGGCAGCACCACGTCGGCCAGGGCGGCCGTCTCCGAGAGCACCAGGTCGCAGACGACCAGCAGGTCGAGCGCGGCGAGCCGGTCGGCCACCCGCGTGGCCCGGGGCGCCGAGACCACGATGTTGGAGCCCATCACCAGCAGCGCGCGGGGCCCCGTCGGCGTGCCGAGCGCGTCGAGCATCTCGTAGGCGGAGCGCCCCCGGCCGGGCAGCGACTCGGGCTCGACCCCCCACACGCCCGCCACGTGGGCCCGGGCCGCCGGGTCGTCGATCATCCGGTAGCCGGGCAGCTGGTCGGCCTTCTGGCCGTGCTCGCGGCCGCCCTGCCCGTTGCCCTGCCCGGTCAGGCAGCCGTAGCCGGCGTGCGGACGGCCGGGCATCCCGAGCGCCAGCGCCACGTTGATCCAGGCCAGCACGGTGTCGGAGCCCTGCGCGTGCTGCTCCGCGCCGCGCGCGGTGAGCACGACGACGCGACCCGCCCCGGCCAGCAGGTCGACCAGGGACCGCTGCTCGGCGACCGCCACCCCGCTGACCCGCTCGACGCGCTCGGGCCACCAGCCCGCGACGGAGTCGGCGAGCGCCTCCCAGCCCCGGGTGCGCGCCTCGACGTACGCCGTGTCGACGTGGCCGCCGGCGACCAGCAGGTGCAGCACGCCCAGGGCCAGCGCGAGGTCGCCGCCCGGCACCGGCTGCACCAGCAGGTCGGCGAGGTCGGCGGTCGGGGTGCGGCGGGGGTCGACCACCACGACCTTGCCGCCCCGCTGGCGCAGCCGGTCGAGGTGGCGCGCCGCCGGCGGCATGGTCTCGGCCAGGTTGGACCCGACCAGGACCACGACGTCGGCCTGCTCGACGTCGGCCAGCGGGAAGGGCAGCCCCCGGTCGATCCCGAAGGTGCGGGTGGCGGCCGAGGCCGCCGAGCTCATGCACCAGCGCCCGTTGTAGTCGATCTGGCTGGTGCCGATCGCGACCCTGGCCAGCTTGCCGAGCTGGTAGGCCTTCTCGTTGGTCAGCCCGCCGCCCCCGAAGACCCCGATCGCGTCGGCGCCGTGCTCCGCGCGCAGGTCGTCGAGCCGGGCCGCGACCAGGTCGAGCGCCTCGTCCCAGGAGGCCGCCCGCAGCTCGCCGGTGGCCCGGTCGCGCAGCAGCGGCGTGGTCAGCCGCTCGCGGCTCCCGGTCAGCCCGCCGGCGGTCCACCCCTTGCGGCACAGCGCCCCCTCGTTGACCGGGAACTCCTCCCACGGCTGCACCTCCAGGCGCGTCCCGCCGCGGCCGGAGCCGGTGAGGGTCATGCCGCACTGCAGCGAGCAGTAGGGGCAGTGGGTCCGGGTCCCCTGCGGGGGCGCCGCGCCGGGCATCAGGCGCGGGCCGCCGCGAGCGGGGCGCCGCGCCGGACGTAGGTCGACCAGGTCACCAGCGCACAGAGCACGTAGTAGGAGATGAAGAGCACGAAGGCGGTCTGCACGGCCGCGAGCGGGTCGGCGATCCACGGCGCCCCGAACATCATCGGGATCAGGAACCCGCCGATCGCGCCGGCGGCGCCGATGATGCCGACCGCCGCCGAGGACTCCTTGGTCGCCCGCAGCAGCGCGGCACGGTGCTCGGGGGTGCCGGCCGCGGTGCCCGCGGTGTGCTGGTGGCGCCAGATCGTCGGGATCATCCGGTAGGCCGAGCCGTTGCCGACGCCGGTGGCGGCGAAGACGCACAGGAAGAAGGCCAGGAAGAGCGGGAACCACGACGAGTTGGCGTCGGCCACGGCGCTGTCGCCCGTGGGGTTGGCCACCACCTGGCTCAGCGTCCACAGCACCGCGCAGGTCGCGGCGATCATCGCGCCGAACGCCGCGAGGGTCACCCGGGCGCCGCCGAAGCGGTCGGCCAGCCAGCCGCCGAAGGGCCGGGTGAAGGAGCCGACGAGGGCGCCGAGGAAGGCGTAGAAGACGAAGTTGATGCCGCCGGTGACCGCTCCGCTCGCCGGGTCGACGACCGAGAAGTTCACCTTGATCAGCAGCGGCATCGCCGCGGAGTAGCCGATGAAGGAGCCGAAGGTCCCGATGTAGAGGAAGCTCATCACCCAGGTCTGCGGCCGGCGCAGCACCGCGGCGCTCTCGCGGGTCGAGCCGGTGGCGGTGCCGAGGTTGTCCATGAAGAAGTAGGCGCCCAGCGCGGCGGCCACGGCCAGGGCGACGTACGCCCAGCCGGCCCGCTCGAGGTGGATGCCACCCTCGGCGGCCTGCACCAGCCCGAAGACCCCGGCCCCGCCCACGATCACCGGCAGCGCGAACTGGATGACCGCCACGCCGATGTTGCCGCCCGCGGCGTTGAGGCCGAGCGCGGCGCCCTTCTTGTCGGCGGGGTAGAAGGCGTTGATGTTGGCCATCGAGGAGGCGAAGTTGCCGCCGCCGAGCCCGGCGGTGGCCGCGATCAGCACCATCACCCAGTACGGCGTGCCGGTGTGCTGGACGGCCACCACGAACAGCACGGTGGGCACCAGCAGCAGCAGCGCGCTGGCCACCGTCCAGTTGCGGCCACCGAAGCGGGGCACCGCGAAGGTGTAGGGGATCCGGATCAGCGCGCCGACCAGGTTGGGTGCCGCGACCAGGAAGAACAGCTGCTGGGGGCTGTAGCCGAAGCGGCTGCCCAGCATCGCGGCCGACACGCTCCAGATCAGCCACACCGAGAAGCCGAGGTGCTCGGCGAAGATCGACCAGCCGAGGTTGCGGCGCGCGACCTGCTTGCCGCCGCCCTCCCAGAAGTCCGGCTCCTCCGGGCGCCAGTCGTCGATCCAGCGCCGGGTGCGCCGTGCCGGCGTGGTGGGGGCCGGGCCGGCCTGGCTGGCTGGGCTGGTTGGCGGCGCCGCGGCGGGGGGTGTGGGCTGCAGGGTGGTCATGGCGGTTCTCCTCGGAGGAGCACGGGACGGGTGCGCGCCGACCAGTCGGTGACCGGCGTGCCGCCAGCCTCCCGAGCGCAGGTTTCAGCCCGCGTGCGTCTGGCGCGTCGCTTCCGTCAACTTCCGCTCACGGCCTCACGCCGCTCACGACCTCACCGTCGGCACGGCACACCCCGGCACGGCGCACATCGGGGCGGCGCACACTGGGGCGGTGCCGACCCGACTGCTGATCATCGCCGACACCCACCTCCCCCTGCGCGCCAAGGCGCTGCCCGAGGAGGTGTGGGCGGCCGTCGACGAGGCCGACGTCGTCGTCCACGCCGGCGACTGGGTCGACGTGGCCCTGCTCGACGAGCTCGAGGCGCGCAGCGCGCGCCTGGTGGCGGTGCACGGCAACAACGACCACGGGGTGCTGCGCGAGCGGCTGCCGCTGGTGGCCGAGGCCGAGGTCGAGGGGCTGCGCCTGGGGGTGGTGCACGAGACCGGGGCCAAGCAGGGTCGCGAGCAGCGCTGCGACGCGGCCTACCCGCACCTCGACGTGCTGGTCTTCGGCCACAGCCACATCCCGTGGGACACCACGACGCCCGGTGGCCTGCGGCTGCTCAACCCGGGCTCGCCCACCGACCGGCGCCGCCAGCCGCACTGCACCTACCTGACCGCAGTGGTCGACGACGGCGCGCTGGGCGAGGTCACCCTGCACCGGCTCCCGCCGCGGGTCCCGCGTCGCGGGTGAGGCTCAGGCCTCGCGCGGTCCGCGGTGCAGCCGCACCGCGCTGACGCAGGCCAGCACGCCGCCGCCCAGCACCAGCACCAGGCCGGGACCGGGCATCCAGCCCGCCGTGCCCACGAGGCTCAGCAGGTGGCCCACCTGCCACAGCGGCAGCGCCAACGCCACGACTCCCAGCAGCGCGGCCTGCGCCACCGCCAACCCGCGCAGCGGGACCATCACCCCGGCGAGGCCGAGCATGCAGGCGTAGAACGTCCACAGCCCGGCACCCTGCCCGCCCAGGACCGTGCCGAGCGGGGTGTCGACCCACGGCATGAAGGAGCCGAAGAGCACCAGCAGGCTGGCACCGAGCAGGCTGCGGCGGCCCGGCTCGCCGCCGCGCCGCGGCCGGGCGGCGGTGCGTCGCGGGCCGGACGGGGCGGTGGTGGCGGGAGCGCCGGCACGGGTGGTCATGCTCGGAGGCTACGACGAGTGACCCACGTCACGACAGGGCAGCGGCCCGGCGCCCGCTGAGCGTCGTACGTCGTGCGACGAGCGGTCGGCGCGCGGCGACGAGCGGTCGGCGAGGCCGCTCGGAGCCCGCTGGTGGCGACCTCCGACGGTGTCCGCCCGCCGCTCGTCGCAGCCACCCGGCCGCTCGTCGCAAACTGTGACCGGTGTCACGCCAGCCTCTTGTGGCGGGCACCACCCAGGCGCTTGCATCCCGTCTCGACGACCTGACGTGTGGTCCACCTCACGCGACGTCGAGACGAGGAGGAAGCGATGGATGACGCACAGCGCCGGGAGTACTGGCGCCGCAACGTGCGGCTGATGGCCGTGCTGCTGACGATCTGGGCCCTGGTGTCGTTCGGCGCCGGGATCCTGTTCGTGGAGCCGCTCAACGAGATCGTGGTCGCCGGGTTCCCGCTCGGCTTCTGGTTCTCCCAGCAGGGGGCGATCATCACGTTCGTCGCGATCATCGCGGTCTACGTGTGGCGCATGGACAAGCTCGACGCGGAGTTCGGCGTGGAGGAGTACGAGCAGGAGGTGCACCACTCGTGAGCGACATCCAGCTCTGGACGCTGATCTTCACGGTCATCACCTTCAGCGTCTACATCTACATCGCCTACGCCAGCCGGGTCAGCACCACCTCCGGCTTCTACGTCGCCGGCGGCGGCATCCCCGCCGTGGCCAACGGCGCCGCGATCGCCGCCGACTGGATGAGCGCGGCGTCGTTCATCTCGCTGGCCGGCATCGTGGCCTTCGCCTACAACGGCTACGCCGGTGGCGTCTTCCTGCTCGGCTGGACCGGCGGCTACGTGCTGCTGGCGCTGCTGCTGGCGCCGTACCTGCGCAAGTTCGGCAAGTACACGCTGCCCGACTTCGTGGGCGACCGGTACTCCGAGACCGCCCGGCTGGTGGCCGTGGTCGCGGCGATCGTCGTCTCGTTCGTCTACGTCGCGGGCCAGATGGCCGGCGCCGGCCTGGTCTTCACCAGGTTCCTGGGGGTCGGCACGACCACCGGCGTCGTCATCGGCATGACGGTCGTCTTCTTCTACGCCGTGCTCGGCGGCATGAAGGGCATCACCTGGACCCAGGTGGCGCAGTACTCCGTGCTGATCGTGGCCTACATGATCCCGGCGTTCGCGGTGTCCGCGAAGGTCACCGGCATCCCCGTGCCCCAGATCGGCTTCGGCGACATCCTCGCCGAGCTCGACGGCCTGCAGCAGGACCTCGGGCTGGCGGCGTACACCGAAGCCTTCACGCAGACCTCGATGCCCAACATGGTGCTGATCACCGCGGCGCTGATGTTCGGCACCGCGGGCCTGCCGCACGTCATCGTGCGCTTCTACACCGCCAAGAGCGTGCGCGCGGCCCGCTACAGCGCACTATGGGCGATCTTCTTCATCGCCCTGCTCTACACGACCGCCCCGTCGGTGGCGGCCTTCACCAAGCTGCAGATCCTCCAGGACCTCGAGGGCACCGCGATCGGCTCGGAGCCGGGCTGGTTCAGCACCTGGTCGGAGGTCGGCCTGGTCTCGGCGACCGACGCCAACGGCAACGGGGTCATCGACTTCGCGACCGAGACGGTCATCAACAACGACATCATCGTGCTGGCCAGCCCCGAGATCGGCGGCCTGCCGGCGCCGATCGTCGGCCTGGTCGCGGCCGGCGCGCTCGCAGCGGCCCTCTCGACCGCCTCGGGCCTGCTGCTGGTGATCTCCTCGTCGGTGGCCAACGACGTCTACTACAAGAAGATCAACCCGGCCGCGACCGAGGCCAAGCAGCTGATGGTCGGGCGCATCGCGATGGCCGGGGCGATCCTGGTGGCCGGCTACTTCGGCATCAACCCGCCGGGCTTCGTGGCCCAGGTGGTCGCGCTCGCCTTCGGGCTGGCGGCGGCCAGCTTCTTCCCGATCCTGGTGCTCGGCATCTTCTGGAAGAACTGCACCGCCAAGGGTGCGGTGGCGGGCATGCTGACCGGCCTGACGGTGACGCTGGCCTACATGATCTGGACGATCGACATCTACGGGAACTCCGACGGCATCCTCGGCATCCCCGAGACCGGCTTCGGCACCGTGGGCATGCTGATCAACTTCACGGTCACGATCGTGGTCTCGCAGTTCACCACGAAGCCGTCCCCGATCATGCAGGAGCTGGTCGAGGAGATCCGCTACCCCGGCAAGACCAAGCTCGTCGCCCAGCACCAGGCGGGCGAGATCGACCTCTGAGCACGCACCCGTGGCCGGTGGGGCCGTTCCCCCCACCGGCCCGGGCGTCCTAGTGTGACGACGGCCCCACCACGCACCCGCCGACGAAGGAGACGAAGAGACGTGAGCGACGAGACCCTGTCGAACCTGCTCAAGGAGGACCGCCGCTTCGAGCCGCCGGCCGACCTGGCGGCGAACGCCAACGTCACCGCCGAGGCGTACGCCGCGGCCGAGCGCGACCCGGAGGGCTTCTGGGCCGAGCAGGCCGGGCGCCTGGACTGGGCCACCCCCTGGGACCGGGTGCTCAACTGGGACGACCCGCCGTTCGCCAAGTGGTTCGAGGGCGGGCGCCTCAACGCGGCGTACAACTGCGTCGACCGCCACGTCGAGGCCGGCCGCGGCGACAAGGTCGCCTTCCACTTCGTCGGCGAGCCGCTCGGCGACACCCGCGACATCACCTACGCCGAGCTCAAGGACCTGGTCAGCCAGGCCGCCAACACCCTGGTTGACCTGGGCGTGCGGACCGGCGACCGGGTCGCGATCTACATGCCGATGATCCCCGAGGCGGTCGTGGCGATGCTGGCCTGCGCCCGCATCGGCGCCCCGCACACCGTGGTCTTCGGCGGGTTCTCCTCCGACGCGCTGGCCTCGCGGCTGGAGGACTGCCAGGCCAAGGTGGTGGTGACCGCCGACGGCGGCTACCGCCGCGGCAGCGCCTCGGCGCTCAAGCCCGCCGTCGACGAGGCCCGCACCAAGGCCGCCGAGCTGGGCCACACGGTCGAGAAGGTGCTGGTGGTGCGCCGCACCGGCCAGGACCTCGACGGCTGGGACGACGACGTCGACGTGTGGTGGCACGACAGCGTCGACGCCGCCTCGACCGAGCACACCCCCGAGGCCTTCGACGCCGAGCACCCGCTCTACGTCATGTACACCTCCGGCACCACCGGCAAGCCCAAGGGCATCCTGCACACCACCGGCGGCTACCTCACCGGGGCGGCGTACACGCACTGGGCGGTCTTCGACCTCAAGCCCGACGACGTCTACTGGTGCACCGCCGACATCGGCTGGGTGACCGGGCACTCCTACATCGTCTACGGCCCGCTGGCCAACGGCGCGACCCAGGTGCTCTACGAGGGCACGCCCGACTCCCCCGAGCGCGGGCGCTGGTGGAAGATCGTCGAGGAGCTGAAGGTCTCGATCTTCTACACCGCCCCGACCGCGATCCGCTCCTTCATGAAGCAGGGCCGCGAGATCCCCGACGCGCACGACCTGTCCAGCCTGCGGGTGCTGGGCTCGGTGGGCGAGCCGATCAACCCCGAGGCCTACGTCTGGTACCGCCACGTCATCGGCGGCGACCGCACCCCGGTCGTCGACACCTGGTGGCAGACCGAGACCGGCCAGATCATGATCAGCCCGCTGCCGGGCGTGACCCACGGCAAGCCCGGCTCGGCGATGATCCCGATCCCCGGCGTCAGCGCCGAGGTCGTCGACGAGCAGGGCGAGCCGGTCGGCAACGGCGCCGGCGGCTACCTGGTGCTGACCAAGCCGTGGCCGGCCATGCTGCGCACCATCTGGGGCGACGACGAGCGGTTCAAGGAGACCTACTGGTCGCGCTTCGAGAAGCTCGGCTACTACTTCGCCGGCGACGGCGCCAAGCTCGACGACGACGGCGACCTGTGGGTGCTGGGCCGCGTCGACGACGTCATGAACGTCTCGGGCCACCGCCTCTCGACGACCGAGATCGAGTCCGCCCTGGTCTCGCACCCCAAGGTCGCCGAGGCCGCGGTCGTGGGCGCCAAGGACGAGGACACCGGCCAGGCGGTCTGCGCGTTCGTCATCCTGCGCGACGAGGCCGGCGACGGCGGCGCCGACATCGTCGAGGAGCTGCGCAACCACGTGCGCAAGGAGATCGGCCCGATCGCCAAGCCGCGCCAGATCATGATCGTCCCCGAGCTGCCCAAGACCCGCTCGGGCAAGATCATGCGCCGCCTGCTGCGCGACGTGGCCGAGCACCGCGACGTCGGCGACGTCACCACCCTCGCCGACTCCTCGGTGATGGACCTGATCGCCGCAGGGGCCTCCACCGGCAAGAGCGACGAGTAGCCCCGAGCCGGCGCTACTTCCTCCGCGAGCCGGCGCTACTTCCCTCGCTGGGCGGGAAGTGGCGCCGGCTCGGCGCGGAACTGGCGCCGGGTCGGCGGTGGGGGGTGGGGTCGTACGCCGGTAGAGTGAGTGGCTGGTGCGCCGGGAAGTCTGGTCGGCAGCTCGTCCGTCGACCCCTGTCGACGGGCCCTGCCCCATGACCGCTGACCGATCCGAGGAGACCTCGTGAACTCCAGCAGCCCCACTCCCCCCGACACGTCCGGCTCGTCGGGCTCGACCCGCCTCTTCTCGCGCGGCAGCTTCCTGGAGGACTCCCGCATCGCGGGGGTGCTGCGGGCCGAGACCACCGGCGGCCTGCTGCTCATCGCGGGTGCCCTCATCGCGATCGTCTGGGCCAACACCCCGTGGGCGAGCACCTACGAGGCGATCCGCGACTTCAAGCCGCTCAGCGAGCCGCTCGACCTGGGCGCCTTCACCCTGCACCTCGACCTGAGCATCGGCACCTGGGCGGCCGACGGCCTGCTGGCCATCTTCTTCTTCGTCGTGGGCCTCGAGCTCAAGCGCGAGTTCGTCGCCGGCGACCTGCGCGACCCCAAGCGGGCCGCCCTGCCGATGGCTGCGGCCGTCGGCGGCATGGTCGCACCCGCGCTGATCTACCTGGCCTGGAACTTCACCCTCGCCGACGGCGCCCCCAGCGGCTGGGCCATCCCCACCGCCACCGACATCGCCTTCGCGGTGGCGATCCTGGCGGTCATCAGCACCCACCTGCCCTCGGGACTGCGCACCTTCCTGCTGACCCTGGCCGTGGTCGACGACCTGCTGGCCATCACGATCATCGCGCTCTTCTACACCGAGGAGCTCGACCTGCTCTTCCTGGCGCTGGGGCTGCTGCCGATCCTGCTCTTCGCGGTGCTGGTGCAGATGCGCATCTTCCGGGGCGTGCTGCTCATCCCGCTCGCGCTCGTCGCGTGGGTGCTCGTGCACGAGTCCGGCGTGCACGCGACCGTCGCCGGCGTGCTGCTGGGCTTCACCGTGCCGGTGCTGCGCAAGGACCGTGCCGACGACAAGCCCGGCCTCGCCGAGCACCTCGAGCACCTGGTGCGGCCGATCTCCGCGGGCTTCGCCGTCCCGGTCTTCGCGTTCTTCGCCGCCGGTGTCACCGTCGGCGGCTTCAGCGGCCTCGTCGAGTCGCTGCAGGACCCGGTGGCCATCGGCATCGTCTCGGGCCTCGTGCTCGGCAAGACGATCGGCATCACCGGCTCCACCTGGCTGCTCGCGAAGTTCACCAAGGCCGACCTCGACGAGGACCTGGCCTGGATCGACGTCGTCGGGCTCTCGCTGCTGGCCGGCATCGGCTTCACGGTCTCCCTGCTGATCGGCGAGCTGGCCTTCGGCTCCTCCACCGAGCGCGACGAGCACGTCAAGGTCGGTGTGCTGGTCGGCTCCATGCTGGCGGTCCTGCTGGCCACGATCGTGCTGCGCGCCCGCAACCGGGTCTACAAGAAGCTCTGGGACGCCGAGCAGGTCGACGAGGACCGCGACGACATCCCCGACGTCTACCAGACCGGCGACAAGGACCCGGCGACCCCGCCGGCCTGAGCCTCACCCCACTGGCGGCACGGGAGGGGTGTCGGGCTTGTAGGGTCAGAACCCGACACCCGACTCACCACCTGGGAGCAACCGCATGGCCATCGAGCCGGTCAAGGACACCGATCCCACCATCGGGCGTCTGGTCACCGACGCCAGCCGCGACATCTCGACCCTGATCTCCAAGGAGATCGAGCTCGCCAAGTCGGAGCTGAAGGTGAGCGTCAAGGCCGGCGGCATCGGCGTCGGCCTGTTCGCGGCCGCCGGCTTCATCGGCGTGCTCGCGATCATCATGCTCTCGGTGGCGATCGCCTACTTCATCCACTGGAACGGCTCCGGCCTGTCGCTGCACTGGGCGTTCCTGATCGTCTTCGGCGCGTACGTCGCCCTGGCCGGGCTGCTGGTGCTGGTCGGCGTGAAGAAGGTCAAGCAGGTCGGTCCGCCCGAGAAGGCGATCAGCCAGGGCAAGCAGATCCCCTCGGCCCTCAAGGGCAAGCACTCGGCCTGAGCCTCGCGGCTGGGTCTCGACCCGCCCTGTGCGCTAGGCGCAGGCTCCGGTCGAGACCGCCCCGGTGGCGGCCCGGCCCTGCTCGGCCGCCTGCTCGACCTGGTCGCTGGTCAGGGCGTAGCCGGTGTCGCCGTCGGTGACCGAGGCCGCGAAGATCACGCCCACGACGTCGCCCGACGTGGAGACGATCGGGCCACCGGAGTTGCCGGGGCGCACCAGCCCGCGCAGCGAGAACACCTCGCGGATCACCGTGCCGTCGCCGTAGATGTTGGGCGAGCGCAGCCGCTGCTCGGCGCGGATGCGGGCGGCCCGCACGTCGTAGGGCCCGTCGAGCGGGTAGCCCAGGACCGCCACCGCGTCCCGCGGGGCGGCGTCGGCGAAGTCCAGCGCGGGCAGGGTGCCGGAGTCGAAGGAGATGACCGCGACGTCGACGTCGGGGTTGTAGTAGACGACCTGCCCGTCCACGGGGCCGCCCTCGGTCTGCACCTGCGGGTTGTCGACGCCGGCGACCACGTGGGCGTTGGTCATCAGACGGTCGGGGGCGTAGACGAACCCGCTGCCCTCGACCCCGCTGCCGCACGAGTTGGCGCCCCGGATCTTCAGCACGCTGGGCGCGGCCTGCTGCACCGCGGGGCGCTGGAGCATCCGCTCGGAGCCGGGGCCGACCTCGACGATCCGCTCGGGGGCGAAGGGTTCGAGGTAGCGGGGGAAGAAGCTGGTGCCGACGACGGTGTTGAAGGCCTGGAGCAGGCCTCCGGCCGACTGCGGCAGCGCGGAGTCGACCTTGGCGAGCACCGTCGAGGCCCGCACCATCGGGGTGACGCCCGCGATCCGCGAGCCCGAGACGGCCACCCCGAGCGCCCAGGCCACCAGCAGCACCGCGACCGCGCTCAGCGCGGCACCACCCACCGCGTCGAGGGCACGCACGGGCTGCCAGGTGATGCGCGAGCGCAGCCGGGCGCCGACGTACTGCAGGGTTGCCTGGCCCAGCGAGGCGGCCAGGATCACGATGAACAGCGCCCCGAGGGTCACCAGCAGCGAGGGGTTGGCCTCGCCCAGCGCGATCGGCGCGAGCCAGATGCCGAAGAGGCCGCCGGCCAGCAGGCCCGCGGTCGCGAACGCGCCGGTGATGAAGCCCTGCCAGTAGCCGGAGAGGGCGTAGGCGACGACGAGGAGGACCAGCAGCCAGTCGAGCAGGTTCATGACGTCAGATGTCCTCGTGGGGTCGGTCGGGCTCGTCCTCGATGTCGAGGAGGCCCGGGGTGGGCCGCGGGTCGGCGGCCAGCATGTAGTCGGGCAGGTCGCGCACCCGTGTCTCGTCCCACGGCTGGGTCCAGCCGAGGAAGTCGAAGAGCTTGGCGATGATGCCGCCGGTGAAGCCCCACAGGATGACGTCGTTGTCGGGGCCGATCATGAACCCCGGGCTCTGGTAGCCGCGGGGATGACGGACCGTGACGCGGTGCGTGGGGTCGAGCAGCTCGCTGATCGGCACGTGGTGGATCGCGTGCACCTCGTCGCGGCTGGCGATGTGGACCCCGCTGGGGTGCGCCCACCAGCCCAGCACGGGAGTGACGGCGAAGTTGCTGGGCGGCAGCCACAGGTCGGGCAGGGTCGCGAAGACCCGCACCTCGGCGGGCTCCAGGCCCACCTCCTCCTCGGCCTCGCGCAGCGCGGCCTGCACCGCGGTCTCGCCGGGGTCGAGCCCGCCGCCGGGGAAGGAGACCTGGCCCGGGTGCGAGCGCATGTCGTGGGCACGCTCGGTCAGCAGCAGCTCGGGGCCCTGGGCGCCCTCGGCGAAGAGCATCAGCACCGCCCCGAGGCGGGCGCTGCCGTCGGCGGGCGGGGTGAAGCGGGTCAGGTGGTCGGCGGTGATCGAGGCGGCGCCCTCCTGGACCGGCAGCAGCCACTCGGGCAGCGGGGCCAGGGAGCCGCCGTGCCCACCGAGCCCACCGTGCCCGCCAGCGCCTCCGCGGTCGCTCACAGCTCGACCCCCAGGTGCTCGGCGACCAGGTCCTCGAGCTGCTCGACGCTGCGGATCTCGACCGGCAGGACGGCCTCGACGACGCCGTCGGCACCCACCAGCACCGTGGTGGGGAAGGCGACCGCACGCACCACCGGGTCGACCTGCAGCTCCCCCTGGGTGTCGGCGACCTGGGGGTAGGTCACCCCGCTGTCGACGAGCAGCTCCATGGCCCCCTCCGTGATCGGGTCGGCGAAGTCGACACCGAGGACGTCGACCCGGTCGCCGTGCTGGGTGTAGAAGTCCTGGAGCACCGGCAGCTCGCGCTTGCAGGGGGCGCAGGTGGCGAACCAGGCGTTGAGCACCAGCGGCCCGCGCAGCGTCGACAGGTCGACGGCCGGGCCGCCCCCGAAGCACGGCAGCTCGAGCGCGGGCAGACCGCCCTCGACGGGGCCGGCCGAGGCGTCCCCGGGCCGGCACTCCTCGATCCCGGCGTCGGCCTTGGCCTCGCGCAGGGCGGGGGTGTCGACGTCGATCTGCGCCGGGCCGGGCGCGGCGACGAACGAGCCGTCCTCGCCGGAGCACGCGCTGAGCAGCAGCGCGGCCGCCGCCAGGGCGGGCACGAGGCGACGTCGGGTCACCGGCGCGCCTCGGTCTTGACGAGCTTCTCGGCGGTCTCGGGGTCGGTCGGGCCCTCGCCGTACGCCGGGCACCACCGCGCCACGGGGCACGCACCGCAGGCCGGGCGCTGGGCGTGGCAGCGCCGGCGGCCGTGCCAGATCAGCCGGTGGCTCAGCATCGTCCAGTCCTTCTTGGGGAACAGCGCCCCCACCGCGTGCTCGACCTTGACCGGGTCGGTCTCGTCGGTCCAGCCCAGCCGGCGGGCGAGCCGGCCGAAGTGGGTGTCGACGGTGATGCCGGGGACGTCGAAGGCGTTGCCGAGCACCACGTTGGCGGTCTTGCGCCCCACCCCGGGCAGCTTGACCAGGTCGACCAGCCGCGGCGGCACGGCGCCGTCGTGGTGCTCGACCAGGTGGGCCGACAGCTTGAGCAGCGACTCGGTCTTGGCGCGGAAGAAGCCGAGCGGTCCGACGATCTCCTCGAGCACGGCCCGGTCGGCCGCCGCCATGGCCCGGGCGTCGGGGAAGGCCGCGAAGAGGGTCGGACGCACCGCATTGACCCGCCGGTCGGTGGTCTGCGCGGAGAGCACGGTGACGACCAGCAGCTGGAAGGGGTCGTCGAAGTCGAGCTCGCAGGCCGCATCGGGGTAGGTCTCGGCCAGCACCCGGTGGGTCTTGCGGGCGCGTCGCACGAGGGCGGTGGGGGTCTCGGCGGCGGGCACCCCGCCAGCCTACGAGACGGCACCGACGCCTCCGGCAGGACCGGCGCCGGTCCGGCGCCGGGGCAGCGCCGGGGCCGGGGCCGCCGCGCCTGGGAGGGGCGATGGTGCGTGTGAGCAAGTCCACTGGATAGCATTGCCCACATCCGTGCGCCCCTGCGCGGTCGAGTCTCGAGCACCCGCACGCCTACAGGAGGTCCGGTGGACAACGACGTACTGCGTCAGGCCCCACTCTTCAGCGCCCTGGACGACGAGGCTGCGTCCGCGCTGCGCACGTCCATGACCGAGAGCCGGCTGCGCCGTGGTGACGTGCTGTTCCGCGAGGGCGACTCCGGCGACAAGCTCTACATCGTGCTCGAGGGCAAGGTGAAGCTCGGCCGCACCTCCTCCGACGGGCGCGAGAACCTGCTGGCGATCCTCGGCCCGGGCCAGATGTTCGGCGAGCTCTCGCTCTTCGACCCCGGCCCGCGCTCGGCGACCGTGACCGCGGTGACCGACGCGTCGTTCGCCTCGCTGTCCCACGAGGACCTGCTGCGCTGGCTCGAGGGCCGACCGGTCGTCGCCCGCGGGCTGCTCACCCAGCTCGCCGGCCGCCTGCGCAAGGCCAACGACGTCGTGGCCGACCTGGTCTTCTCCGACGTCCCCGGCCGCGTGGCCAAGGCGCTGCTCGACCTC
This sequence comes from Nocardioides sp. OK12, assembly GCF_024341885.1. Taxonomy (NCBI): domain Bacteria; kingdom Bacillati; phylum Actinomycetota; class Actinomycetes; order Propionibacteriales; family Nocardioidaceae; genus Nocardioides; species Nocardioides sp. OK12. Next base: position 145,951 of record NZ_BNET01000002.1, on the reverse strand, counting down.
GCCGACCGCTTCGGGCGCACCGCCGACGACGGCGTGCACGTGCACCACGACCTCACCCAGGAGGAGCTCGCCCAGCTGGTCGGCGCCTCCCGCGAGACGGTCAACAAGGCGCTCGCCGACTTCGCCTCGCGCGGCTGGCTGCGCCTGGAGCCCCGCTCGGTGGTCATCATGGACCTCGAGCGGATGTCGCGCCGCGCCCGCTGAGGCCCGCCCGAGAAAGAAACTTCCTGCGGGGTGCCCCCTTTTCCCGTCCCCACCGCGTCTGAGCAGGTGAGGACGAGGAGCACACCATGGGGTCACGCCAGGCCAGGCGCGAGGAGCAGCACGCCGCCTTCGAGGCGTTCGTGCTGGCCCGCACGCCCGCGCTGACACGCACGGCGTACCTGCTCACCGGCGACGTCCACCTCGCCGAGGACCTGGTGCAGAGCGCGCTGCTCAAGGCGGCCGAGCACTGGCACCGCATCGAGACCTCGCCCGAGGCCTACGTGCGCCGCACGCTCTACACCCAGCAGGTCTCGGTGTGGCGGCGGCGCCGCGACGTGCACGAGCAGGCCCTGGGCGCGTACGACGCCGCTGCCGCGACCGACGCCGGCGACCCGGACCTGCGGCTCAGCCTGGTCGAGGCGCTGCGCCGGCTCACCACCCGGCAGCGCACGGTGCTGGTGCTGCGCTTCTTCGAGGACCTGACCGAGCCGCAGGTGGCCGACGTCCTGGGCATCAGCCGCGGCACGGTGAAGTCCACGGTCCGTCACGCGCTCGCGCGGATGCGGGTCCTCGCCCCCGACCTGGCCGACCTCGTGGAGGACCCCGCATGAGCCCGCACCCGCACCTGAAGGACCTGCTCGAGCAGGCCGCCGAGACCGTGCCGCCCGCCGACGTGCCCCGCGACACCTGGCAGCGCGGCCGGCGCCGGCACCGCCGCTCCCTGGCGCTGCGGGCCGCCGCCGTCGTCGGGGTCGTCGCCCTGGTCGCCGCGACGCCCGGCCTGCTCGACCGCGCGACGGACCGCTCCGCACCGCAGCCCGCCGGCAGCGGGGCGTCGGGGCCGGGCCTGCCCGACCACCTGCACGCGGTGCCCTCCCACCTGGCAGCCCGGGGCGAGGACGAGCGCTGGGGCCACGAGGAGGTGAGCGACGACCTCGCCATCGGGCGGGCGGTGGCCGCATGGGTCACAAGCGCCGGGCTGCCGGTGCTCGTCGGCGCGACGGACGGTCGCTACCACCTGCTCGACCTGCCCGACTTCCTGCTCGCCGGTGACCTGGCGATCAGCTGGTTCCCCGGCGACCAGCCCCCCATGGCCCTCTCTCCTGACGGCACCAGGCTGGCCTACGCCTACGCCTGGCCCGCCACGGACGACGGCACCGTCGTGCCCTCAGGCATCCGGGTGCTCGACCTGGAGACCGGCGAGGTGGCCCGCGACCTGGCGCTCCAGGGTGGATCCGGGGTCGCGGTCACCCAGGTCTCGTGGTCACCCGACGGCGCCTGGCTGGCCTGGACCGGGTTCGAGACGTCGTACTGGACCACGACCACCCTCAACGGGAGCCGCAGCAGAGCCGGGGTAGCGGGACCGGACGGCACCCGACGCGCCGTCGAGCCCGGCGGCAGCACCTACGTCGACGACGACGGTGCGGCCATCGTGCTCGACGGCGGGAGCATCGAGGTGCAGCGCTCCGACGGCACCACCATGGCGCGCCGCGGCGCCGCCGGGACACCCGAGCTCACCGGCGAGGGGCTGCTCTCCCCCGACGGCTCCCGGCTCGTGATCGGCACGGCGGCAGGCTACGACCTGGTGGCCATCGACCTCGATCGCGACCGGGTCGAGACCCGGTCGGGCGGCGCGCAGGACTGGTCGGCGCGCCCACTGGCGTGGGTCGGCGACGCCGTCCTGGTGCAGCGCACGCCACCAGCCAGCGGCGACGAGGGGCTGCTCAGCCTGGTCGACGTCACCGGCGACGCCGCGGTGCGCGACGTCGGTGTGCTCGACGGGGGCGAGTCGGACAACCCGCACACCGGGGTAGGACCCCTGAGCGTCGCGGCCGACCTGGTCACCGAGGACCAGCCCACCGTCACCCGCCCGGCACCCGACTGGCCCTGGGACCCGCCGTCCTGGGCCGTCCCGGCGGCCTTGGGTGCCGCTCTGCTGCTCGTGGCCGCGCTCGTCCGGGTCGTCGTACGCCGGCGTCGACGCCGAGCACGGGAAGAACTTGCGGACGAGTGACCCCCGAGCAGCTCCCGGCGGGCGTAGGCCTGGGTGAGAGAGGGTGATCAGGTGATCTCGGGACCGGACGTGGACTTCGAGTCGTTCGTGCGCGCCCGCACGCGGGCCCTCTCCCGCACCGCGTACCTCCTGACGGGGGACGCCCACCTGGCGGAGGACCTCGTGCAGACAGCTCTCTTCAAGGCGGCCCGCGCGTGGCCGCGGATCTCCGGCGACCCGGAGCCCTACGTGCGGCGCATCCTCTACACCCAGAACATCTCCTGGTGGCGCTCGCGACGTCATCTCTCCGAGCAGCCGCTCGGCGGGTACGACGCCCCGGCCGCCGACCGCTCCGACCCCGCGCTGCGCCTCAGTCTCGAGGGGGCGCTCGCGCGGCTGACCACGCGCCAGCGCACGGTGCTGGTGCTGCGCTACTTCGAGGACCTCACCGAGGTGCAGACCGCGGCTGCGCTGGGCATCCGGCCCGGCACCGCCAAGTCCCTGACCCGCCAGGCCCTGGCCCGGCTCCGCACGCTCGCCCCGGAGCTCGCCGAGCTGGTGGGCCGGCCCGTGGCCGAGGAGGCATCACGATGAGTCAGCCGTTGCGCGACGAGCTCGAGCGGATCGCCGATCGGGCCCCGGTCGCCGACGTGCCGGCCGACACCTGGAGCCGCGCCCGCCGCAGCGTGCGTCGAGACACCGCGGCCGCCCTGGCGGCGCTCGTCGCGGTCGTCGCCCTGGTCGCCGGCGCGGTCGCCTGGCTGCCCGACCGGGACGGGATCGCGCCGGCCGACGGCGACGCCAGCGCGCTACCGGCGTACCTGCCGGTGCCGACAGGCCTCGAGCGGGTGCACGGGACCGACGACCTCGCCGTCGGGGCGCAGGCGGTCGCGATGGTGCCGGACACCCCGCAGGGCAACCGCGAGGTCGTGGTCGTGGACGCCCGCAGCGGTGAGTACCGGGGCCTCGACCTGCCCGGCTTCGGCGCCGCCACGGGTCGCGGCCTCAGCGGCACCGTCCATCCCGTGACGCTCTCGCCGGCCGGGACGACGCTGGCCTACCCGCGGGCCAGCGGTTGGCGGGCCGGCGGCACGCTGCGCACCGGCGTCGGCATCGTCGACCTGGTCACCGGCGACGTGCGGAAGATCGCGCTGGAGGACGAGGGTCGGCCCGTGCTGCTTCGCACCGTGACCTTCTCCCCCGACGGTCGCTGGCTGCTCTGGACGGGTCAGCCCGTCCGCTCCAGCAAGGACGGGCGGTCTTTCGGCTCCGCCACCGCCCACGGGGTGGTCGCTCCCGGGGCGACCCGCTCCACACCGTTGCCGGGACGCGACCGCGACCTCGAGCTGTCGGTCGGTGTCGACGACCAGGGCACGGTCGCCCGCGTCGGTGGGTCCACCCGGCTGCTGAGGGCCAGCGCCGACGAGGTGCCCGCCGCCACCCTCGGCGGCCTGGAGGGCATCGTGCACAGCGGCAGCATCGACGACCTGGCCGTGAGCAGCCTGGTCCAGACCTACCGGCCGCGAGCCGACCCCGAGTACTCGTTCACCTGGGTGACCGCGAGCCGCGGGGAACCCGAGGCGACACCACGCCGCCTCGACACTCCCGCGGACCTGCCGCTGAACAGCTGGTGGGTGCTGGAGTGGGTCGACCCCGACCACGCCGTCGTGGCTGTCGACGTCTCCGGCGCTGAGGAGGAGATCTCCCCGCGGCAGACGCAGGTCGGTGTCGTCAGTCTCGCCGACGACGGCGCGAGGTACGACCCGGTGCTCACCAGCGACCCCGGCGCCCGGGCCCTCACCGTGGCCACCGACCTGCTCGCCGACGGTGCCGCGGCGGTCGAGCGGCCGCTCCCGGCCTTCGCCGACGACCGGCGCTCGCGCAGCTGGTGGTACGTCGGCAGCGTGCTGCTGCTCGTGGGCGCGCTCGCGCTCGCCGTCGTACGACGCCGCCGGCGCAGCGCTCAGCGGCCCTCGGCGACGTAGGCCAGCTGGGCGCGCACCGACATCTCCGCGGCGCCCCACAGCACCGGGTCGACGTCGGCGTAGACGATCTCGACGACCCGGCGGGGCAGCTCGTCGACGGCGAGGCCCTCGGGGTGCGGGGTCGCGCGCAGGGTCTCGACGGCGGCGCGCACCTGCTCGAGGCGCTCGCGGCGGTGGTCCTGGTAGTAGCCGATGGCCCCGAGCGCGTCGTCGATGACCGGCCCGTGCCCGGGCCAGATGGTCGCGACCTCCTGGGCCTCGGCGAGGGCGTGCAGGCGCCCCAGGGAGCCGAGGTAGGCGCCGAGCTCGCCGTCGGGGTGCGCCACGACGGTGGTGCCCCGGCCCAGCACGGTGTCACCGGTGAGCACGGCGCGCTCGGCGGGCAGCACGAACGACAGCGAGTCGGCGGTGTGGCCGGGGGTGCCCACGACCCGCACCTCGAGACCGTCGACCTCGACGACATCACCGTCGGCCAGGCCCTCGGAGCCGAGGCGGTGGCGCGGGTCGAGCGCGCGCACCCCGCAGCCCATCCGCTCGGCGAACTCCTTGGCGGCCTCGGCGTGGTCGTGGTGGTGGTGGGTCAGCAGCACCACACCGACCTGCCCGGCGGTCTCGGCGACCGCGTCGAGGTGGGAGAGGATCGAGGGTCCCGGGTCGACCACGACCGAGCGCCGGGCGCCCGGCTCGCGCAGCACCCAGGTGTTGGTGCCGTCGAGGGTCATGTGGTCGGCGTTGGGCGCCAGCACGCAGCGGGCCCGCTCGCCGAACGCACCGCCGGCCCAGCCGGACGGCCCCACCACGGGGCCGCCCGCGCCGCTCACGCCTGCCTCCGCTCGCTCACCAGCGGGCGCAGCCGGTCGGGCATCGACAGGGTCCAGCCGTCCCCCAGCGGCTCCACCGTGGGGGTGAACATCTGCACCGAGCGCTCGCGGGCCGTGGCCAGCACCGCCCCGGTGTCGGGGTAGGTGCCGACCTCCATCGAGGTCAGGTACGTCGGCGGCATCATCGCCAGCTCGCCGGCGTCGGCCTGGTCGGCGGCCTCGCGGGCCGGCAGCCAGTGCACCGACGACGACTCGGTGGAGACGTCGCGGGTCACCTGCCCGGCCGGCAGCTCGGCCACGAAGAACCAGGTGCGGTAGCGCTTGGGCTCGAAGACCGGGGTCAGCCAGGCGTCCCACACGCCGAGCAGGTCGGTGCGCAGCACCAGGCCGCGGCGGTTGAGGAAGTCGGTCATCGCCAGCTCGCGCGACTCCAGGGCGACCCGGTCGGCCTCCCAGTCGTCGGCGGTGGTGTCGGCGACCACCTCCCCGTCGGAGGCCCCGGCCAGCAGCACCCCGCACTCCTCGAACGTCTCGCGCACCGCCGCGCAGACCAGCGCCCGTGCGGTCTCCTCGTCGCAGCCCAGCCGGGCGGCCCAGGCCGCCGGCTCGGGACCGGCCCAGCCGACCTGGGCGTCGAAGTCACGCGGGTCGACGCCGCCGCCGGGGAAGACCGCCATGCCGGCCGCGAAGTCCATGGAGACCTGGCGGCGCAGGTAGTAGGCCTCGGGGCCGGAGTCGCCGGGACGCAGCACGATCACCGTGGCCGCGTTGCGCGGCTCCGCGGGCTCGCGGGTGCCGTCGGCGTACTCGCGCGCCAACGCGACCACCGTGTCGGGCAGCGGCACGGGCGGCAGCGGGATGCGCATCAGGCGTCGGCCACCAGCTCGACGACCAGCTCGACCTCGACGGGGGCGTCGAGGGGGAGCACGGGCACGCCGACCGCCGATCGGGCGTGCACCCCGGCCTCGCCGAAGACCTTGCCGAGCAGCTCGGAGACGCCGTTGGCGACCCCGGGCTGCCCGGTGAAGTCGGGGGTGGAGGCCACGAAGCACACGACCTTGACGATCCGCGCCACCTGCGACAGCTCGCCGACCTGGGCGCGCACCGCGGCGATCGCGTTGAGCGCGCACTGCTGGGCGCACTCGTAGGCCTCCTCCGCGGTGACCTCGCCGCCGACCTTGCCGGTGGCCATCAGCTCGCCGTCGCGCATCGGCAGCTGCCCGGAGGTGTAGACGTGCGACCCGGAGCGGACCGCCGGCACGTAGACGGCGACCGGCTTGGCCACCTCGGGCACGGCCAGGCCGAGCTCGCCCAGGCGCTCCTCGGGGGTGGGCATGCGTGTCAGCCCTGTGCGGCGCGCTTGAGGAAGGCCACGAGGCCACCCTGCGCGTTGGTCTGGATGGTCACCAGCTCCCAGCCGTCCTGGCCGAAGTTGTTGAGCATCAGAGCCTCGTTGTGGAGCGGAATCGGCGCCACCTGGTATTCCCACTTGGTCATGGCCCGCACCCTACTCGGGCCGCCGTGCGCGGCGCCGCCCCGTACGACACGCCCCGACCGCGCGCGGGGCGCGGCCGGGGCCGGGTGTCGTGCTGGGTGGTGCTGGTCGTGCTGGGTCGTGCTGGGCGAGGTCAGCGGCGGGGGCTGCCCTTCCCCGGGGTCGGGTCGACCGCGGGGATGGTGCCGCTGTCCTGCAGACCCTCGGTGACCTCGTCGGCGATCTGCGTGGCCAGCCACTTGCGCTTCTTGCGCTGGATCACGCGGTTCTCGGCGAGCAGCGCCTTCGCGGTCGCGATCATCAGCAGCACCATGATGATGCTGAAGGGGGCCGCGACCAGGATGGCGCTGGTCTGCAGCGCCGCCAGTCCGCCGGCGCCGGCCATCAGCAGCACGGCCGCCACGACGCCCTCCATGGACGCCCAGAACGCACGGCTCCACACCGGCGGGTTGGGGTCGCCGCCCTCGGCGAGCATGTCGACCACGAAGGAGCCCGAGTCGGAGCTGGTCACGAAGAAGACCACGATCAGGAAGATCGCGACCACGCTGAGGACCGTGCCCAGGGGCAGGGTGTCGAGCATCTGGAAGAGCGCGAGGTCGGTGCTCACGCCCTCCTCGCCGATCAGCCCGCCGCCGCCGAACATCTCGGTCCAGATGGCGGTGCCACCGAGCACCGAGAACCACAGGAAAGTGACCATGGTCGGCACCAGCAGCACGCCGAGCACGAACTCGCGCACGGTGCGACCGCGCGAGATGCGGGCGATGAAGACACCCACGAACGGGGCCCAGCTCATCCACCAGCCCCAGTAGTAGGTGGTCCAGCCCGACAGCCAGCTCTGCCCGGCCTCGCCCTGGAAGGGGCGCACGTCGAAGGAGAGCTTGAGGAAGTTCTGCAGGTAGGAGCCGATCTGGGTCACGAAGTCGCTGAGCAGGAAGACCGTCGGGCCCAGCAGCAGCACCGCGACCAGCAGGCCGGCGGCGACGCCCATGTTGATGTTGGACAGGTAGCGGATGCCCTTGTCGACACCGGTGACCACCGAGACCAGCGCCACGCCGGTGATGATGGCGATCAGCAGGACCAGCAGCGGCGTGCTGGCCTCGTCGACCACACCGAGGAAGCTCAGGCCGGCGCCGACCTGCTTGACGCCGAAGCCGAGCGAGGTCGCGACACCGAAGAGCGTGCCGACGATGGCCACGACGTCGACGACGTCGCCCCAGAAGCCCAGGATCCGCTTGCCGAGCAGCGGCTCGAGCGCCCAGCGGATCGAGATCGGGCGGCCCTTGCGGTGCACGGCGTAGGCGATCGCGAGGCCGACGACGACGTAGATGGCCCAGGCGTGCAGGCCCCAGTGCAGGAAGGTGGTGTCCATGGCGGTGCGCGCGACCTGGTCGGGCCCGCCGGCGACGTCGGTGCCCGGGGGCGGCGTGGCCAGGTGGTTCAGCGGCTCGGCGACGCCCCAGAAGACCAGGCCGATGCCCATGCCGGCGGCGAAGAGCATCGCGAACCACGACTTGAGGCCGAACTCGGGGTCCTCGTCGTCCTTGCCCAGGACGATGGAGCCCATCGGCGAGAGCGCCATCCACAGCGAGAACGCCACGAAGGACGTCACGACCAGGACGTACCACCAGCCGAGGTCGATGACGACGTTGGTGTTGGCCGAGGCCAGCCAGTCGCCCATGCGGTCGGGGAAGATCGCCGCGGTGGCGGAGAAGAGAACCAGGATCACCGCAGCGGGGATGAACACGCGGGGTGCGGCCATCGGGAACCGGCCACGGGCGGTGCGCGGGGTGGGCCGGGAACCGTCGCCGGACGGCTCGCCCGGCGGCGTGGTTCGTTCGGTGGGCGGGCTGGACGTCATGACTGCCTCTCGGTCGGGATCACTCTGAGTCGGTCGTGCTGAGTCTCGTGCTGGAGCGCCTGCGGTGCGTCGGGCCGGCTGGTGCCGAGCCGTCGTCGCACGCCCCGTGGGGGCCACCGGACCCCGAGGCCGGTGCGGGGCAACCCATCACGTTACCGAAGGGTCACCCCTCGCGTCACACCTGCGGGTGGTGCCCCACCGGCTGGGAGAGGCCTGAGACTCCTCCGGCGCCTCCTGAGGGGTGGGTGGGACGCCCACTAGGCTCGGCCGCGTGAGACGTACCGACTGGTCCGGCGTGCGGCTGCACGTGGTGACGGGCAAGGGCGGCACCGGCAAGTCGACGGCCGCGGCGGCGCTGGCCCTGGCGCTGGCCGCCGAGGGGCGCCAGGTCCTGCTCTGCGAGGTCGAGGGCCGCCAGGGCATCGCCCGGATGTTCGACGTTGACCCGCTGCCGTACGCCGAGCGCCGGATCGCGACCGGCCTGGCCGGCGGGGCGAGGCCCGGCACCGTCCACGCGCTGCACATCGACCCCGAGGCCGCGCTGCTGGAGTACCTGGCCCTCTACTACAAGCTGGGCCGCGCCGGGCGTGCCCTCGACCGCTTCGGCGTCGTCGAGTTCGCGACCACGATCGCCCCCGGGGTGCGCGACGTGCTGCTGACCGGCAAGCTCTACGAGGCGGTGCAGCGCAACGCCCGCAACAAGGGGGCCGTGCAGTACGACGCCGTGGTGCTCGACGCCCCGCCGACCGGCCGGATCACCCAGTTCCTCAACGTCAGCGACGAGCTGGCCGGCCTGGCCAAGGTGGGGCCGATCCGCTCGCAGGCCGACACGATGATGACCCTCTTCCGCTCCCCGCGCACCGCGGTGCACCTGGTGACGGTGCTGGAGGAGATGCCGGTGCAGGAGACCGCCGACGGCATCGCCCAGCTGCGCGAGGCCGAGCTGCCGGTCGGCGCCGTGATCGTCAACCAGGTGCGCCCGCGCGACGTGGGCCCCGACGACCTGGCCGACGCCCTCGCCGGGCGCCTGGACCGGGCCCAGCTGGGCGCCGACCTCGAGGCCGGCGGCGTGACCCCCAGCCCCGAGCTGCTCGACGGGCTGGTCGCCGAGGCGCGCGACCACGCCGAGCGCCGGGCGCTCGAGGACGCCCAGCGCGCGCTGGTCGCCGGCTTCGACGTGCCCTCGGTCGAGCTGCCCCGACTCCCGGGCGGGGTCGACCTGGGCGGGCTCTACGACCTCGCCGCCACGCTCAGGGAACAGGGGCTCGGATGAGCAGGACACCAGCACCCAGGACCGCCGACCGCTCGCGCACGCGGGTCGGGCCGCTGGCCGCGCACCCGGCGCCGGCGCCGCACCTCGACGTCGACGCGCTGCTCGACGACCCGGCGACCGGGATCATCGTGTGCACCGGCTCGGGCGGGGTCGGCAAGACGACCACGTCGGCGGCCCTCGCGCTGCGCGCCGCCGAGCGCGGGCGCAAGGTCGTGGTGCTGACCATCGACCCCGCGCGGCGCCTGGCCCAGTCGATGGGCATCGAGGAGCTCGACAACACCCCGCGACCCGTCGCCGGCGTCGACGGCGGGGGCAGCCTCGACGCGATGATGCTCGACATGAAGCGCACCTTCGACGAGGTGGTGGAGAGCCAGGCCTCCCCCGAGAAGGCCCGCCAGATCCTGGAGAACCCGTTCTACGTCGCCCTGTCCAGCTCGTTCGCGGGCACCCAGGAGTACATGGCGATGGAGAAGCTCGGCCAGATCCACGCCGACGCACGCCGCGACGGCACCTACGACCTGATCGTCGTCGACACCCCGCCCTCCCGCTCGGCGCTGGACTTCCTCGACGCCCCCGAGCGGCTCTCCAGCTTCCTCGACGGACGCTTCATCCGGCTGATGCTGGCCCCGGCCCGCGGTCCGGCGCGGCTCGTGACCGCCGGTCTCGGCCTGGTCACCGGTGCCCTCACCAAGATCCTCGGGGCGCAGGTGCTCACCGACCTGCAGACCTTCGTCGCCGCCCTCGACACCGTCTTCGGCGGCTTCCGCCAGCGCGCCCAGCGCACCTACGCCCTGCTCCAGGCCGACGGCACCGCCTTCGTCGTGGTGGCCGCCCCCGAGCCCGACGCGCTGCGCGAGGCCGCCTACTTCGTGGAGCGGCTGCGCGGCGACCGGATGCCGCTGGCCGGTCTCGTGGTCAACCGGGCCAGCGCGGCGCCGTACGACGACATCGGCGCCGACGAGGCGATGGCCGCCTCGCACCGCCTGCAGGCCACCGGGGGCCACGAGCTGGGCGCGGCGCTGCTGCGCCTGCACGCCGACCGGGTGCGGCTGGTGCAGCGCGAGACCGGCCTGCGCGAACGCTTCGCGGCCGCACACCCCGACGTGGCCACCGCCGTGGTCCCCGCGCTGGCCGGCGACGTGCACGACCTCGACGGCCTGCGCCGCGTCGGCGACCTGCTGGGCACCCAGCACCCCGCTGGTTGAGCAGCGAGGGCCGAAGGCTCGAGCGTCGTCGAAACCCCGCAGGCACCCGGCGCACGGCAGCCACCCCACGGCGCGCGCCGCGAGCCGGCCGGTTCGAACCGGCCGGGTCGGGAGGACTACGGGATCAGCGGGCGCGCGCGGGCAGCGGCTCGGCCTCGACCGTGCCGCGGGTGCGGGCGTTCTCGAGCACCGAGCGCCACGAGGCGGCCGGACGGCGGCGCAGGAGGGCCCGGCGCTCGCGCTCGGTCATGCCGCCCCACACGCCCCACTCGATCTGGTTGTCGAGCGCCTCGGCGAGGCACTCGGTGCGCACGGGGCAGCCCGCGCACAGCTGCTTGGCCTTGTTCTGCTCAGCGCCTCGCACGAACAGCTGATCCGGCTGCGCAGCCCGACAGGCGGCGCGCGGCGTCCAGTCCTCAACCCACATGACAAGTCCCCATCCTTATGTGCGAGAGCGGGTGCCGCCGGCTCCGTTGCGTCCCCTGGAGTCGGTTGCGCCTCTGCTCTCATGTCCCTGCCTCTCAGTAAAGAGCGGTGACGCACCTGGGGACAGGTCATTTCGACTCAAAGAGATGGCCCGAAATGACTAGACCGATGTGGTCAGCCTCACCCGGCTCAGGGGGGTAGCGATGACGGATTCCGGCCCGCGGGCGGCCCAGCCGGGGTACGGTGCCCGGCTTCGACGATGGGATCGGTGTGCCGTGCTCCCGTACCCTGGGCGCCATGCCTGCGTCTCGTCCCGCCAGCCGTGTCGCCTCCCACCTCGCCGTGATGGTCGCGATCTCGGCCGTGCTGGGTGTCGTCGTCGCCGGGCTGGCCATCCCCTTCGCCGGGGTCGTCGGGATCGGGGCGCGCAACCTGGCCGACACGATGGACCAGCTGCCCGCCGAGCTCGAGACCGAGGCGCTGGCGCAGAAGACCACCATCCTCGACGTCGACGGCAACACCCTGGCCACCCTCTACGACCAGAACCGGGTCGAGGTGCCGCTGAGCCAGGTCTCGCGCAAGATGGTCAAGGCCATCGTCGGCATCGAGGACGCCCGCTACTACGAGCACGGCGCGCTCGACGTGCGCGGCACGCTGCGCGCCTTCGTGACCAACCAGGCCCAGGGCGGCGACGTGCAGGGCGGCTCCACGATCACCCAGCAGCTGGTCAAGCAGACCCTGGTCAACCAGGCCAAGACCGACGAGGAGCGCGAGGCCGCCACCGCGACGACGTACGCCCGCAAGCTCAAGGAGCTGCGCTACGCCGTCGCGATGGAGCAGCGCCACTCCAAGGACTGGATCCTCGAGCGCTACCTCAACATCGCCTACTTCGGCGACGGCGCCTACGGCATCCAGGCCGCCGCCCAGCACTTCTTCAGCGTCAACGCCAACAAGCTCGACATGCAGCAGTCGGCGCTGCTGGCCGGCTTGGTGCGCAACCCCGTCGGCTACGACCCCGTCGACAACCCAGAGCGCGCCACCGAGCGCCGCAACGTGGTGCTGCAGAGCCTCGCCGGGCTGGGCGTGATCAAGCAGAAGCGCGCCGACCGGCTCAAGGACAAGCCGCTGGGCCTGAAGGTCCAGAAGACCTCCGACGGCTGCGTGTTCACCGCGGCCCCCTTCTTCTGCGACTACGTCCTGCGTTACCTGGTGACCGACCCCGCCCTCGGCGACACCAAGAAGGAGCGCCGCGCGCTGCTGGAGTCGGGCGGCCTGACCATCCGCACCACCCTCGACCAGGACTTCCAGGACGCCGCCGACGCCGCCGTGCGGGAGGGCGTGAACCCGACCGACCAGGCCATCGGCGCGCTCGCGATGGTCGAGCCGGGCACCGGGCAGGTGCGCGCGATCGCCCAGTCCCGGCCCGTGGGCGACGGGCCCGGCCAGACCTACCTCAACTACGTCGTGCCGCGGAAGTACGGCGACTCCGGCGGCTTCCAGCCCGGCTCGACGTTCAAGGCGTTCGTGCTGGCGGCGGCGATCGAGCAGGGCATCCCGCTCAACACCCAGATCAACAGCCCCGAGCAGATCGAGGTCCCCCAGAGCTCGTTCGCGGTCTGCGGCGGCCAGAACTACCAGTCGACCGACACCTACCCGGTGGGCAACTCCACCGACTCGGGCACCTTCGACCTCTACCGCGGCACCCAGCTGTCGGTGAACACGTTCTTCATCCAGCTCGCGCAGCGCACCGGGCTGTGCCAGCCCTACCGGCTGGCCAAGAAGATGGGAGTGCGGCTGACCGACAAGGCCAACGAGATGGTGCCCTCCTTCCCGCTCGGTGTGGCCAGCGTGAGCCCGCTGGAGATGGCCGAGGCGTACGCGACCTTCGCCGCCCGCGGCCAGCACTGCGCCTCGCGCCCGGTCACCTCGATCGAGGACGCCAACGGCAACGTGCTCAAGCAGTACCCCGCCAAGTGCCGCCAGGTGCTGAAGGCCTCGACCGCCGACGCGGTCAACGACATCCTGCGCGGGGTCATCGAGCCCGGCGGCTTCGCCCAGGCGGAGGCCCTCGACAGCCCCGCCGGCGGCAAGACCGGCACCACCCAGAACGGTCGCTCGGTCTGGTTCGTGGGCTACACCCCCGAGATGGCGGCCGCCGCGATGATCGCCGGCGCCAACCAGTCCGGGACCCCGATCACCCTGACCGGCCAGACCGTCGGCGGACGCTACATCGACTCGGCCTCCGGCTCGGGCTACGCCGGCCCGATCTGGGGTGACGCGATGAAGGCGATCGACGACCAGCTCCCCGACACCGGCTTCACGCCCCCCGACGCCACCGTCGTCAACGGCGTGACGATCTCGGTGCCGTCGGTGAGCGGGATGACCCTCGACGGGGCCACCCAGGTGCTCGAGGACGCCGGGTTCGGCGTCAGCAGCGGCGGGTACGTGAACTCGTCGTACTCCGCCGGCACGGTCGCCTACTCCTCGCCCAGCGGCAGCGCCCCCTCGGGCTCGCAGATCACCCTCTACCAGTCCAACGGCACCCCGCCGCCCCCGCCGCCCTCCAACAACGGTGGCGGCGGCAACGGCAACGGCGGCGGCAGGAACGGCGGCGGTGGCGGCGGTGGCAACGGGAACGGCAACGGCAACGGCAACGGCAACAACCGCTGACCCGGCGCGAACTTCGCGCTGACCCGGCGCGAACTTCGCGCTGACCCGGCGCACATCTCGCACTGACCCGGCCCAAACCTCGCGCTGACCCGGCCCGGACCTCCCGGGTCAGCGACCGTGGGCCTCTCAGCCGAGCTGGCGACGCACCTCGGCCGCGACGGCACCGCCGTCGGCGCGCCCCTTGACCTGGGGCTGCACGACCCCCATCACCTTGCCCATCGCCTTCATGCCCTCGCCGGCAGCACCGGTCGACTCGACAGCCGCGGCGACGATGCGCTCGATCTCGGCGGCGTCGAGCTGCTCGGGCAGGTAGACGGCGATCACCTCGGCCTCGGCGCGCTCCTTGGCCGCGCTCTCCTCGCGCCCGCCCTCGTCGAAGGCCGCAGCGGCCTCGCGACGCTTCTTGGCCTCGGCGCCGAGGACGGTGACGACCTCGTCGTCGGACAGCTCGCGGGCGGTCTTGCCGGCCACCTCCGCGTTGGCCACGGCGGCGAGCACCATCCGCAGGGTCGAGGAGCGGACCTGGTCGCGGGCCTTCATGGCGGTGGTCAGGTCGGCGCGCAGCTGGTCCTTGAGGGTGCTCATGACCGACATTGTGACAGCCTGTGCTGGTGAGCCTCACCCCAGTTCTCGCCCGTGGCAGCGCCGCCCTCCTCGGGGCCGCGACGCTCGGCGGTGCGGCCGTGACGGCGTACGCCGTGCGCGAGACCCGGCAGTTCGTGCTGCGCCGGGTCGAGGTGCCGCTGCTGCCGCCGGGGGCCGACCCGCTGCGGGTGCTGCACCTCAGCGACGTGCACATGACACCGCGCCAGCAGCGCAAGCAGGAGTGGCTGGCCGGGCTCGCCACGCTGCGTCCCGACCTGGTCGTCGACACCGGCGACAACCTCGCCCACCAGGGCGCGGTGCCGTACGTGACCGACGCCCTGGGGCCGCTGCTCGACGTGCCGGGCGTCTTCGTGCACGGCTCCAACGACTACTTCGAGCCGCGGCTGCGCAACCCGTTCCGCTACGTGCTGCCCGACGACGGCACCCGCCACACCGACGTGCCCCAGCTGCCGTGGCGCGACCTGAGCGCCACCTTCACCGAGCACGGCTGGCTCGACCTGACCAACGCCCGTGGCCGGCTGGAGGTCGCCGGGCTCGACCTGGCCTTCGTCGGGGTCGACGACCCGCACCTGGAGTACGACGACCTGGCCGCGGTCGCCGGCCCGGCCGACCCCCGCGCCGACGTGCGCCTGGCCGTCGCGCACGCGCCGTACCTGCGGGTGCTCGACCAGTTCGCCGCCGACGGCCACGACGCGATCCTCGCGGGGCACACCCACGGCGGGCAGGTGTGCCTGCCGGGCGGTCGGGCGCTGACCACCAACTGCGACCTCGAGCCCGCCCGTGCCCGGGGCCTGCACCGCCACCCCGCCGACTCCCAGCCCGGCGACGCGGGCTCCGCCTGGCTGCACGTCAGCGCCGGCCTCGGCACCAGCCCGTTCGCCCAGGTGCGCACGAGCTGCCGCCCCGAGGCGACCCTGATGACCCTGGTGCCGCGCCCGCACTGAAGCCCCCGCGCGGCCGCACGCGTCCGCCGGGGGCCCGATTGGGGTGGCCCCTCGGTGCTCCGGTATGCTCCGGTGCTCGTGGGGTCAGCCTCGGCTGGACCCATGGATCGGGCTGTGGCGCAGCTTGGTAGCGCGCCTCGTTCGGGACGAGGAGGCCGCAGGTTCAAATCCTGTCAGCCCGACGTAGTGATGTCTCCCGACATCGACCAGCCGGGCCCACGCGAGTGGGCCCGGCTGCTGTCATTTCCGGCCCCGGGCCGGCGCTGAGGCCGCTGCCCGCGTGGCAGACTGCGCCCATGGCAGACGACGACCGCTCCGCGGACACCCCGTCCCTGGAGGCACCCTCCCTGGGGCTGGGCAGGTGGCGCCGCAGGAAGAAGGACACCTCCGACGAGGTGGCCGAGGACCCCACGGCGACGATCCCGGTCGTCGAGCCGGAGCCGCTGCCCGACGTCGAGCCGACCCCCGACCCCGAGCCCGACCCCGTACCGGCCCCCGAGCCCGAGCCCGAGCCGGCACCCGCTCCCCCGCCGGTCTCCCGGCCTGCCGCTCGCCGGCCCGCCCCCACGACGGCACCGATGGCCGCCCCGGCTCCTGCTCCGGAGTCCCGGAGGACCGAGAGCGCCGGTGAGGGCACCGGGACCCCGCTGTTCGCCGACGAGGTTCCCGAGCCGGCTCAGGAGCCCGTGCCGGTCGAGGAGCCGGCGACCGCCCGGGGCCGCTCACCGTTCGCCACCCTGCTCGGCCTGCGCGGGCGCAGCGCCGCGGCGCTCACCGGGGCCGTCGTCGGACTGCTCGTGGTCGCCCTGACCTGGGGCGCGCTGCGCCTGTGCGAGGTGCTGCAGGGCACGCCTTCGTGCGGCAACCCCGGCTTCTTCCTGCTGCTCGCGATCATGGTCGCGATGGTCGTGCTCGGTGGGGCGATGCTGCGCGCCGCGGGCGCGCCCGACCCGACCAGCACCGCCTTCCTCGCCGTGGGGCTGCTGTGCGTGGTCGCGCTGCTGTTCCTGGTCGACGCGCTGATGTCACCGTGGATGGCCGTGGTCATCCCGCTGGTCAGCGTCGGCACCTTCGTGCTCTCGCACTGGGTCACCACCGCGGTCGTCGAGCCCGCCCGCGACTGAGCAGCCACGACCGAGCAGCCACGACCGGCCCGCCGACGGCGGGCGGGTCGTGCGGGCGCTCAGCGGGTGGCGGCGACCAGCTCGGCGATCTGCACCGTGTTGAGGGCCGCGCCCTTGCGCAGGTTGTCGTTGGAGACGAAGAGCGCGAGCCCACGACCACCCGGTACGCCCTCGTCGGCGCGGATGCGGCCGACGTACGACGGGTCCTTGCCGGCGGCCTGGAGCGGGGTGGGGATCTCGCTGAGCTCGACGCCCGGCGCGGCACCGAGCAGCTCGGTGGCGCGCTCGACGCTCAGCGGCGAGGCGAACTCGACGTTGAGGGCCAGGGAGTGCCCGGTGAAGACCGGGACCCGCACGCAGATGCCCGAGACGGCCAGCTCGGGCAGCCCCAGGATCTTGCGCGACTCGTTGCGCAGCTTCTGCTCCTCGTCGGTCTCCCCGAGACCGTCGTCGACGAGGTTGCCGGCGAAGGGCAGCACGTTGTGGGCGATGGTGCGCCGGTAGACGCCCGGCTCGCCGAAGTCGACGGCCTCGCCGTCGTAGGCCAGCTCGCGGGCCTTCCCGCCCGCCGCCTCGACCTGGCCGGCCAGCTCCTCGACGCCGGCCACGCCGGAGCCCGAGACGGCCTGGTACGTCGACGCGATCATCCGCACCAGCCCCGCCTCGTCGTGCAGCGGCTTGAGCACCGGCATCGCGGCCATCGTGGTGCAGTTGGGGTTGGCGATGATGCCGCGCCCGGCCGCGATCACGTCGGCGGCGGCCTCGGGGTTCACCTCGGCGACCACCAGCGGGATGGCGGGGTCCTTGCGGAAGGCACTCGAGTTGTCGACCACGATGACGCCCGCGTCGACGAAGCGCTGCGCGAAGGCCCGCGAGGCCGTGGCACCGGCGGAGAACAGCGCGATGTCCAGGCCGGTCGGGTCGGCGGTCTCGGAGTCCTCGACGACCACCTCGGTGCCGGCGAAGTCGAGCACCTTGCCGGCAGAGCGCGGCGAGGCGAAGAAACGGATCTCCTCGACCGGGAAGTCGCGCTCGGCGAGGATCTGGCGCATCGCCACGCCGACCTGGCCGGTGGCGCCGACGACGCCGATGCGCAGCCCGCTCATCGGCCGGTCCCGCCGTAGACGACCGCCTCGACCTCGTCGGCGTCGAGGTCGAAGGCCGTGTGGGTCGCGGCGACCGCGGCGTCGACGTCCTCGTCGGCCACGACGACGCTGATGCGGATCTCGGAGGTGGAGATCATGCCGAGGTTGACCCCGGCCTCGGCGATGGCCGAGAAGAACTTCGCGGTCACGCCCGGGTGGCTGCGCATGCCGGCCCCGATCAGCGAGACCTTGCCGACCTTGTCGTCGTAGAGCAGCGACTCGAAGCCGATCTGGTCCTGCAGGCCCGCCAGGGTCGTCATCGCGGTCTGGCCGTCGGTGCGCGGCAGCGTGAAGGAGATGTCGGTGAGGTTGGTCGAGGCCGCCGACACGTTCTGCACGATCATGTCGAGGTTGATCTGCGCCTCGGCCAGCGCCGCGAAGATCCGGGCCGCCTCGCCGACCTTGTCGGGCACACCGGTGACGGTGATCTTGGCCTCGCTGCGGTCGTGCGCGACGCCGGCGATGATCGCTTGCTCCATGGTGCCCTCCTCGGGCGCGGGGTCCTCGATGCTGCCGGAGACGATGGTGCCGTCGAGCTGGCTGAACGAGGACCGGACGTGGATCGGGATGTCGAAGCGGCGCGCGTACTCGACGCACCGCAGGTGCAGGATCTTGGCGCCGCTGGCGGCCAGCTCGAGCATCTCCTCGTAGGTGACGCGGTCGAGCTTGCGCGCCGTCGGCACGATGCGAGGGTCGGCGGTGAAGACGCCGTCGACGTCGGTGTAGATCTCGCAGACGTCGGCCTCGAGCGCCGCGGCCAGCGCGACCGCGGTGGTGTCGGTGCCGCCGCGACCCAGGGTGGTGATCTCCTTGGTGTCCTGCGAGACGCCCTGGAAGCCGGCCACGATCACGATGTGGCCCTCGTCGATGGCGGTGCGGATGCGCCCCGGGGTGACGTCGATGATCTTGGCCTTGCCGTGCACCGAGTCGGTGATCACGCCGGCCTGCGAACCGGTGAAGGAGCGGGCGCTGTAGCCGAGGTCGGAGATCGCCATCGCCACCAGGGCCATCGAGATCCGCTCGCCGGCGGTGAGCAGCATGTCGAGCTCGCGGGCCGGCGGCAGCGGGCTGACCGCCTGCGCCTTCTCGAGCAGGTCGTCGGTGGTGTCCCCCATCGCGGACACCGCGACGACGACGTCGTTCCCGGCCTTCTTGGCCTCGACGATGCGGCGCGCGACCCGCTTGACCGCAGCTGCGTCAGCGACCGACGAACCGCCGTACTTCTGGACGACAATGCCCACGACAGACTTCCCGTTCCGCATGTGAGGGGGCGTGGGCCGGCAGGCCCACCATGACCGGGTCGGAGTCTACCGGGGCTCGACGCCACCTCCCGGACGCATCTCACGCCCACCGTCCGGCCCGTCCGGGCCCCGCCGGCCGCCGGGGTCAGGGACGGTCGCCGAGCAGCGCGTCGGCCGCGGCGACCTGGTCGGCGTCGAGGTCGACGTCGACGTCGAGGCGGTCGTGGGCCACCACGGAGAGCAGGGCGTTGAGCGCGGCGCCGGCGAGGTTGCCCCACGAGGAGACGTAGGAGAACTGCCACCACCACAGCGCCTCACCGACGTTGCCGTCACGGAAGTGCCGCAGGCCGGTGTCGAGGTCGGTGGCGATCGCGGCGAGGTCGTCGGAGAGCTGGCTCTCGACCACGTCGGGCACGTAGGGGTCGAAGACGAAGCTGTAGGTGTCGATGTTGTCGAGCATCGCCGCCAGACGCATCCGCAGCTCGTCGAGGTCGGGCTCGGGGCCGACGTCGGGCTGGTAGCGCGAGTGCGGGGTGAAGTCCTGCTGGGCGCCGAGGCGGGCGCCGGCCAGCAGGACCTGGCTGATTTCGAGGAGCAGCAGCGAGATCGCCCGCCCGCCGTCCGCCTCCTCGGCGATCGCTCGCAGCGCCAGCAGGAAGCTGGCGACCTGGTCGGCGATCTGCTGCGCGAACTCGTGGGTCTCCGCGTCGAGCGCCAGGGCCTCCACGAGCCCCTCGGCCAGTCCGCTGCCCGCCTCGTGCGCTCCGTCGGTGCTGCTCGTGCTCGTCATTCCGCTGCCCGCCTTCCTGCGAACGCCCGTCCGAGGGTCACCTCGTCGGCGTACTCGAGGTCTCCACCCACCGGCAGTCCACTCGCCAACCGGGTCACGCGCAAGTCCATCACCTTGAGCATCCGGGTGAGGTAGGTCGCGGTGGCCTCGCCCTCGAGGTTGGGGTCGGTGGCCAGGATGACCTCGGTGACCACCCCGTCGGCCAGGCGCGTCATGAGCTCGCGGATGCGCAGCTGGTCGGGTCCGATGCCGTCGATGGGGCTGATCGCCCCGCCCAGGACGTGGTAGCGGCCGCGGTACTCGCGGGTGCGCTCGATCGCCACGACGTCCTTGTACTCCTCGACGACGCACAGCACCGACGGGTCGCGGCGGGGGTCGCGGCAGATGCGGCACTGCTCGTCCTCGGAGACGTTGAAGCAGGTGGAGCAGAACTTCACCTTCGCCTTGACCTCGAGCAGCACGTCGGCGAGCCGGCGCACGTCGACCGGGTCGGCCTGCAGCAGGTGGAACGCGATGCGCTGGGCGCTCTTCGGCCCGACCCCGGGCAGCCGCCCGAGCTCGTCGATGAGGTCCTGGACGACGCCCTCGTACAAGGTCGTGCGCCCCTAGAAGCCGAGCTGGCCGGGCAGGCCGCCCGGAGCGCCGCCGCCGGGCATGCCGCCGCCGGCCAGCGGGCCGAGCGCCTCGCCGGCCATCGTGTCGGCCTGCGCCTTGGCGTCGCGGTACGCCGCGACGATCATGTCGCCGAGGTCGCTGAGGTCGTCGGCGTCGCTGCCGTCGAAGCCGCCGGCCTTGATGTCGACACCGACGAGCTCGCCCACGCCGTTGACCCGCACGGTGACGGCTCCGCCGGCGACGGTGCCCTCGACCTCGGCCTCGGCCAGCCGCTCCTGGGCCTGCTGGAGCTGCTCCTGCATCTGCTGGGCTTGCTGCAGCAGGGCGTTCATGTCGAGGCCGCCGCCTGCGCCGCCGAGGGCATCGAAGGGGTTCTGGCTCATGGGAGTCACCTCTGGGTGTCGTGGGGAGTCATGGGGAGTCGTGGGAGCTGGTGTGCTCAGTGTGTCGTGCGGCAGGTCACCCGGGCGGTCGCCGGGTCGTCACTGGTGGGGGATCTCCTCGATGACCCGGGCGCCGAGCTCGCGCTCGAGCAGCGCGGCGCCACCGAGGGTCTCGTCGTCGGCGTCGAGGTCGTCGGGGTGGGCGTCGGCGTCGGCGGCGCGCAGGTCGTCGGAGCGCGAGGTGTCGGGGCCGGCCACCCGGGTCTGCTGGATGGCTCCCCGGGCGGCGGCGATCGAGCCGGGGCCCGCCTGGGGGCGCTGCGCGGGCGCGGCAGCCTGGGGCTCGCCCGGCGGCGGACCGGGCTCGCCCGGGTCGTCGTCCGGGGGCGGCTCGTCCATCCAGGCCGGGGGGCGCTCCGGGGCCGGCGCGGCCGGCGACGGGGCCTCGGCTGCGGACGGCGGGGTGTCGCGGACCACCGGCTGCTGGGCGGACTGCTGGGCGGGCTGCTGGTCGACCGGGCGTGCCGGAGCGGCGGGGGCGGCGGGCTGCTCGGGCGCGCTGGGGGCCGCCTGCCGGGTCACGACCGGGGTCGAGTCGGGAGTGGCGCCCGGGTCGACGATCGTCTCGATGCGCCAGTCGGAGCCCACCACGTCGATCGCTGCCTGGCGCACGATCTCGGCGCTGCCGTTGCCGTCGAAGGAGTCGCGGGCACCCGCGTTCGCGAAGCCCAGCGTCAGCGTCCTCGCGTCGACCGCGACCACCTGCGCGTTCTGCGTGAGGTGGATCCAGGTGACGCGGCGCCGCACCTTGGTGGCCTCGACGATGTCGGGCCACAGCCGGCGCACCTCGACCAGGCTCAGCGCACCCGCCGCGGGCTCGGCGGACTGGTCACCGGGCTGGCCGCCGGGCTGGCCGCTGGGCTTCTGGGGACTCGGGGCACTGGTCTGCGGGGGCGCCGACGCCTGCGGGGCGGGCGCGGCCTGGGGCTGCGGGACCGGCTCGGGCGTGGGCTGGGACGTCGGCTGGACAGACGGTGCCTGGGTGGAGGCGTGCGGGGTCGGGGCGGGCACGGGCTCGGGCGCGGGCTCGGCGTGCGGCGCGGTGGCCGAGGGCGCGACCGCCGCCCCGGCGGGGGCCTCGGCGACCTGGTCGGGCGCGCGCGTCGACGACGCGGGGGCCGGCCGGTCCTGGGCCGGGACCTGGGTCTGCGGGCGGGCCGGGGCGCTGGCGGGGACCCCCGAGACCGACATCCGCTTCTCGATGCGGTCGAGGCGGGCCGTCAGCCCGTCGGTGGAGTGGTCGGCACCCGGCAGCAGCACCCGGGCGCAGATCAGCTCGAGCAGCAGCCGGGGCGCGGTGGCGCCCCGCATCTCGGTCAGGCCGGCGGCCACGTGGTCGGCGGCCCGGGTCAGCTCGGCCGCGCCGAAGCGGGCGGCCTGGGCCACGAGCCGCTCACCGGCGTCCTCGCTGACGTCGATGAGCCCGGTGGCCGGGGCGTCGGGCACCGCGGCCACGATCACCAGGTCGCGCAGGCGGCGCAGCAGGTCCTCGGTGAAGCGGCGCGGGTCCTGGCCGGTCTCGATCACCTTGTCGACCACCCCGAAGACCGCGGCGCCGTCACCGGCGGCGAACGCGTCGACGACCTCGTCGAGCAGCGAGTCGGGGGTGTAGCCCAGCAGCCCCGTGGCCAGGGCGTGGGTCACGCCGGCGGACCCGGCGCCGCCGAGCAGCTGGTCGAGCACCGAGAGCGTGTCGCGGGCCGAGCCGGCGCCGGCGCGCACCACCAGCGGCAGCGCCGCCTGCTCGATCGGGACCCCCTCGAGCTCGCACAGCTCGGAGAGGTAGGAGGAGAGCAGCCGCGGCGGGATCAGCCGGAAGGGGTAGTGGTGGGTGCGCGAGCGGATGGTCGGCAGCACCTTGTCGGGCTCGGTGGTCGCGAAGATGAAGCGCAGGTGCGGCGGCGGCTCCTCGACGAGCTTGAGCAGGGCGTTGAAGCCCTGCGTGGTGACCATGTGGGCCTCGTCGATGATGTAGACCTTGTAGCGGCTGCGCACCGGCGCGAAGAACGCCTTCTCGCGCAGGTCGCGGGCGTCGTCGACACCGCCGTGGCTGGCCGCGTCGATCTCGATCACGTCGATGGACCCGGGCCCGCCGCGGGCCAGGTCGCGACAGCTGTCGCACTCCCCGCAGGGGTCGGCGACCGGCGCCTGCTCGCAGTTCAGCGCGCGGGCGAGGATGCGCGCTGAGGTGGTCTTGCCGCACCCGCGCGGCCCGGAGAACAGGTAGGCGTGGTTGACCCGGTTGTTGGCGAGCGCGGCGCGCAGCGGCTCGGTGACGTGGTCCTGCCCGATGACCTCCGAGAACGTCTCGGGCCGGTAGCGGCGGTACAGGGCGAGGGGGGACTCCACACGACGACCCTAACCAGCAGGTCCGACACTGGCCATCGCCAGGAGGGGACCTGGGGAGCACGACCCCCGGGCCACCCGCGTCCGGGCATGAAAAGGCCCCCCGCGCACCCGACAGAGCTCGCTGACCCTTGCTGCCTCTCGGCCCTGGGGGAGTTGGGCAAGATGTCGCCACACGGGGGGTTGGCACGAGTGTAGGTGAGGTGGCCGGGGCGACCAACACGAGGCCGGCCCCGGGCGCGGTGCCGGGCCCGGCGCCTCGGCAGCGCGCCACCGGCGTACGACGTGAGGGGGCGATTTCGCCCCGTCCCGGGGCACCGGTACGCTCCTCGGCGGAGGATTCGCCTAGTGGCCTATGGCGCTCGCTTGGAAAGCGGGTTGGGTTAACGCCCTCAGGGGTTCGAATCCCCTATCCTCCGCCATCCGGACGGCGTCGCTCCCCTGTGGGACCGGCGCCGTTCGTGTTCCCCGCCGACCCGGCCCGATCTTCGCGTCGACCCGGCGCAGACCTCCACCCCGCCCGAGATCTGCGCCGGGTCAGCGCGAGATCCGGGCCGGGTCAGCGCGAGATCTGCGCCGGGTCAGGGGGAGACTCAGGCCGGGTCACGGCGGGCCAGGACCGGGCGCAGCACCAGCGCCAGCAGCAGCGCGCCGCCGCCGAGCACGCCCCACCACACGGCGTCGTCGCGGATGCCGGCGAGCAGGTCGGGCTCCGCGGCCGGGGCGGTGGCGGGCTCGGCCTCGGCTCCTGGGGCGGCGGCGTCGGGGCGGGCGGCCAGCCCCCGCGCCAGCGCCTCGTCGGCGCGCACGACGCCGGCGCCGCGCAGGGGCGAGCGGACGTCGGCGCGGCCGTCGGCGGTGGAGACCAGACGGTCGAGGACCTGCGCGGGGGTGTCGTCGGGGTAGGCCGACATCAGCAGCGCCACCACCCCGGTGACCTGGGCGGCCGCCCACGAGGTCGACACGGAGTCGACGCCGCAGGAGCCGCCGTTGAGACCGATCGAGACCCCGCCGGCCGTGGGCGCGGCGACGTCGATCGCGCTGCTGCGCAGCAGCTCGTCGGCGGGGCCGCCCGAGCCGTCGGGCTCGGCGACCGCACCGACGGCGAGCACGTGGCGGCCCGGCTCCTCCCCGTCGCTCCCCGCCCCCGCCGGGTGCACCTGCGTCGCGGCGTCCTCCCCCGGGGTTGCGACGGCCAGCTCGTCGGGCAGCGGGTCGGACTCGTCGACCGGCCGGTCGCCCGACTCGGCGACCACCACGACGCCCTCGCGCCACAGCGCCTCGACCGCCGCGTCGATGCGCGGCTCGGGCGGCACCGCCATCGACACGTTGACGACGTCGACGGCCGGCTCGCCGCCCCCGGCCCGGCGCACCTCGGCCAGGACGTGCTCGAGGCCCTCGGCGACGCGCACCGCCAGCGGCCCCGCCTGCCCCTCCTGCGGGCTGAAGGCGTCGAGCACCCGTACGTCGACGAGCCGGGCGCCGGGCGCCACGCCCACGGCGCCCCCACCCCCGGGACGCGGCGGGGCCGCGACGAGGCCGGCGACGATCGTGCCGTGCGGGTCGACCACGGCGCCGCCCTGCCCGTACGCCGCCACCCCGGGCGCCGCGGGCAGCCTCGCCGCGTCGGCGATGCCGCTGTCGACCACGGCGACCACCACCCCGGCCCCGGGGGTCACGCCACGGCGACGCAGCAGGTCCTGGGCCTCGAGGACCCCCGTCGCGGCCAGGGCCCGGCTGGGCCCGGCCCACGGCCCCACGCGCGGGTCGTCGGCCGCGACCTCGGTGCACGAGCGGGTCTCGGGGGCGGCCGGGCCCGGCGCGGCCGCCTGGGCCGCCTGGCCGAGCGCTACGGCCCCGAGCCCGAGCAGGGTCAGCGGGGCGAGCACCCCGCAGGTCGCCGCGGCCGTGGCCCAGCGGGCGCCCCGGGTGCTCACGCGCAGCCCGACCCGGCGTCCGGGTCGCGGTCGGGCGGGCAGAGCGCGGCCGCCTGCGAGAGCGGCACGCCCTGGGCGAAGAGCTCGAGCCACGCGTCGGGCACCAGCACCGGGTCGTACCCGCCGTAGCCGAGCAGCGTCGGCGTGTCGTCGCCGACCAGCGCGTTGGCGCGACCCTTCTGGTCGACCGCCCAGCGGCTGCCACTCTCGACGTCGCCCCAGCCGCCGCTCATCACGTAGGCGCCGCCGCCGGGCTCGACCTCGACGACCCGCTCGCCGCGGGGGACGTCGAGCGCCGCGGCCTCGCCGACGGGGTTGACCGCGACCTGGACCCGGGGGGCCTCCCCCGCCGCGGTCTCCAGCAGCGCGCAGTGCTCGCCGGGCTCGTCGTCGAGCACGTCCTCGGGCCAGCGGTTGGCCGCGACCAGCGACGACCCGTCGCTGCCCGAGGGCAGCTCGGCGAGCTCCCGGGGCAGCCGGCCGCCGGGCAGCTCGGAGGCGGCCAGCACCTGCAGCGCGAACTCGTCGAGCAGCTCGGCGCCGTCGGCGGTGACCAGGTAGCCCCCGCCGCCCTCGTCGACGACGTAGTCGCCGATGCGCCCGCCGCCACCGGGCAGCGGGTCGCCGAGCCCGGGCACGTCGAAGCTGCCGGCGTCGAGGTCGGCGCCGCGCGGGAAGAGCTCGAGCCACTCCGCCGGCACCTTGGTCGCGGTGTCGAGCAGCGGCAGGTCGAGCGCGGCGAGGAACGCGTTGCGCTGCGACCCGCCGGGCATGGTCAGCGCGTAGCGGTAGGCCTCGGTCTCCTGCCCAGTGCGCTCCGCGGTCGCCACGACCCAGTACGCCGCGTCGCTGCGGCTGCGGGTGGCGACCTTGACCAGGAACGCCGTGCCCGGCGCGGCGGTGACCTCGGGGGTCTCGCTGAGCGCCACCTTGAGCCCCAGCCCGTCGCCGGTGCAGGCGCTCCACCCCGACTCGACCAGCGCGTCGGTGCCGGGCAGGCTCGCGGGCGCGTCGAGGATGCCGATGTCCTCGCCCAGCGGCCGGGTCTCGATGGTCTCCTGCGACACGATGCGCGGCTCGAGGCCCTCGGCGCCCAGGATCAGGTGGGCCGAGGTGATGTTGAGGACCGGTCGCAGCTGCGGCCCGGCGTCGTCGCCGGTCTCCGCGTCGGGGTCGGGGTCGGCACCGTCGTCGAGGATGACGTACGCCGCGCCCTGCTCCTTGCTGATGACTAGGCCCGGCTCGTCCCAGTCGGTGGGGGCGTTGTCGGTGAAGACGCCGGTGATGGCGGCACCGGCCACCAGCAGCACGCCCAGCGCGACGCCGCCGACGATGGTGCGACCGGGCCGCGCGGGCTCGACCTCGCGGCCGCCGGGGGCGCCGGAGACGAAGGCCGTCACCAGGCGGCGCCTGCTGAAGGCGTGCGCCTCGACGAGGTCGCGCTTGGTGGCCACGGCTCAGCCGGCGATCGCCGAGAAGACGCCGGTGGCGACCAGCGCGAGCGGGACGAGGCCCAGCAGGCACACGCTCTCGGCGACGTCGCCAAGGCGGCCGCGGCGCACCGACGGGGTGGCGGGCAGCAGGGTGACCGCCAGCAGCACGGCCCCCGCGGCGGCCAGCACCAGCGCGGTGGTGGGCCGCCACTGCGGCTGCAGCCACAGCAGCGCGACGGCGACCGAGGCCAGCCCGGCGATCCCGGAGACCAGCCCGACGAGGACCTCGCTGCCGGTGCGGTACTGACGGGTGCGCAGCATCACGACCAGGCAGCAGACCAGCGCCAGCAGCGTGCCGGAGACCCCCAGCGCGACCGCGACCGGGGCCACCAGCACCAGCAGCAGCCCCACCGTCGCGGTGATGGCCAGCAGGATCTCGTGGGCCAGCCGGGCCTCGCGCCCGACCTGGTCGGGGTCGACCTCGTCGGGGTCGGCGGTGATGTCGGCGGTGCTGTAGATCTGCTCCACCCGGGCTCCGGTCATGCCGAGGGCCAGCCACGGGAAGAGGCTGCCCATCAGCACGACCAGCACCAGCACGGTCGCGAGCAGCACGCCGGCGTCGACGTCGCCGGTGCGCAGCACCAGCCCCACGACGGTGAAGGCGGCGCCCACGACCACCGGCGGCAGCACCAGCGCCCGCCCGTCGCCGAGCCCGAGCAGCGCGACGAGGCCCGCCACCACGGCGCCGAGGCCGGCGGCGGCCACGGCCACGCCGGCCAGGTCGGAGAGGTCGGTCAGCGGGGCGCCGTCCTGGGCCAGCAGCAGCCCCGCCACGGCGGCGTACGCCGTGCCCATCCAGGCGACCGCGACGGCCGCCTCGGGCTCGTCCTGGGCGCGGGAAAGGACCACGGCGCCGGCCACCAGCACGGCGGCCACGACCCCGGCGGCACTGCCGGCGAGCAGGGTGTCGCTCTGCACGAGCAGCGCGGCGGCGCCCATCGCCATCAGCAGCCCCGCGGCCCCCAGGGCGGTACGACGCCCCGAGGCCGGCGACCAGGGGCGCAGGTCGCGCTCGACCACGTCGGTCATCGCCTCGACGACGTCGTCGTAGACCCGCGGCGGCTCGTCGTCGACCCCGGCGGTCACCGTGAGCAGCGCGCCGTCCTCGACGCCCTGGACGACGAGGCCGGCGTCGGCGGCCAGGAGCCGGCCCTCGGCGGTCACCACGCGGTAGCCGCCGTGCACCGTGAGCGGGTCGAGCAGCCCGACGCTGCGGGCGAGCTCGGGCACCAGCTCGGCCACCGGGACCGCCCCGGGCAGGACCAGGTCGACGCGCCGGGTGCCGGAGGCGACGGTCACGCGCACCAGACCGGTGGCGCTCACGGGCGCCGGGCTGATCGGGGGGCTCATCTCGTCTCCTCGCCGGAGGTCTCGACCGGACGGTGATGCTACTGCGGCGCGTCACCAGGGGGCCGGCACCTCGCGGTGCCGGCCCCCTGGTGGACTCGTGCGTCGTGCGGTGGTGCCTGCTGCGGCTCAGCCGTTGAACAGCGAGGCGCCCCGCTGGTCGGCGGAGCGGTAGTCCTGGTTGGCCTGCGACACGGCCACGCTGGTCTTCTGCAGCAGGTCCTTCATCTCCAGGATCGCCTGGTCCCACTTGGCCTTCGCGACCGCGTAGGAGTCCTTGGCGTCTCCGACCCAGGCGCCCTTGAGCTCCTTGAGGTCGTCCTCGAGACGGTTCATGCGGTCCTCGATCTGCTTGACGCCGTTGGCGAGGTCGCCGGCGCCGGTGTCGAGCCCGGCGTGGTTGACGCGGATGCCGTCGTTCATCATCTGGGGTTCTCCAGGTCCGTGAGTGTGGGTGCGCTTGGTGGGGGGGCTCAGCCGTTGGGCAGCTGGCCGAGGCTGTTCTGCAGCGACGTCATGGACGACGACTGGGAGTCGTCGGTGGCCATGTTGTCCTTCTCGGTGGTCACCAGGTTCGACTCGAACTCGTTGAGCGCACTGACGATCTTCTGCTGCTTCTCGTTCCAGGCCATGGCCAGCGCCTGGAAGGCCACCGACCCCTGACCGCCCCACTGCGAGCGCATCGCCTCGACGTTGCCCATCAGCGTCTTGCTGATGCCGTCGAACTCGCCACGGGCCTGGGCGACCATGCCGGCCGCCCGACTGAGGGTCTTCTCGCCCTGTCCGAACTCGTTGCTCATCTCCTGCTCCTCTCCCGTCGCGACCGGGTCGCCACGGGTGTCTGCGCTGGGTGCGCGCTGGATCTGTCGTTTCAGCCTGCGGGCCGATTCGGTGTCGTCATCGCGGACCCGGCATGGAGCTGTCGCGCAGTCCTCTACCCCGGCCTTTACCCTCTAAACATCGGGGATGGATTCCCACAGGTGGCGGAAGAACCCGGAGGCGACGACCAGCGCGGCCAGCGCCAGCGCGGAGGACAGGCCCTCGGCGACCTCGGCCCGGCGGGCCCACCAGGCCGAGCGCCAGCCGCGGCCCGTCGCCACCGCCACCGGCACCACGAGGCCGGCCACCAGCACCGCACCCACGGCCACCGCCATCCCGGCGCTCCCCTGCAGGGCCGGGGCGACGTCGACGCCCAGCGCCACCCAGCAGCCCAGGCCCGCCAGGCGCAGCAGCGCCCTGGCGGCCCGGTGGCGGTAGCTGCGCGCCGCCAGCACGATCGCCGCCCCCGAGAACAGCACCATCAGCCGAGCCCCGACGATGTCGACACCGGCCTCGACGGCGCCCAGCAGGCCGCTCGCGGCGACCACCGCGACCGCCACCACCGCCGCGCAGGCGGCCGTGACGGTGCGCGCGCCGCCGGCGGCGACCTCGGCCACCGCCTCGGGGGCCACGATCGTGCGCCCGCGCCGCCCCGCCGGGCGCTCGCGCGCGGACCAGGCGGTGACGGCGAGGCGCTCGAGGTCGAGGAGCAGCTGGTCGGGCACGTCGACGGCCAGGCCGGGCACGAAGCGCGGGGCGAGGACGCCCAGCACCAGGAGCACGCCCCACACGAGGGCCGTCGGGGCGCCCACGAGGGCGCCGGCGACGGTGAGGCCGAAGACGCCCGCGCCCACGACCACCCACACCCGCAGCACCTGCTCCTGGGCGCGCGAGAGGGACCGGCCCACGGCGGCGGCCAGCGCCGCGACCAGCGCCGCCACCCCGACCGCAGTGGGTCGCAGCACCACCTCCGGCTCCCAGACCACCGCGAAGGCGGCGGCCCCGGCGAAGGCGGGGGCGGCCACGACACGGTGCGCCGCCAGCCGGCCCAGCGGCAGCACCCCCACCAGCGCGGCCAGCACCAGCAGCCCGACGCTCGCCTGGTGCAGGGCGCCGTCGGCACGGGCCGCGGCCCACCCGGCCAGGGCGGCCAGGCCCGCGGCCACCCCCACCCAGGCCCCCGCGACCGGGCCGGGCGCCGTGGCGTCGGTACGTCGCTCGGGTACGGGACCCGGCACCCCTTTGCCCGCGTCGGGGCGTCCGGGGTCGCCGAGGGCGACGAGCAGGGCCCCGCTGCGCAGCCCGGCGCCCGCCAGCGGCTCGTCGGGGTCGAGCCGGCGGCCGGCGGCCGTGCCGAGCGCGGGCGGGCGGGCGAGCCCGGCCTGGGCGGCGTACTCGCGAGCGACGTCGGCGGCGCTGGCCCCCAGGGGCACGACGAGGTCGACGGCGCCCGCGGGGCCGTGCACGGTCAGCGCCACGCGGTCGAGGGCCTCGCTGCCGGTCGTCACGCGACCACCTCCGCTCCCGGTCGGGCGCCGCGCCGGTCGCGCGACGAGCGTCGCGGGCCCTGGGGTCCGGAGAGGTCAGGACGGTTTGGCCCGTGGTGAGGCAGGGTAGTGCTTGGCACGGGCGGCGGGGGCCACCCCAGCACGCGCCGGGGGCCACCAGCCCGAGGTCCCCACTCCCCCTGCGGCGCCCCGCAGCGCCCCGCTCGACCGAGGAGAGCAGTGACCACGACCTTGCGGGGCCAGCGCCTCGAGGAGCCGGAGATGCCCTCCGGCGAGATCCGGCTCCAGGCCCCTCCCGAGCTCGACCGCTCCGAGGGTGCCGCCGGGGTGCTGATGAACGCGATCCCGATGCTGGGCAGCCTGGGCTCGATCGTGCTGGTCGCCACGATGGGCCAGTCCTCGGGCAACGGCGGGCGCAGCTTCATCGCCGCGGGCATGTTCCTCTTCGCCACCCTCGGCTTCATCGTGGTCCAGATCGACCGGCAGCGGAAGCAGCGCGCCCAGAGCGTGACCGGCTCGCGCACCGAGTACCTGCGCTACCTCGGCACCGTGCGCCAGGTGGCCCGCGACGCCGCCGACCAGCAGCGGCGCGCCCTGACCTGGCGCCACCCCGACCCGTCGGCGCTGCCCGCGCTGGCCGAGGACCGCACCCGGGTGTGGGAGCACGGCGTGGGCGACCCCGAGTTCCTGCACGTGCGCTACGGCCGCTGCAGCCAGGAGCTCGCGCTCTCGCTGGTGCCGCCCGACAGCGCCCCCATCGACCAGGTCGACCCGGTCGCCGCCTCCGCGCTGCACCGCCTGCTCGTGGTGCACCGCAACCAGCCCGACCTGCCGGCCTCGGTCGACCTGCGGGCCTTCGACCGCATCGAGCTCTGCGGCGCCGAAGAGACGGCCCGGTCGCTGGCGCGGGCGCTGATCTGCTCGGCCGCGACCTTCCAGTCGCCCGAGCACCTGGTGGTGGCGGTGCTCGCCTCCGAGCAGAACCTGGCGCACTGGGACTGGGTGAAGTGGCTGCCGCACGGGCTCTCGGCCCAGCGCTCCGACGCCGTCGGTGCGCAACGGATGGTCACCACCTCCCTCGACGACCTCGCCGACCTGCTGCCCCCCGACCTCGGCGACCGCCCGCGCTTCGGCGCCGACGAGCGCGCGGCCTCGCCCCACATCCTGCTCGTCACCGACGGGGTGGCGCTGCCGCCCGGCAACCACGTCGTACCGCCCGACGGCCTGCACGGCGTCACCGTGCTCGACCTGCCGACCCGCTGGGACGAGCTGGAGGACGCCACCCGGCTGCGCCTCGAGGTCGGCTCCGCCCCCGATGCCGCCGGCCGGGTGCCGCTGCTGGCGGTGCGGCTGCGCGAGGCACCGGTGCGCGCCACCGCCGACCAGTGCGACCTGGCGACCGCCGAGGCGCTGGCGCGCCGGCTGACCCCGCTGCACACGGTCACCCACGGGGGCGCCGGTGCGGGCGCGGAGGCCGGGGCCGGCAGCGGCGAGATCTCGGGCCCCACCGACTTCATGGAGCTGCTCGCGCTCGGCGACGTGCACACCCTGGACCCGCAGGCGGCGTGGCGGCCGCGACCGGCCCGCGACCGGCTGCGGGTGCCGATCGGGCTCGGCGAGGGCGGCGCGCTGGTGCACCTCGACATCAAGGAGTCGGCGCAGC
This sequence comes from Nocardioides sp. OK12, assembly GCF_024341885.1. Taxonomy (NCBI): domain Bacteria; kingdom Bacillati; phylum Actinomycetota; class Actinomycetes; order Propionibacteriales; family Nocardioidaceae; genus Nocardioides; species Nocardioides sp. OK12. The sequence continues at coordinate 114,000 of NZ_BNET01000002.1, read as the reverse complement.
AGGGCATGGGTCCCCACGGCCTGGCCATCGGCGCCACCGGCTCGGGCAAGTCGGAGTTCCTGCGCACCCTGGTGCTGGGCCTGACGCTGACCCACTCCCCCGAGCAGCTCAACCTGGTGCTCGTCGACTTCAAGGGCGGCGCCACCTTCGCCGGGATGGCCGAGATGCCGCACGTCTCCGCGGTGATCACCAACCTCTCCCAGGAGCTGACCCTCGTCGACCGCATGCAGGACGCGCTGTCGGGCGAGATGGTGCGCCGCCAGGAGCTGCTGCGCGAGGCCGGCAACTTCGCCTCGGTGCGCGACTACGAGAGGGCCCGTGCCGCCGGCGAGGACCTCGAGCCGCTGCCCTCGCTGTTCATCGTCGTCGACGAGTTCTCCGAGATGCTCTCGGCCAAGCCCGAGTTCATCGACCTCTTCGTGGCCATCGGGCGCCTCGGCCGCTCCCTGGGCCTGCACCTGCTCCTGGCCTCGCAACGGCTGGAGGAGGGCCGCCTGCGCGGGCTCGAGTCGCACCTGTCCTACCGCATCGGGCTGCGCACCTTCAGCGCCCAGGAGTCGCGCGCCGTGCTCGGCGTGCCCGACGCCTACGAGCTGCCGGCCGTGCCCGGCCTGGGCTACCTCAAGCCCGACCCGACCAGCATGGTCCGCTTCAAGGCCGCCTACGTCTCCGGTCCGCCCTCGGGCCGGGTGCGGGTGCGTCGCGACGAGGGCGGCAAGGTGCCCGGCATCCTGCCGTTCACGATCTCGGAGGTCCAGCAGCTCGAGCAGCCCGAGACCGAGCCCGCCGTCCCGGCCCCGGCGGCGCCGGTCGCCGACGGCAACCAGCCCTCGCTGCTCGACGTCGCCGTCGCCCGGATGCGCGGGCACGGCCCGGCCGCCCACCAGGTCTGGCTGCCGCCGCTCGACGTGCCCGACACCCTCGACGACCTGCTCCCCGACCTGGTCGAGGACCCCGAGCTCGGCCTGGTCTCACCGTCCTGGCGCCGCCTCGGCGGCCTGGCCGTCCCGCTCGGCACCGTCGACCGGCCCCGGGAGCAGCGCCGCGACACCCTCACCGTCGACCTCGCCGGCGCCTCGGGCCACGTCGCGGTCGTCGGCGGCCCGCGCAGCGGCAAGAGCACCCTGCTGCGCACCATCGTGGCCAGCACCTCGCTGATCACCACGCCGCTGGAGTCGCAGTTCTTCGTGCTCGACTTCGGCGGCGGCACCTTCGCCCCGCTGGCCGACCTGCCGCACGTCTCCGGCGTCGGCACCCGCTCCGAGCCCGACGTCGTACGCCGCATCGTCGCGGAGGTGCACGGCATCGTGGACCGTCGCGAGGCCTACTTCCGCGCCCAGGGCATCGACTCGATCGAGACCTACCGCGCGCGCCGGGCCGCCGGTCGCGTCGACGACGGCTACGGCGACGTCTTCCTGGTCGTCGACGGCTGGAGCACCCTGCGCGCCGACTTCGACGACCTCGAGCTGGCGCTGCAGCAGCTGGCCGGGCGCGGCCTGACCTTCGGCCTGCACGTCGTCGCGGGGGCGGCGCGCTGGTCGGACTTCCGCGCGGCGATGCGCGACGTCTTCGGCACCCGCCTCGAGCTGCGGCTGGGCGACCACATCGACTCCGAGGTCGACCGCAAGCTGGCCGCCCTGGTGCCGACCGGGCGGCCGGGGCGGGGCCTGGTGCAGTCGAAGCTGCACTTCCTCGGCGCGCTGCCCCGCGTCGACGCCGACCACGACGGCAGCACCCTGGGCGAGGGCATCGAGGACCTCGTCGCGCGGGTGGGCGCCGCCTGGACCGGGCCCCGCGGTCCCAAGCTGCGGCTGCTGCCCGAGCGCATCGAGCTGGCGCGGGTCCGCGAGCAGGCGCAGGTCGACCCGGCGCCCGCCGACGACGCCAAGGTCGGCGGCCGCCTGCTGCTGGGCGTCAACGAGAAGGAGCTCGCGCCGGTCTCCCTCGACCCCGACGCCGAGCCGCACCTGCTGGTCTTCGGCGACGGCCGGTCGGGCAAGAGCGCGCTGCTGCGCACCTACGCCCAGGAGGTCATGCGCACCCGCAGCCCGCAGCAGGCGCAGATCATCGTCGTCGACTACCGCCGCTCGATGCTCGGCGAGGTCCCCGAGCAGTACCTGCTCAACTACCTGACCTCCGCGACCCAGGCCGGCCCCGCGCTCAAGGACGTGGCCGCCTACCTCGAGCAGCGCCTGCCGGGCCCCGACGTGACCCCCGACCAGCTGCGCAACCGGTCGTGGTGGCAGGGCGCGGAGGTCTTCGTGCTGGTCGACGACTACGACCTGGTGGCGACCCAGCAGTCCTCGCCGGTGCAGGTTCTCGCGCCGCTCATGGCCCAGGCCCGCGACGTCGGCCTGCACGTGGTGGTGGCCCGTCGCTCCGGCGGCGCCTCGCGCGCCCTCTACGAGCCGGTCATCCAGTCGTTGCGCGACCTGGCGATGCCCGGGCTGCTGCTCTCGGGCTCGCCCGACGAGGGGCCGCTCATCGGCACCCTGCGCCCCACCCCGACCGCGCCCGGCCGGGGCCGGCTGCTGACCCGCGAGCGGGGCACCGAGGTGGTGCAGACGGCCTGGACCGACCCCACCGTCTGACCCGCGCGCTCACTGAGCGAGTCCTATTCGGGCGCGCCGTTCCTATCGCAGCGTGAGCGGCGGCAGGTACAGCCACCGTCAACTCGGTGTACGACCGAACGCATCGAGCAGTCGGCTCTGAGCATCGGTGTCGGGAGCAAGCCTGCCGCTGGCTCCCGCCCCGTAGGCCCCCATCGCTTGCATCGTCGCCAAGTGCGGCTCGACCAACTCCCACAACGCACCCACCAGCCCTGGCTCCAAGGTTGCGTCGAGGTCTGCGGCGACGGCGAGGTCCCAGGCGTGAATGGTCAGGTCGCCCAGCCGAAATCTGACGAAGGTCTCGAAGTCGATGTCGCCCGAGGAGTGCCGCAGCGGCCGGGCGCGGTCAGCACGAGCGAAGGCTTCTGCCTGAGCATGGCACGAGCGCTCCAGCTGACCCACAGGGTCTGGCCCGAGTCGGAACTCGTCGATCCCGGATCGGGCGTCTTCTGCGCCCGACAGGAGTCGTACCGCGAACTCCATCCCTGCGACCACATGCTCGACGAGCTCACGCACAGATACCTGGCAGTTCGTGGGCTGGGTCCAATCCGCCTGCTGGAGCGAGGCCACGACATCTTGGAACTGCACCGAGGCCCTCTCGAACAGCCACTGCACGTCGGTCATGACCACAGTGTGCCCGCGGCTGCGCGCGCGTCACTCGCGCTCTTGCGCAGGCGTCGTCGACCGCTTGTCGGCCGCTACCGGCGTGCTTGTCAGTTCTCGTCGGCCAGGATCTCCAGCGCGGTTCTCGCGTCGACGAGGTCCTGGCCGGACAGCGCGCTCCACGACAGCTCGTCAGGTGTGAGCCTGGTGCGGAGCGTCTGGATCCGGGATCGGTCTGAGCCGGTGAAGCCGTCGCGCTCGGCGAACGGGTCGTCGATGCAGGCGAGCAGCACGACGGCGTCGCGCAGATGGCGGTCGCGGTCACGGGTGTCGGCCGTGTAGGCGGCAGCCTTCAAGACGAGCGCCCCGAACGGGCCGGGCACCGAGACCGTGGTGAGGGCTCCAGGCTCGATCTCCAGGCGCGCGTAGACAGTGCGCCGGAGCGCCTGCGTTCCGCCCTCGATGCGAACCATGTCGCGGCCCTCGAGCCGCTGGGTGACCCTCGGTGCGTGGTGGTCGGCGACCAGGACGTCCACGACCTCCTCCTGCTGCTCCCCTTCCTGTTCTTCCTGTTCGTGCTGCTGGCCCCTCGGAGCCCTCGTCCGGGTGTCCGGCGACCAGGTCGACCTTGCTGGTGCCGCGGTAGAAGCGGTGTGCGGTGTTGTCGCGCGGGTCGACGGCCGGGCGCAGGCTGTAGCCGAGGGACCGGAGCGCATCCGCGGTCTCGGCTGCGATGCCGCGAGTGGTCTCGATGTGCAGCACGATGTCGACGTCGTTGGTCGGCCGCACGATCCCGAGGTCGCGGTGGATGGAGTGCAACTGGGTCATCAGGCCGCCGACCAAGGTCCACTTGTCACTCGGCAGGACCGCGGCGATCTCGGCGACGTTCGGCCACGGGTCGGGCCACCCGCCGATCGGGGTCGCGACGTCGATGTTCGGGCGCTCGACGGCGCCCGGCTGGTCAGAGGCGGTCATTCTCGCGGAACAGCTCGAGCCTGCTGAGCAGGTTGTGCTCCCCCATGCCACGCTCGCGCGGGTCGAGGGAAGTGGCGGCGTCGACGGCCGCCAGCGTCCGGTTGGAGGCCGCGAGGTACCGGACGAAGTCGATGTCCGTGTGGGTGCTGCGCAGGACGATGGGCCCGGCGGGGTCCTCGATCAGTCGGTAGCGCCGTACGAGGTCCGCGAGCTGGTCGGCGTGGACGTAGCCGTCGAGGACCGTGTCGTCCTCGACGAGGCCGAGTCGCTGGCGGCCGGGGACGACGAGCTCGGCGCGGAGGCGCTCGGCGACGGAGCGGTGCCCGGAGCAGGTGGTGACGACCGCGCGGTCGCGCAGCCTGACGGTCAGCTCGGTCGGGTCGGTGATCTCGCGCAGGGTGGCGCGGAGCCGGGACCGCTGGGTGTCGCCGAGGCCGAGCGGCGCGGCGTTGGAGAGCAGTGCGATCGCTCCCCAGGCGGTGTGCTCGGCCCAGGTCCGGGTCCGGCCCGAACCGCGTTCGAGGCGGTGCCGCTCCACCGAGGTGCGGTCGAAGACGCCTCGGGCGATGCGCGTGATGACCCCCTTCTCGGCGAGGCCGCGGACCTGGCGCGACTCGATCCCCAGGAGGTCGGATACCTCGCGGGTCGTCAGGAGGTCGCCCCTGCTCGCCATGACAGAATAGTGCCTCTTCCGGTGGTTATCTGTAAAGCCACGTCGCCTACCCGATGCAGATTCGTCCTCCCGGAGCGGCAGGCTGTTGCGCTCTCGCCGATCGTCGGCAATCGCCACCACCAGCGCGCTCGGCTCTCGGAGAGAGCGCAGCCGAGACACGGGGCCCCCCAGTCACGCGTGGGTGTGCTCCCCGGGACCGCGCACCCGCATCCCCGGGAGGTCGGCGAGCCGGTACGTCGCCTCGTACGTGCGGCGGTAGCCGGTGTGCTCGATGCGCCACCCCTCGGGGGTGCGCACGTAGCGGTCGTCGTAGATCGCCGCGCCCTCGAGCATGAAGCCGTGCTCGGCGACGATCACCTTGTCCTGCAGGTACCAGCGACCGGTGGCGTGGTCGCCGTCGACGACGACCTCGGGGTGGTGGGCCTGGTGCAGGGAGATCAGCCCGGGGCCCATGTGGGTGCGCATGTAGTCGACCAGTGCCGAGCGGTCCTCGAAGACCAGCCCGTTGTAGTCGCCGGTCGCGGCGGGCACGAAGCAGTCCTCGAACTCGCCCCACTGCTTGGTGTCCAGGCAGCGCAGGTAGCGGTGCTTGAGCGCACGGACGTCCTCGAGCGCGTGCAGGCGGTCGAGCTCGGCGGCGAGGTCGCGCTCCCCCACCACGGAACTAGAACGTGTATCAGTTCGGGTCACGGGGGCAACCTACGGCACGGACGTGGCGCAGGTCACGGCCCTTCCGCGAAGAGGAAACGTGCGCGACACCTGGCGTCAACACCCCGGCGACCTGGGCGGGTGAGTCTGGGCGCACCCACCCCGCCAGCAATGGCCGACCCGAGGAGAACTGATGACCCAGCAGCTCCGCACCAGCAGCGACGCCCGGTCCCGCGCCCGCGTCAGCACCCGCACCGCGAGCACCCGCACCACCAGCACCCGCACCACCGGCACCCGTACCAGCACCCGTGACCAGGGCCTCGACCCGGCGCTCGAGCGGGCCCGCCGCGACGCCCTGCGCGACCGGCACACCGAGGGCCTGACCCGGCTGATGACCGCGCGCGACGACCTGCGCGGCGTGCACGCCCTGGCCGACCTGGTCGACGACGCGGTGCGCTGGTCGGTCTGAGCCTGCTCGCCCACCCACCTGCTCACCGCGAGGTCACACCCGGGCCGCTCGTTACACTCCCGGGTGTGACCTCCGAGCGCGTGGACCCCGTGGACCGATGAACCAGCTCCCCGCCCCGGCCCGCTCCGCCCTGACCCTCGCCGTCCTGGGCCTCCTGCTCGTCGTCGGGGTCGTGTGGGGCTGGTCGGCGGCCACCGAGCCGCTGCCGGAGTCGACGACCTCCGACGAGAGCTGCACGCCCACCACCCTGGAGGCCGGCGACAAGCTCTACACCGACCAGGTCGAGGTCAGCGTCCTCAACGCCGGCAACCGCGGCAGCTTCGCCGCCCGGGTGCTGGCCCAGCTCGCCGCCCGCGGGTTCGCCGAGGGCACCAGCGGCAACGCGCCCGGTGACGCCGAGGTCGAGCGGGTGCAGGTCTGGGCCCCCGACCGCAGCGCCCCCGAGGTGCAGCTCGTGCTGTCGACGCTGGGCAAGAAGGTCCCCGTCGTCGACCGCGAGGTGACCGCGCCCGGGGTGGTCGTCGTCGTGGGTGACCGCTTCGACAAGGTCGCCAAGGGTCGCAAGAAGGTGACCGTCCAGAGCGCGGTCGAGGTCTGCGTGGCCCCGCCGCCGACCGCGGGCTGAGCCGCCTCAGCCCTCGGGGCGCTCGTCGTCCTGCAGCCACTGCGCCAGCCGCCCGCCGCGGCTGACCTGGCGCAGCCGCGCCTCCGTCCGCTCCCGCACCTTGCGGGGGGTGACCACCAGCAGCTCGTCGCCGTGCCGCAGCGAGGTCGAGCCCTGCGGGACCAGCGAGGCGCCGTCGCGCACCACCAGCGAGACCGACGCCCCCGGCGGCAGCCGCAGCTCGCCCACCTCCACCCCGTGCAGGCGCGAGACGGGGCTGATGGTGACCTGCAGCAGGTCGGCCGCGATCCGCTCCAGCGGCGCGGTCTCGACCTCCAGGTCGCGCGGCTCGGAGCGGCGGGCCACCCGCAGCAGCCGGGCCACCAGGGGCAGGCTCGGGGCGGTGACGACGGTGAAGACGACCACCATCACGAAGACCAGGTCGAAGAGCCGCTCGGCGCCCTCCACGCCCTGCGACAGCGGGATGGTCGTCAGCACGATCGGGACCGCGCCGCGCAGCCCGGCCCAGCTCATGAAGGACAGCTCGCGCCACGGCATCGGCTGCAGCAGGGCGCTGACCGCCACCGAGACCGGCCGGGCGACCAGCGTGAGCAGCAGCCCCGCCGCCAGCGCCAGGCCGACCGTCTCGAGGGTGATGGTGCCGGGGCTGAGCAGCAGCCCGAGCACCACGAACAGCCCGATCTGGCTCAGCCAGGCCACCCCCTCGGCGAACGAGCGGGTCGCGGCGCGGTGCGGCAGCTCGGAGTTGCCCAGCACCAGCGCGGCGACGTACACCGCCGCGAAGCCGCTGCCCTCCAGGACGGCCGCGGAGCCGTAGCCGAGCAGCGCGATCGAGAGCACCGCCAGGGGGTAGAGGCCGGCGGTCGGGAGCGCGACGCGGCGCATCAGCCAGGCCCCGCCGAAGCCCGCGGCCAGGCCCACGCCGATGCCGAGCGCGAGCTGGCCGAGCACGATGAGCCCGACCACGCCGGGGTGGTGGTCGCCGACGGCGCCGGTGGAGATGAGGGTGACCAGCACGACGGTGGGCGCGTCGTTGAAGCCCGACTCGGCCTCGAGGGCGCTGGTGACGCGGCGCGGCAGCGGCACCACGCGCAGCACCGAGAACACCGCGGCCGCGTCGGTGGGCGAGCAGACCGCCCCGAGCAGCACCGCGAGCTCCCACGGCAGCCCCAGCACGTAGTGGGCCCCCACCGCCACCACGGTGATCGAGACGAGCGTGCCGACGGTGGCCAGCGACAGGCCCAGGCGCAGCACCGGCCGGGTCTCGCGCCAGCTGGTGGTCAGCCCACCCTCGGCCAGGATGATCGCGAGCGCCCCGAAGCTGATGACCTGCGCGAGCATCGCGTCCTCGAAGGGCACGCCGATGAAGGACTCCCCGAGCAGCACGCCCATCAGCAGGTAGACCAGCAGGCTGGGCAGCCCGGCGCGGCTCGAGAGCCGCACGGCGAGGATGGCCAGCAGCAGGACGGCCGAGCCCACGAGGACGAACTCGTTGAGCATCTGGACGTCGATGGTCATCTCATCCGATCAGACGGTGGGCCGCGAGGTCGCAGCCTACCGTCGCCATCGACTGGAACATGTTCTAGATTTGCAGGGTGAGCAGCCCCGGCACGACCGTCCCCGAGACCATTGCGGCCACCGACGTCGCACCCGGCGCCCCGGCGTACGACGTGGTGGTCGTCGGCTTCGGCATCGCGGGCGGCTGCGCGGCGCTCGAGGCGGCGCGCGCGGGGGCGCGCGTGCTGCTGCTGGAACGGGCCGCGGTGCACGGCGGCACGTCGTCGATGTCGGGCGGGCACTTCTACCTCGGCGGCGGCACCGCGGTGCAGCGCGCGACCGGCCACGACGACAGCGTCGAGGACATGGTCGCCTACCTGACCGCGTCGTCGAAGGCACCCGACGCGACGAAGATCCGGGCCTACTGCGAGGGGTCGGTGGCCCACTTCGACTGGCTGGAGGCGCTGGGCTTCGAGTTCGAGCGCTCCTACTACCCCGAGAAGGCGGTCATCCAACCCGGCACGCAGGGCCTGATGTACACCGGCAACGAGAAGGTCTGGCCCTTCCGCGACCTGGCCCGCCCGGCGCCGCGCGGGCACAAGGTGCCGGTCGCCGGCGACACCGAGGGCACCCGGCTGGTGATGGACCTGCTGCGCGAGCGCGTCGAGGAGGCGGGCGTCGAGGTGCGCTACGAGACCGGGGCCGCCGCGCTGGTGCTCGACGAGACCGGGACGGTGCGCGGCGTGGGCTGGCGCAGCTTCGAGCGCACCGGCGTGGTGCTGGCCGACGCCGTGGTGCTGGCCGCCGGCGGGTTCGTGATGAACCCCGACATGGTCGCCGAGCACACCCCGGCCCTGGCCGAGAAGCTCTTCACCCTCGGCTCGACGTACGACGACGGGCTGGGGATCCGCCTGGGGCGGTCGGCGGGGGCGGCGCTGCAGCACATGGACGAGCCCTTCATCACCGCGCCGGTCTACCCGCCGGCGACCCTGCTGACCGGGGTGATCGTCAACAACCGCGGCGAGCGGTTCGTGGCCGAGGACAGCTACCACTCCCGCACCAGCCAGCACGTGATGGCCCAGCCCGGCTCGGAGGCCTACCTGGTGGTCGACAGCGAGCACGTGGAGTACCCCGCGTTCCCGCTCGCGCCGCTGGTCGACGGCTACGAGACGCTCGAGGAGCTCGAGACCTCGCTGGGGCTGCCCGTCGGGTCGGTGCGCGCGACCCTGGCCCGCTACGACGAGCACGCCGCGCGCGGCGAGGACCCCGACTTCCACAAGCACCCGCAGTGGCTGGCCCCGCAGTCCACCGGCCCGTGGGCGGTCTTCGACCTGCGCCTGGGCAAGGCGCTCTACGCCGGCTTCACCCTCGGCGGCATCGCCACCGACGTCGACGGCCGAGCCCTGCGCCCCGACGGCTCCCCCGTCACCGGCCTCTTCGCCGCCGGCGCCTGCGCCTCCAACCTCGCCCAGGACGGCAACGGCTACTGCTCGGGCACCCAGCTCGGCGAGGGCTCGTTCTTCGGCCGCCGGGCCGGGGTGGCGGCTGCGGCCCACGCCCGGAATGGTTCATCGGGCACCCGATGAAACTGGCGCTGCCTGGCTGAACCTTCGTGGGGGTGGCGCGAGTTCCATCGGGTACCCGATGAACCTCCCGGCCGCCTCGCCTAGCCTCGGGGAGGTGAGCCAGCCCGAGCCTCCCGCCCAGCGACTGCGGGTCGCCTCGCGGGCGAACGTGCCGCCCTTCCACGTGATGGACCTGCTGGAGGCCTCGACGCGGCGCCAGCGCACCCACGGCGACGTCATCAACCTGCTGGCCGGCCAGCCCAGCACCGGTGCTCCGGCGCCGGTGAACGCCGAGGCGGTGCGGCTGCTCGGCTCGGGCGACCCGCTGGGCTACACCCCCTCGACCGGGGTCGTCGAGCTGCGCGAGGCGATCGCCGGCCACCACGCGCGCGCCCACGGCATCGACGTCGACCCCGACGCGGTGGTGGTGACCACCGGCAGCAGCGGCGGGTTCCTGCTGGCGTTCCTGGCGGCGTTCGAGGCCGGCGACAAGGTCGCGATGGCCCGGCCGGGCTACCCCTGCTACCGCAACGTGCTGGCGGCGCTGGGCTGCGAGGTCGTCGAGATCGACGCCGGCCCCGAGACCCGCTTCCAGCCCACCGTCGAGCAGGTCGCGGCGCTGCACGCCGGGCTCGCCGGCAGCGGCGGGCTGCGCGGGCTGGTGGTGGCCAGCCCCGCCAACCCGACCGGCACCATGCTGCTGCCCGAGGAGCTCGCCGCGCTCGCCGCCTGGTGCGAGGAGCACGGGGTGCAGCTCATCTCCGACGAGATCTACCACGGCATCGAGCACGCCGCCGTCGACGGCGGCGCGACCCTGGCCCGCTCGGCGTGGGAGACCAGCCGCGAGGCGGTCGTCTTCTCCAGCTTCAGCAAGTACTTCTCGATGACCGGCTGGCGGATCGGCTGGATGCTGGTGCCGCGCCGCCTGCGCCGCGCCGTCGACGTGCTGACCGGCAACTTCACCATCTGCCCCCCGGTGCTCGCCCAGCGCGCGGGGGTCGCGGCCTTCACCGAGGCGTCGTACGCCGAGCTCGACGGGCACGTCGCGCGCTACGCCGACAACCGTCGCGTGCTGATCGAGGGCCTGCGCGGCCTCGGCGTCACCGGGCTGGCCCCGGCCGACGGGGCGTTCTACGTCTACGCCGACGTCTCCCACCTCACCGACGACTCGATGGCCTTCGCCCACCACCTGCTGGCCACCACCGGCGTGGCGCTGGCCCCCGGCGTCGACTTCGACACCGTGCACGGCCACCGCTCGCTGCGCTTCTCCTTCGCGGGGCCGCGCAGCGACGTGGAGGCCGGGCTCGAGCGGCTGGCGCCGGCGCTCACGGCGCACTGATCCGACGCCCCCGCAGGCGCTCCTCCACAGGCACCACCGCGGCCGCTGCCGCACACCCGGCCCCGGGGCCACCATCGAGGCCCGTCCTCGACCCCGTCCTCGCCCCCGGGAGGCCCCGTGACCGCCGACCCCGCCGCCATCCGCTCCCTGGCCCGCGCCCTGCACGAGCAGGGCGACGACGTCCGCGCCGAGGCCGACCGGCTGGTCGCGCTCACCGAGGCGGCCGGCTGGCAGGGCCGCGCCGGGGAGGCCCTGCTGGGGCGGGTGCGCGAGCAGGGGGCGGCGCTGCGTCGCTGCGCGGCCCACCACGACGACGCGGCCGCCGCGCTGGAGCGGCACGCCGAGGCCGTCGAGGAGCGGCTGGCGCTGCTGCTGGCCGCCGCGCGACGCGCCGAGGAGCTGCTGGACGACGCCCGCGCCCTGCCGGACCTGCTGCCGGAGGTGCTGCCGGACGGGCTGCCGGACCTGCTGCCCGACGTGCTGCGGGGCGTGGTCGCGTGAGCGGGGCGGACGGCGCCGTCGTCGTCTCGGTGACCGGCGGCGTCGCGGGCCTGGCGGCGACGTACGCGCGCCTGCTCGCGCTCGCGGAGGCGTACGACGCCGCGGCCGGCCGGATGCGCGACTGGGCCGCGCTCGGCGCCCGCACCCTGGTCGACGACGACCTGGTCGCCTCCGCGGTCCTGGCCCCGCTGAGCCTGGCCGAGGCCGGCGCGGCGGTCGCCGGCGCCACGACCGGGCGCGACGGGGTGCTGACCGAGTCGTTCGGCTGGACGTTGGACGCCGAGGCGGTGCGGCTGGCCGTGCGCCTGCTGGAGGGGGCCGACGAGCTGGCCGAGGGCGCGGTCTCGTCGCTCGACCACGCCCTGGGCCGGGCGCTGGGCCGCACCCTCGGGCTGGGTGCCCCGCTCTGGCTGCCGACGCTCGCCGGCGCCACCTGCGCCACCGCGCTGTTCTGGCCGCACCTGCCCGCCGACGGGCGCGAGCGCCTGCGCGGGCGGCTCGAGCCCGGCGGGGAGGCGCTCGAGGAGTGGGTGACCGACCACCCCCGCCTGGTCGAGCGGCTGGCCGGCGGGGCCGGTGGCGGGCTCGACGGACTGGTGGGGCTGCCCCTGCGGGTGACGGAGACCGCGGTGCTCGCCCGGCTGCTCGCGGGTGCCTACGACCCGGGCCGGGCCCGGGTGCTGGCGCTGCCGGACGTCACGGTCGCCGGCTCGGCCCGCCGCCCGCGCAGCGTCGAGGACCTCGTCGACCACCTCTCGCAGCTCAGCGAGCTGTCGGGCCCGGCGCGTCCCGAGATGAACGGGACCATCGAGGTGCAGTCGTTCGAGGGGCCCGACGGCGGCGCCCGCCACGTCGTCTACCTGCCCGGCACCGACGACATGACGACCCTGCCGTGGACCCAGGACGACGACGTGCGCGACCTGGGCGCCAACCTGATGCTGGTCGGCGACGCGCCCACCGCGTACGGCGACGGCGTGCTCGCGGCGCTCGAGCAGGCCGGGGTCGGTCCCGACGAGCCGGTGCTGCTCGCGGGGCACTCCCAGGGCGGGCTGCAGGCCGCCCAGCTGCTGGGCTCGCTGGGCGCCGCCGACCACGGCTACTCGGTGACCCACGTGGTCACCGCCGGCTCACCCGTGGCCCACCTCGGTCCCTTCCCGCCCGGCAGCCACGTGCTCTCCCTCGAGCAGCAGGGCGACGTGGTGCCGCTGCTCGACGGCGCCGCCAACCCCGACTCGCCCGAGCACCTCACGCTCACCTTCGAGGCCGGGCACCTCGCCGGCGACGACGTGGGCGGCCACCACGGCTTCGCGGCGTACGCCGCCGGCGCGGCGGCCGCCGACGCCAGCACCGACCCCGGCGTGGCCGAGCAGGTGCGCAGCCTGCACGACGCCGGGTTCCTGGGCGGGGAGCCGCCCGGCGGGGTGCGCCACACCGTCTACCGGATCACCCGGGCGCCGTGAGGCGCGCCCCGCCCCCTTCAGCGCAGGTGGCTCTTGCGCACCACGCCGTTGCGCACCCGCTGCGGGTGGTCGCCGACGCTGGTGGTGCGCACGATCCGGCCGGTGCGGTAGGAGACCTTGGAGACCTCGTCGGTGCCGCTCCAGGAGATGTAGCAGTGCTGGCCGTCGTGGCTGGGCGTGACCCAGTAGGGCTTGCCGTCCTCGCGCACCACCAGCCTGGTCCGCCGGAAGGACCGGGCGTCGACCACGGTGACGTAGTCGGACATCGTGCCGGCGACGCAGATCCGGCGCCCGGTGGGGTCCATCGCGATCCCGTGGTGGGCGGAGTCGAGCAGGTAGAGCTCGCGCGGCAGCTCGGGGACGAGGTCGGGCAGCCGCTTGACCCGCACGATCTCGCCGCTGCGCCGGTCCATCTGCACGAACCCGTGCATGAAGGAGAGCTGGAAGTAGACCTGCTGCTCGTCGGGCGAGAGGGTCAGCGGCCGCACCGCGGTCGAGGCGTCCTCGAGACCGGCGGCGTCGAGGGCGGCGCGCAGGTCGTAGCGGCGCTCGATCTCGAAGGTGCGGGCGTCGACGACCTGCAGCACCCGCTCGTCCTTCGTCGGGTCGAGCGCCGGCTGGTCGAAGGGCGTGTAGACCATGCCGATGCTGGCGTGCAGGATGCGTCGCCCACCGTCGATGAAGACGCTCTCGTGCGGCGAGCCGCCGGACTCGAAGCGACCCACCTCCTCACCGGTGCGCACGTCGAGGGCGTGCACGACGTTGCCGGTCGAGGCCGAGACCACCACGGTGCGCCCGTCGGGCGAGAGCGCCATGTGGTCGGAGCGGTAGCCGTCGACCGCGAAGCGCCACACGATCTCGCGGGTGCGCAGGTCGATGGCGACGACGTCGGCGTACGAGGGCCGCGAGACGACCAGCAGACGCCCGTCGTTGGAGGAGTACATGTCGTCGACGAGCTGGTCGTTGCCCTCGCCGATGAACTGCTGGATGGCGGCGTAGAAGGCCAGGCGCACCGGGTTGGAGAGGATCTCGGCCATCCGCTCCTCCCGGTCGGGCACGACGTCGACGCGCGCGATCCGCTTGAACGAGCCGGGTCGCAGCAGGTCGGCGGTGCCCTCCCAGTTGTTGCCGACGAACACCACGCGGCGCTTCTTGCGCCCGACCCGGACGTCCTGGGTCGAGCCGCGCTCGACCGCCCGGACCTCGGCGGCCCGCACGTCGTCGAGCAGGGTCCCGGCGCCGGGCTCGAGGGCCGCGGCGACGGCGGTGGTCGTCCGGGCCCGGTCGGGGGCGGCGACGGCCACGGCGGCCACCGGACCGGCGGCCAGGGCGATGCCGAGCGCACCGACCAGGGCACGGCGGGGCGCCGTCAGGGCCCGGCGTCGTGTGGGCCCGGGCCGTCGCGACGGGGGCTGGGCGTGCGGGGTGGGCAGCGACATGGGGGTCCTCTCGCAGCGGGTGCCTCGCCTGTGCAACGAGCGCGGTGTGCCGACGGTCACGCCCGTGGGGGTGACGACGTTCACGGTGACGACACCCAGCACAATGCCCGGTGCGACCGGTCTGGTCAGGCGTTTGGTCCCGGAGGGCCGGGGAAGGGTCCTGACCGACCATGCCGAGCCACGAGCAGAGCAGGGAGACGACGTGTACGGCGACACCGAGGTGATCCGCAGACGCGTCGACCAGCTGCGCGAGCAGGGGGTCGACGTGCGCGCACTGGCCGACCGGCTCGTGGCCCAGGCCGAGGCGGTCGGCTGGAGCGGCCGGGCCGCCGCGTCGATGCGCGAACGCGTGCGCGAGCGCGCCGCCCACCTGCGCGAGGCCGCCGGCCGGCACGACGCGGCCGCCGAGGCGATGCAGCGCCACCTCGCCGAGGCCGAGCGGGCCCGCGACACCATCGCCGAGCGCGAGCGGCGGGCCGGGTCGCTGCGCGCCGAGGCCGGGGCGCGGGTCGCAGCGGTGCTGGCCCACGCGGCCGCCGACCGCGAGGCCGGGATCGTGCGCGAGCCCGACCCCGCCGACCAGCAGCTCCTCGACGCCGAGCTGCCGCCCCCGGGCCACCGCGACTGGCTCGACGTCGAGCTGCCGGGGCTGTGAGCACCGAGTGCCGCCGACCATCGACCTGAGCAGCCCGCCGCCCCGGCCCACCCGGCTCAAGGCGCTGCCGCGACGCATCACGGTGACCCTGCGCGAGCTGCAGCTCGTCGCCGAGGCCGCCGGCGGCGCGCCGCTGCCCTTCGACCTCGCGGCCGCCCCGGAGGCCGGCGCCGAGCCGGTGCCCGGTGGGCTGGAGGACCGGCTCGGGCGCAGCCGCGGCTCGAGCGAGGAGGCGGCGTACGCCGAGGCGCTGGGCTCGCTGCACGACCCCGCCGACAGCCTGGCGCGCCGGGGCCTGCTCGCCGACGGCCGCGTCGACGACGGTCTCGCCGGCGCCGTCGGCCTGCTCGCCACGCCCGAGGTGGCCCTCGACCTCGACCTGGCGGTCGAGGGACAGCGGGCCCGCGCCTGGCACCGCCAGGCGGGCGGCGCCGTCGCGACCCTGGCCACCGTCGACGGGCTGGTCTTCGAGCTGGCCTGGTTCGGGGTCGACCAGTGGCCGCTCGAGCTGGCCCGGGTCGCGGTGCTGCCCGAGGACGCCGCCACCGGCCGCAGCAGCGTGCCCGACCGCCTCGACGTGCCCTACGAGCTGCTCGACGCCGCCGGGGAGGCGGTGCGCAGCGACCGGCCCGACCTGCTGCCCGTGCTGCTGGCGCGCCACCCCGGCGTGCTGCGCGACGGCAGCGGCCGCCCCCTCGACGAGGTCGAGGCCGCAGCCGCGCTGGCGGCGCTGCTGCACGAGCCGCGCGGACGCCTGCGCGCGCTGGTGGCCGACGTCTCGGGCACCGAGACCACCGTCGTGGGTGTCGTGTCGTGGGTGCTGCTGGCCGACGCCTGGCGCGCCGTGCGCCCGCACGGCACCGGTGCCCGGCAGGGGCGCCAGGACGGCGTCGAGCACCGGGTCGACGTCGTACGGGTGGAGCCTGCCGGCCTGGCCGCCGACCTGGCGCCGGTGCTCGCCGAGGTCCTGGACGAGCCGGGGCAGGTGCCCCGGTGACCGAGCCGCCGAGCGCGATCGAGCGCGCCGACCGCGACGACGGCTACGACCAGCTGCTGCGCCTGGCCGACCTCTTCGACCGGGCCGGGGCGGACCTGCGCGGGCGTGCCCGCCTGGGCGGCGCGGTGCTCGACGACCCCGCCGTGCACGGCTCCGCACCGCTCTCCCCGCCCACGTGGGCCGAGGCCGAGGCCGCGGTACGGGGGGCGACCACCGGACGCGGCGGACTGCACGACCGCTCGGTCGAGCTCGACGCGGACGCGCTCGTGGTGCGGGCCACCGTGCAGACCTACCGGTGGATCGACGAGCTGCAGAGCGCCGCCTACGAGACGCTCGGCTCGATCGCCGGGCGCGCGATCGGCTACCTGGCGCCCGAGGTGGCGCTGGGCGGTGCGATCGTCTCGGCGGGCCTGATCGAGACCGACGCCCTCGACCGCGACGGCGTCGCGGGCTACCTCGAGGAGCTCGCCGAGCACCACCCCGACCTGATGGACCACGTCAGCAGCGGCGGCGGGCTCCTCGACAGCCTGCAGATGCGCTCGCTGCTCACCGTGGGCGCCCTGGCCCGCGACGACACGGGCCTCGCGGCCGCCGGTGGGCTCCGCGCGGTCGGGATCGACGACCTGGGCCTCGACGTCGGCGCCGCGGTGCGCGACATCGCCGGCGGCATGCTCGAGCCCGGCGGCACCGCGCCGGGTGCGTCCTCGGGCCGGTCCCCGGACGCCGACGGTCCCGGCCCGGCCCCGCAGCCGGGCACCGCGACCGGCGCCGCGCCGACCGGGCTCGAGGAGCTGCTGGTCACCCTCACCCACTCCCAGCGCAGCGTCGAGGTGCGCGCGGTCGGTGGCGGCCGGTTCATCGCCTACCTGGCCGGGCCCGACTCGGGCCGCACCGGCCGGCTGCGGCTGGTCAGCGGCGACCGGGCGGCGTACGCCGACGCGGTGGTCGACGCGCTCGAGCGGGCGGTGGGCGAGACCCCCGACGCCCGGGTGATGCTGGTGGGCGGCGCCCACGGCGGGGCCACCGCGGCGGAGGTGGCGGCCGGCGCGCTGCCGGCCACCTTCACCGTCGAGCAGGTGGTCACCGCCGGTGCGCCCGCCGCGCAGGTCCCGCGGATCCCGCCCACCACGCGGGTGCTGAGCCTGGAGCACCGCGGCGACCCGGTCGCCCTGCTCGGCTCGCTCATCAACGCCGGCGCCGAGCACCGCCTGACCGTCGTCTTCGACGGCCCCGACGGCCCCGGCGGCCCCGAGCAGGGCCACGGCCGCCGCGGCGAGGTCTACGTCGCCGGTGGTCGCGCCGCCGACAGCTCCTCCCACCCGCGCCTGGTCGCCGAGCTCGACCGGCTGTCGGCCCTCGGCTACCTGCGCCGCTGACTCAGAGCAGGTCGTGGACCAGCTCGGAGAGCTGGGTGAGGTTGCGGCACTCGACCATCGGCACCACCTCGGCGTAGCGGCTGGCCGCGGAGTCGCCGGTGTCCCAGTGGCGCCGGTGCTCGGGGTTGAGCCACCAGGCGTGGCGGCACTGACCGGCCAGGTCGGCCAGGGTGTCGAGGGCCAGGTCGGAGTAGTTGGAGCGGGCGTCGCCGAGGACCAGCAGCGAGGTGCGCGGGCCGATCGCGTCGGCGTGCTGCTCGGCGAACTTGTCGATGGCGCGCCCGTAGCTGGTGCGCCCCCACAGCGCGGCGTGCGAGGCGCTCGCGGCCAGGTCGGCCATCACGTCGACCACGTCGGCGCCGGGCTTGAAGTGGTGTGTGACCTCGTGGACGTGGTCGATGAAGGTGAAGGCGCGCACCTTGGTGAACTGCTCGCGCAGCGCGAAGACCAGCAGCAGGGTGAACTGCGCGAAGTTGGCGACGCTGCCGGAGACGTCGCAGAGCACCACGAGCTCGCTGCGGTGCGGCCGCTTGGGCTTGTGGTGGGTGGTCAGCGGCACCCCGCCGGTCGACACCGAGGCCCGGACGGTGCGCCGGAAGTCGAGCGGACCGCGGCGCTGCGCGTGGTGCTCCTGGGTCAGCCGGGTCGCGAGCCGGCGGGCCAGCGGGTAGATCTCGCGCCGCATCTGCTCCAGGTCGCTGCGCCGCATCTGCAGGAAGTCGAGGCGGTCGATGGTCGGGCGCAGGGCGGTGCGGGCCACGTGGTCGGCGCCCTTCTCCTCCCCGATGCGGCGCCGCGCGTCAGCCTCGACGCGGCGGGTGAAGTCGCCGACGCGCTGCCCCGCCGCCCGTTGCGCCTCCTCCTCGCCGCGGCCCTCGGCCAGCAGGCCCTGCACCAGGCGCTCGACGATCTCGCCGGGCGCCACCCGCTGGAGCGCGGTGTACGCCGACCACGACGAGAGCCCCGGCCCCCGCCCGGGCATCGCGCCGAAGCGGCCCACGGCCTCCGCGGCCAGGCGGGCCAGCTGCTCCTCGTCGCCGGCGGCCATCGCGGCCTCGAGGCGCTCGCGGAAGTCGCGCAGCGCCTCCGCGTTGTCGCGCGAGCCCGGCACGACCGGCCGCTCGTCGGCGTCCCGGGTACTGCTGTCGGGGCTGTCGGGGCTGTCGGGGCCGTCGGGGCCCTCACCCTCGCCACCGTCGAGCCGGGTGGACCCGTCGCCCACCAGGCGCGGGAAGTAGAGGTCGAACAGCGCGTCGAAGGTCGCGCGCTGGGCGTGCCGCTTGACCACGGCGGCGGCGTACCCCTCGCGCACGACGGCCCGGTCGTCCCACGGCAGCGCGGTCAGCACCGCGACGGCGTCGAGGTCCTCGGCCAGCGAGACCGGGAGCCCGGCCGCCCGCAGCGCCTCGAGGAAGGAGATGTGGCGGTCGAGCAGGCCCGAGCGCGCCCCCGGAGGGTGCGGGGCGGCGTCGTCAGGGGTGCTCATCGTGGGTCAGCGCCCCGCGCGGTCGAGGCGCAGCTCCTTGACCGCGCGCTCCTGGTCGGAGACGTGCTTGAGCACCACGCCGAGCGTGGCGTTGACGGCCGCGTCGTCGAGGTCGCTGATCTCGAGGGCGATGAGGGTGCGCGCCCAGTCGACGGACTCCGCGATCGACGGCGCCTTCTTCAGCTCCAGCTCGCGCAGCCGCGCGACCATGGCGACGAGCTGGGTGGCGACCGCCTCCTCGAGGCCGGGCACCTGCGAGACGACGATCTCGCGCTCCCGCTCGGAGTCGGGGTAGTCCAGGTGCAGGTAGAGGCAGCGGCGCTTGACCGCCTCCGACAGCTCGCGGGTCGCGTTGGAGGTCAGCACCACGAACGGGCGGCGCACCGCGGCCACGGTGCCCATCTCGGGGATCGTGACCTGGAAGTCGGAGAGCACCTCGAGCAGCAGCCCCTCGACCTCGACGTCGGTCTTGTCGACCTCGTCGATGAGCAGCACGGTCGGCTCCTCGCGGCGGATCGCGGTCAGCAGCGGCCGGGTCAGGAGGAACTCGTCGGTGAAGATGTCGTCGTGGGTCTCGTCCCACGACGCGTCGGTGCCCTGGCTGGCCTGGATGCGCAGCAGCTGCTTCTTGTAGTTCCACTCATAGAGCGCGCGGGCCTCGTCGAGCCCCTCGTAGCACTGCAGCCGCACCAGCTCGGCGCCGTTCGCGCGGGCCACCGCCTTGGCCAGCTCGGTCTTGCCGACACCGGCCGGGCCCTCGATGAGCAGCGGCTTCTCCAACGCCCCCGCCAGGTACGTCGTCGTCGCGGTCGCCGCGTCGGTGAGGTAGCCGGTCGCACCCAGGCGGTCGGCGGCGTCGGTCGGCGAGCTGAACCAGGTCATGGGCCCATCCTGTCCCACGCCTGGGCCGGACCGGCTCGTGACCCGGCTCACCCTGGCTCGTTGGACCCGTGTGCCCGTCCCCGACCGCCTCGCCGCCCCCGCCCCGTCGCGGGCCGTGCTGCGCGGGCTGCGCCTGTTCCGCTGGGGCGCGCTCGCGACGGTGGTGAGCGTCGCCCTGGGCGTGCACGGCCAGGCCGAGCCGGCGTCCCCGGCGGGCCCCGACCCGGTCGCCCAGGTGGCCGACCTGATGGCCGACCACCGCTGCTCCACCACCGGCTTCCTCGACGGCTCCCTGCCCTCGGCGGCCCTGCTGCGCACCCCCCGCGGGCAGCTGCGGGTGGTGAGCTTCGCCCGCGGCTGGGCGGCCCACGAGGGGGTGCGGCCCGGGACCCTCGTCGCGGTGTGCCTCGGCACCCGGGCGGCCGAGGACGCATGAGCCCCACCCGTCACCACCGCGCGAGTAAAATCGAGGCAGTGAGCTCCCCCCGCCCCTCCCCCGGCCCCCGCAGGCGTCTCCTGCTGGGCGCGGTCAAGCTCGGCGCCGTGCTGGCGGTCGTCGCCGTGCTGACCGGCACCCTCACCGGCGCCCCCTCCCCCTCGGTCGCACCCTCCGACCCCACGAGTGACCGCCTGGACCGGCTGATGACGCTGTACGGGTGCTCGACGGCCGGCCTCGAGGACGGCGCCGTGCCGGCCTCGGCGGTGCTGCGCTCCGAGGAGGGCGCCCTGCGGATGGTCGACTTCGAGCGCGGCTGGGCGGCGTACGAGGGGACGGCCTCGGGCACGCTGGTCGCCGTCTGCGCCCGCCCCCTCACCTGACGGCCGAGCGGTCACTTCTGAACCCTCGAGCAGTCACTTACGGTCCACCCCGGTGGACGCGCCGGGTTCAGAAGTGACCGGTGGATGGTTCGAAAGTGACTGCTCGGCCGTCAGACCGGCTCGCCGTGCCGGCCGGCGCCGGCGGCGAAGCGGGCGGCCCCGTCGAGGGCCCCGGCCGCGAGGGAGACCCGGCCGTGGTCGAGCTCGACCGCCAGGGCGGCCTCCTCGTCGAGACCGTGCTGGTCGAGCACCGAGGCCCGGTCGCGGCGCAGGCACACCTGGGGCAGCGCGGCGAGGTGGTGGGCCAGGGCCTCGGCCTCGGCCCGCGCGGTGCCGGGGGCCACGACGCGGTTGACCAGGCCGATCCGCTCGGCCTCCTCGGCACCGACCTCGCGGCCGGTGAGCACCAGGTCGAGGGCCCGGCTGGTGCCGATGAGGCGCGGCAGGCGCACCGTGCCGCCGTCGATGAGCGGCACGCCCCAGCGCCGGCAGAGGACACCCAGGACGGCGTCGGTCGCGGCCACGCGCAGGTCGGCCCAGGCGGCGAGCTCGAGGCCGCCGGCGACGGCGTACCCCTCGATGGCGGCGACCACCGGCTTCGAGAGCCGCATCCGGGTCGGCCCCATCGGCGCGTCGACCCCGTCGGCCGGGTCGAGCACCCGGTTGCCCCGCTCGGTGCCGACGGCCTTGAGGTCGGCGCCGGCGCAGAACGTGCCGCCGTCGCCCCACAGCACCGCGACGTGCTGGGTCTCGTCGGCCTCGAAGGCACGGAAGGCGTCGGCCAGCGCGGTGGCGGTGGGTCCGTCGACGGCGTTGCGGGCGTGCGGGCGGTGCAGCACCACCGTGGTGACCGGGCCGTCGACCTCGACCCGCACCGCCCCCGGCTCCGGGTCGTACGCCGCCGGGCTCACGAGCCCTCGACCCGCCGGGCGCTCGTGGCGTGGTGGCGGGCCAGCTCCTGGTAGCCAGCCGCGTTGTGCTCGACCCACTGCTGGGAGCTGGTGCCCTCGATCGGCTTGACCACCTTGCACGGGACGCCGGCCGCGACCACGCCGGCGGGGATCTCGGTGCCCGGGGTGACCACCGACCCGGCCGCGACGAGGGTGCCGCCGCCGATGCGCGCCCCGTCGAGCAGCGTCGAGCCGTTGCCCACCAGAGCCTGCTCGCCCACCTCGCTGCAGTGCACGACGCAGCCGTGCCCGATCGTGGCGTTCGGGCCGATGACCAGGTGCTCGCCGGGGGCGGCGTGCAGCACCGAGTTGTCCTGCACGTTGGTGCCCTCGCGCACCACGATCGAGCAGACGTCGGCGCGCACCACGACGCCGTACCAGATGCTGGCGTCCTTCTCGACGACCACGTCGCCGATGAGGGTCGCGGTGGGGGCCACCCAGGCCTCGGGGTGCACGGAGGGTCGCTTGCCGTCGAGCTCGAAGAGGTTCACGGCGCACATCCTGCCCGGTGCGGCGCCGCCGGTGGGCCCACCCCACGCACGACGAACGCCCCGGAGCGGTGCTCCGGGGCGTTCGGCTCAGCTGGCGGTGGCGGTGGGATTTGAACCCACGGTGGGTTTCCCCACACATCATTTCGAGTGATGCACCTTCGGCCTCTCGGACACGCCACCGCCGGTGAATGTACCGGAGGCGCCGCGCTCGGGCGAAATCAGCCGACCCAGCGGCGCAGGGTCTCCTCGGCGCCGACCTCGTGCAGCAGCGCGCGCGCCTCGAGGTAGGGGCCGGTGAACCCCGGCTCGTCGACGAGGTCGCCGAAGAGGTCGGGGTCGCGCAGGAAGGCCAGCGGGTCCTCCGCCTGGGCCCGGGCCCGCGCCAGCACCGCGTCGCGGCGCCGGTCGACGACCTCGATCGGCTGCCCCTGCTCGTCGACCGCCTCGGCGTAGCGCGACCAGGCGGCCACCGTCAGCGCGGCGTGCCGCACCTCGCCCCCGGCCGCGAGCCGCTCGCGGACCACCGGCAGCAGCCACTTGGGGATGCGGTCGGAGCTCTCGGCGCACAGCCGGGCCAGGGTGTCGCGGATCTCGGGGTTGGCGAAGCGCTCGATGAGCCGGTGCCGGTAGGCGTCGAGGTCGAGCCCGGGCAGCGGCGCCAGCGTCGGGCTGGCCTCCTGCTCCATGTAGCCGAGCAGGTAGCGCTCCAGGAGCGGGTCGGCGGCCGCCTCGTGGGCGTAGGTGTAGCCCGCGAGCACGCCGAGGTAGGCCAGCGCCTGGTGACCGGCGTTGAGCAGCCGCAGCTTCATCAGCTCGTACGGCGTCACGTCGGGCACCACCTGCACGTCGACGTCCTCGAGCGCCGGGCGATCGCCGCTGACGAAGTCGTCCTCGAGCACCCACTGGGTGAACGGCTCGCAGACGACCGGCCAGGCGTCCTCGACGCCCGAGTGGGCGGCCAGGTCCTCGCGGTCCTCGGGGGTGGTGACCGGGGTGATCCGGTCGACCATCGAGTTGGGGAAGCGCACCTCGGCGGCGATCCAGTCGGCCAGCCCGGGGTCGCGCAGCCGCGCGAACGCGGTGAGCATCCGGCTGGCGACGTGGCCGTTGCCCTGGATGTTGTCGCACGACATCACCGTGAACGGCGCCGTGCCGGCGGCCCG
This sequence comes from Nocardioides sp. OK12, assembly GCF_024341885.1. Classification (NCBI taxonomy): domain Bacteria; kingdom Bacillati; phylum Actinomycetota; class Actinomycetes; order Propionibacteriales; family Nocardioidaceae; genus Nocardioides; species Nocardioides sp. OK12. Next base: position 90,778 of record NZ_BNET01000002.1, on the reverse strand, counting down.
GCGGCGGGCCAGCGCCTCGACGACGTACCCGAACGCGGTGACGGGCAGCTCGCCGTCGGCCAGCGCGAGGTCGTGGCGCAGCCCGTCGTCGTCGGCGTCGAGCTCGCCGGTGACCTGGTGGACGTGGTAGCCGCCCTCGGTGACCGTGAGCGACACGATCCGGGTGGCGGGGTCGGCGAGCAGGTCGAGCACCTCGGCCCCGCGCTCGGGGGCGAAGAGGTAGTCGACCATCGAGCCGACCACCCGGGGCTCCCGCGAGCCGTCGGGGTGCTTGACCACGACGGTGTAGAGGCAGTCCTGGGCGGCCATCGCCTCGGCCATCCGGGCGTCGCCGGGCATCAGCCCGACGCCGGTGATGGCCCAGTCGAGCGCCTCCCCGCGGTTCATCAGCTCGTCGAGGTACATCGCCTGGTGGGCGCGGTGGAAGCCGCCCACGCCGAGGTGGGCGATCCCGTGGCGCAGCGCGCCGCGGTCGTACGTCGGGACGGGGACCCGCTCCCCCACCTGCGCCAGGGTGTCCTGGCGCAGGGGGGTGCGGGCGGTGGTGGCAGCGCTCACTTGACGGCTCCCAGGGACAGGCCGCGGACGAGCTTGTCCTGCGCTGCGAACCCGGCGATCATCACCGGCAGCGAGACCAGGGTGGCCGCGGCGCACAGCTTGGCCAGGAACAGGCCCTGGCTGGAGATGAACCCGACCAGGAAGATCGGCGAGGTCGCGGAGACCGTGGCCGTCAGGTTCACCGCGAACATGAACTCGTTCCAGCTGAAGATGAAGCAGATCAGCGCGGTCGCGGCCAGGCCCGGCGAGGCCATCGGCGTCACGATGCTCCACACGGTGCGCAGGAAGCCGGCACCGTCGACCTGGGCGGCCTCGAGGATCTCGGGCGGGATCTCGGCCAGGAAGGACTGCATCATCCAGACCGCGATCGGCATGTTCATCGCGGTGTAGAGGATGACCAGCGTGAAGACGTTGTCGAGCCCACCGATCTGCTTGACGATCAGGTAGACCGGCAGCAGCGCGGCGATCGGCGGCAGGAACTTGGTGGAGAGGAAGAAGAACATCACGTCGGTCCACTTCTCCACCGGCCGGATCGACAGCGCGTACGCCGCCGGGACCGCCAGGATCAGGACCAGCAGCGTCGAGACGCCGCTGGCGATCGCGGAGTTGATCAGGAAGGTGCTGGCCCCGCGGTCGAAGACGGCCGCGTAGTTGTCGAAGCTCAGCGGCGCGAAGATCGACGGCGGGCTGGTCGCGGCGTCGGACTCCTGGTGGAACGAGGTCAGGACCATCCAGAAGACCGGGGCGACGAAGAGCAGGGTCAGCACCCAGGCCAGCGTGGCCCAGCGCCACCCGGCCCGGTCGCCGTCGCCGCCGCTGCTGCGCCGGCGGCGGCGCTTCTGGGCCGGCGGTGGCGCGATGCCCTCGGCGACGTCGCCGGGGTCGGCCCCGTGGGCGTCGAGCGGGTCGGCCGGGTACCGGGTACCGGCGCTCTGGTCGGGGGTGCGCGTGCTCATCGCTGGTGCTCCTCGCTGAAGAGGGACGAGATGACCCGCAGGGCGAAGGTCGCCACGACGATGGAGCCGATGACGACCACGACGCCGGCCGCAGCGGCCTCGCCGTACTCGAACTTGCGGAACAGGGTCAGGTAGATCTCGTAGGGCAGGTTGGTCGTCGCCGAGCCGGGGCCGCCCTGGGTGATGGTGAAGATGGCGTCGAAGGTCTGCAGGACGTAGATCGAGCCGAGCAGGATGGACAGCTCGATGTAGCGGCGCAGGTGCGGCAGGGTGATGAAGCGGAAGGTCTGCATCCCCGAGGCCCGGTCGATCTTGGCGGCCTCGAGCACGTCACCCGGCTGCGACTGCAGCCCGGCGAGCAGGATCAGCATCATGAACGGCGTCCACTGCCAGACCAGCGCGGCGATGACCGCCGGCATCGGGAAGGTCGAGACGTAGTCGATGACCGGTCCCTCCTCGGCCCCGAACAGCTGCCAGACCCAGTTGAGCGTGCCGTTGAACAGGCCGTAGTCGGGGTTGTAGAGGGCGTGCTTCCAGATCAGCGCGGAGGCCACCGGCATCACCAGGAACGGTGCGATCAGCAGCGTGCGGGCCAGGCCGCGACCCGGGAACTTGCGGTCCAGCAGCAGCGCGAGCATCAGGCCCAGCAGCATGCTGATCAGGACCACCGAGACGGTGAGCACCATGGTGTTGACCACGGCGTCGCGCAGCCGGCTGTCGGTGAAGACGGTCCGGTAGTTGTCGAACCCGGCGAACGAGCTGAAGTTGCCCATCCCGAGGAAGTTCTTGTCCCCGGGCTGCAGAACGTTCCAGTTCAGCGTCGAGATGGCGATGGTGAGCAGGAACGGCAGCTGGGTGACGATGATCGTGAAGATCAGCGCCGGCATCAGCGGGCCGCGGCGACGCCACTTCTGGGCGCGGGTCAGCTCGTGGCGAGGCGGGCGGGAGCGGTGGCCCGAACGGGCCTGGTCCTCCGGCGCCGGGGTGGCGGTGGCACTCATGCGTCCTCCGGTCGGGCGGTCTCGACGTGGTGCGAGATGGGGCGGGTGGAGCGGGGTCTACGTCGGCGACGCCGGCGCGGGGACCGGGCGGGCCGGCTCGCGCCGACCCGCCCGGGCGTGGTCACTGGTACTCGGCCGCGACCTCCTCGGCGAGCTTCTGGCCCTGGGCCAGCGCCTCCTCGACGGTGCCCCTGCCGGCGATGGCGGCCGAGATCTCCTGCGAGACCTTGGTGCCGAGGTCGGCGAACTCGGGGATGCCGACGAACTGGACGCCCACGGTCGGGCGGGGCTGGACGCCCGGGTCGGTCGGGTCGGCCTCCTCGATGGCCTGCAGCGTGATCGGGCCGAAGGCCTCCGAGACCTCCTGGTACTCGGGGATCTCGTAGGTGCTCTCACGCTTGCCCGCGGGCAGCCGCGACCAGCCGAGCTCCTCGCCGACGGTCTGCTCGTACTCCTTCGAGGTGGCCCACTTCATGAACTCGGCGGCCGCGTCGGAGTTGGTGGTGGTCTCGGGCATCGCCCACGACCAGGTCCACAGCCAGCCGCTGGAGTCGGTCTCCTTGACCGGCGCGAAGGCGTAGCCGATCTTCCCGGCCACGTTGCTGACCTTGGGGTCCTCCAGGGAGCCGGCGGCCGAGGTGGCGTCGTACCACATCGCGACCTTGCTCTGGCTCATCGCGTTGAGGCACTCGGTGAAGCCCGCCTGCGAGGCGCCGGCCTCACCGTGCTCGCGCACCAGGTCGACGTAGAACTGCACGGCCTCGGTGAACTCGGGGCCATCGACCTGGGCCTCCCAGTCCTCGGTGAACCAGGTGCCGCCGAACGTGTTGACCACCGTCGTCAGCGGAGCGAACATCTCGCCCCAGCCCGGCAGCCCGCGCAGGCAGATCCCCTTCATGCCCGGCTGGGCGCCGTCGACCTTGGCCGCGATGTCGGCGACCTCGTCCCAGGTGGGCCGCTCGGGCATCTCGAGGCCCTCGTCCTTGAGCACGTCCTTGCGGTACATCAGGAACGAGGACTCGCCGTAGAACGGGAGCGCGTAGAGCTGGTCGTCGGAGGACAGCGAGGCGATCATCGGGTCGAGCAGGTCGTCGACGTCGTACTCGTCGTCGCCCTCGACGTACTCGTCGAGCGGCTTGAGCCAGCCGTTCTTGGCCCAGATCGGCACCTCGTAGGCGCCCACCGAGACCACGTCGTACTGCCCGGCGCCGGTGGCGACGTCCTGGGTGACCTTGTCGCGCAGCTCGTTCTCGGGCAGCACCGTGTAGTTGACCTCGATGCCGGTGTCGGCGGTGAAGGTGTCCTCGGTGATCTGCTGGATGTCCTGCATCTGCGGGTTGCCGACCATGAGGACGGTGATCGCGCCACCCTCCCCGTCGGTGCCGGCCTCCCCGCCCCCACCGGCGCCTGCGCATCCGCTGAGTACGAGGCCTGCCACCGCGGGTGCGATGGCGGCTGCGGCGAGCCGCTTTGTCGTGGTGCCCATCTTCAGTCCTCCATGAGGTCGTGCGTGTGCGGTCTGGCACCGGTCACGGGCGTGGCCGGCAGGCCGACCGTCGGGCGACGGTCAGCGGGAGAGGGGCGCGCCGGCTAGGCGCGCACCACCTGGGGTCCGAGTGCTGCATAGCGGTGCGCCTCGGTGGCGCTGAGACCCGTGTCGGTGACCAGAGCCTCGAAATCGGTGATGTCGGCGAAGCGGCAGAAGCTCGAGACCCCGAACTTCTTGGCGACCCCGACGAAGACGCGTCGTCGCGAGCGCTGGACGACCAGGTTCTTGACCGCGGCCACGGCCGGGTCGGGGGTGGTCAGCCCGTGCTCGCGGGACACGCCGTTGGCGCCCAGGAAGGCCAGGTCGATGACCAGGTCGTCGAGCATCCTGGTGGCCCAGTGGTCGACGGTGGCCATGGTGCGCCCGCGCACCCGGCCGCCGAGCACCAGCACGGTCACGCCGGCCTGGCCGGCCAGCGCCGTGGCGGTGAGCAGCGAGGAGGTGACCACGGTCAGCGGCCCCTCGGGCCGCAGCGCCTCGGCCACCAGCTGCGGGGTGAAGCCCTCGTCGACGTAGATGGTCTCGGCGCCCTCGAGGTGCTCGGCGGCGGCCGCGGCCACCCGACGCTTCTGGCTGACCCCGCTGAGGGTCCGGGCGGCGAGGTCGCTCTCGAAGCCGGCGCTCTCGACGGGGTAGGCCCCGCCGTGCACCCGCTGGACGACCCCGCGGTCGGCCAGGTGGCGCAGGTCGCGACGCACGGTCTCGGGAGCCACGCCCAGGTCGTTGGCCAGGGCGACGACGTCGACCCGGCCGTCGGACCGGGCCCGGTCGAGGATCTCGCGCTGGCGCCGGACGGCTTCCATGTCGATCTCCTCTCCGGGTGTGCCCGTTCGGGCCGAGTCGGGCTGTGACTGGTGTCACGGCGAGCGGTACCCCTCCATGGTGCCCCTCGTCACATGTCCGTGGCGAGTCCGGTTGGCGGTAACCGGATGCCCGAGTGGTGCCCGATTGGGACCGGATCGTCCGCCTGGCGGGACCCGCTTCCCACCGTTCCGGCCCGGTCGGGCACCCGGATGGGGTCGATCGGCGCCCACCGGCTGCCCGGTCGGGCCCGCGGTCAGACCAGGCCGAGGTGCTCGAGGTGGTCGTTGACGAACACCCCGGCGGGGTCCAGGGTGCGCCGCAGCGCCCGGAAGTCGGCCGCCCGCGGGTAGAGCCGGTCGACGTCGACCGGGCCGGCGACCTTGCCCCAGTGCGGGCGGGCGTCGTACGACGCCAGCGCGGCCTCGACCGCACGGACGGCCTCGCCGACCAGGGCGTCGTCGTTGCGCCAGGTGAAGTGCAGCGCCAGCGAGTCGCGGCCGTGGACCATCGAGAGCCAGATGTCGTCGGCGCCGATGCTGCGCAGCTCGCCGGCGATCAGGGCCGGGGCGAGGACGTCGGCGACCGAGCGCACCGCGTCGACCGCCTCGGCGGCCCGCTCGAGCGGCACGAACCACTCGCTCTGCTGCTCGTCGCCCCAGCTGGGCTCGCGGTCGTGGCGGAAGTGGGGCATGCGCGTGTGCCACGGCCCGGCGCCGCCGCGCGGCGTCAGGTTGTCGCCGTCGCCCAGGACGCTCGAGGGGGCCTCGGGCGGCCGCGGGTCGCCCAACCGGGCGAGGAGCCGCTCGCGGTCGGGGGTGGTGGCCGGGTCGGCGTCGGTGCGCTGCTTGACCAGCACCTCGCCCACCGGCTCGTCGTCGGCACCGCTCCAGAGCGTGAAGACGCTGACGCTGCTGCCGAGCGCGAGCACCGCCGCCGGGTCGGCGAGCAGGTCGCGCCAGGTCAGCCCGGGGTGCAGCTGCTGGACGACGTCGTACGTCGGCACCAGGTCGAGCTCGAGGTCGACCACGACCCCGGTGGCGCCCAGGGCGACCACGTGGCCCTCGAAGCCGGGCTCGCCGCGGCGGGCGGTGTGCAGCGAGCCGTCGCCCAGCACCGTGGTGATCGCCGAGACCGGGCCCGCCAGCACCTGGTGGCCCACGCCCGAGCCGTGGGTGCCGGTGGCGACGGCGCCGGCCACGGAGATGTGGGGCAGCGACCCGGTGGTGGGCAGGGCCCAGCCGCGCCGGTGCAGCTCGGTGACCACCCGGGCGTACGGCACTCCCCCGCCCACGGCGGCCACCGCTCGCTGCGGGTCGACGCGCACCGCGTCGGGCATCCGGCGCAGCGAGACCAGCGTGCCGGTCGTGTCGGGCAGGGCGTTGAAGGAGTGGCCGGTGCCGAGCACCCGCACCCGCTCGGCCTGCGACACCACCTCCTGGAGCTCGGCCAGGCTCGTCGGCTCGGCGAAGGCCCCGAACCGGTAGCCGTGGTTGCCGGCCCAGTTGCGGACCGGCGCCGCGCTCACGCGCGGTCCTCGACGACGACGACGTGCAGCCGGCGGGGGCCGTGGACGCCCTCGACCCGGTCGAGCTCGATGTCGCTGGTGGCCGAGGGGCCGCTGATCCAGGTCAGCGCGCGGCCGTCCTCCACCGCTGCGGCCAGCCGGGCCACCGCGTCGGGGACGTCGGGCACGACCTGGTCGGCGCGCACCAGGCACACGTGCCGGTCGGGCACCAGGCTCAGCGCCCGGCGGCCCTGCCCGGGCCCGTGGTCGAGCACGATCGTGCCGGTCTCGGCGACCCCGACGCTGGCAGTGGTGACCACGGCGGCGAGGGCGTCGAGGTCGGCGGCCGACAGGTCGTCGTCGGCCACGGCCCGCTCCCCCAGCGCCGCGAGCAGCGCCGGGTCGGTCCCGGGCGGCACGACGACCCGGTCGGTCGGGGCGAAGAGCGACGCCAGGTGCTCGGCGAGGTCGGCGGCCCCGACCCGCTCGACCACGGCGCGGTAGTCGGCGACCCGCTCGGCGAACAGGCCGACGACCTCGGCGGGCGAGCCCGGCGTGCCGACCGGGGCCACGACCGGCTCCGGCGTCGGGGCGACCCCCTCGAGCGCCGCGCGGACCCGCCCCAGGACCTCGGCTCTGGCACCGGTCGGGTCGGCGGGGGCGTCGAGCTTGTCGTCGGAGCGGTGAGGTGGCAACCGTCCGGGGGCCGGTTCCGGTTGCGGGCTCACCGCCGGCGCAGCAACCGGGTGCGGGTCGTCGTACGGCGTCGCCGGGGGCGGTGCGTCGGCAACCGTCCGGCTCGGCAGGTCGGTTGCCGGCTCACCGCTCCCACCGCCGGTGCGGGCCCACCAGGCCCGGAAGGACTCCGCCGGCGGGGCGGGCAGGTCGCGGGCGCCGGTCCAGGCCGCAGCACCCGGGCCGGGCAGGCGGCCCGCCGCGGCGCGACCGCCGGGCAGCGTGGTGCGCGAGAGCCGCGACAGCACCCGGCCCGACAGACCGGAGGCCTTCTCGACCAGACCCAGGCGGGAGGCGTCGGCGAGGACCCAGGCCGCGGCCCGCATCGCCACCGCCTCGGCCTTCGGCACCCGGTCGGCGCGGTGGGAGTCGACGACCTTGGAGCGCAGGTGCACCAGCACCTCGGGGATGTCGATGCGCACCGGGCAGGCCTCGAAGCAGGCCCCGCACAACGACGAGGCGTAGGGCAGCGAGTCGGTCTGCGCCCGGGCGCCCGCGTCCGGCTCGTCGGGATCGGCCAGCAGCGGGTTCAGGATCGCCCCGATCGGACCGGGGTAGACCGAGCCGTAGGCGTGCCCGCCGGTGCGCTCGTAGACCGGGCAGACGTTCAGGCAGGCCGAGCAGCGGATGCAGCGCAGCGCCTGGCGCCCGGTCTCGTCGGCCAGCGCGCGGGTGCGTCCGTTGTCGAGCAGCACCACGTGCACCTCCTGAGGCCCGTCGCCGGGCGTGGTGCCCGACCAGGTGGAGGTGTAGGGGTTCATCCGCTCCCCGGTCGAGGATCGCGGCAGCAGCCGCAGCAGCGGGTCGAGCTCGGCCCAGGTCGGCACGACCTTCTCGATACCGACCACGCTGACGAGCACCTCGGGCAGGGTCAGGCACATCCGCCCGTTGCCCTCCGACTCCACCACCACCAGCGTGCCGGTCTCGGCCACCGCGAAGTTCGCCCCCGAGACGCCGACCTTGGCGCGCAGGAACTTCTCGCGCAGGTGCTCGCGGGCGGCCCCGGCGAGCACGGCGGGCTCGTCGGTCAGGCCGGCGGGGGCGGGGCGGCCGACGTCGGCCATGCGGCGCAGGAAGATCTCGCGGATCTCGGCACGGTTGCGGTGGATGGCCGGCACCAGGATGTGCGAGGGCAGGTCCTCGCCCAGCTGCACGATCAGCTCGGCCAGGTCGGTCTCCCACGCCGCGATCCCCTGCGCCTCCAGCGCCTCGTTGAGGCCGATCTCCTGGGTCGCCATCGACTTGACCTTGACCACCTCGTCGGCCCCGTGGGCCCGGGCGACCTCGGCCACGATCGCGTTGGCCTCGGCGGCGTCGCGCGCCCAGTGCACGGTCGCACCCGCCGCGGTGAGGGTGCGCTCCAGCTCCTCGAGGTGGGTGGCCAGGTCGTCGAGGGCACGCTGCTTGACCGCGGCCCCGGCCAGTCGGAGGTCCTCCCAGATCCCGGCCTGCTCCAGCTCGCCGACCACGGCCGCCCGCTTGCCGCGGATCACCCCGGTCGCGTGCGCCAGGTTGTGGCGCAGCTGGGTGTCGCCCAGCGCCGCGCGCGCCGCCTCCGGGAAGGCCGGCATCCCCACGAACGTCCCACTCACGACTGCCCCTCCGTGCCCTCGGTGGCCGCCAGCACCTCGGCCAGGTGCACCACCCGCACCCCCGAGCGCTGCCGCGACAGCACCCCGCCCACGTGCATCAGGCAGGAGTTGTCGCCGGCGACCAGCACCTCGGCGCCGGTCGAGCGCACGTGCCGCGCCTTGTCGGCGCCCATCGCCACCGACGTGTCGGCGTTCTTCACCGCGAAGGTGCCGCCGAAGCCGCAGCACTCCTCCGCGCCGGACAGCTCGACCAGCCGCAGCCCCCGCACCGCCTCCAGCAGCCGCCGAGGCCGGTCACCGACCCCCAGCATCCGCAGCGAGTGGCACGTCGGGTGGTAGGTCACCGTGTGCGGGAAGTAGGCCCCCACGTCGACCACGCCCAGCACGTCGACGAGGAACTCCGAGAGCTCGTACGTCGGCGGCGCACCCGCCACCGCCGCGCCCAGCCCCGGGTCGCTGCCGTTCTCGGCGCCACGACGGCCCACCAGCGCGTGCTGGTGACGCGCCGACCCGGCGCACGACCCGCTCGGGGTGACGACCGCGTCGTACCCGGCGAAGGCGTCGACGTAGGTCCGCACCACCGGCACCGCCTCGTCGAGGTAGCCGGTGTTGACCATCGGCTGGGCGCAGCAGGTCTGGGCCGCCGGGAAGTCCACCTCGCAGCCGAGGCGCCGCAGGAGCCGCACGACCGCCTTGCCGGTTTCGGGGAACATCGCGTCGTTGACGCAGGTGACCGACAGGGCGACTCGCATGTGACCACTCTCTCAGATGCAGTGAAACGTTACAACCGGCAGGCGACGCCGGACGGCGCCTGGCCGGGCCCCGTGCGGGACCCGGCCAGGACGTCGGTCCCACCTCACCCGACGCGGTCGCCCTCCGAGGCGTCGAAGTCGAGCCAGCGGTCGGCCCGCGCACTGCCGACGAAGGTGTCGGCGCCGCGCCCGCCACGCATCCGGTCACGCCCACCGAGACCCACCAGCAGGTCGTCGCCGGCCCCGCCCCGCAGCACGTCGCGACCGGCGCCGCCGACCAGCACGTCGACACCCCCGCCACCACGCAGCACGTCACGACCGCCTCGACCGAAGACGATGTCCGTCCCCGGGGTGCCCTCGACGGTGTTCCACCGGTTCCCGGCGGCCACCACCCGGGCGACCACCTCGCTGGCCTGCTCGCCCTCGCCGATCACCAGGCGCACCTCGGCGGTCCCGGTGCGCCTACCGTGCGGCGACACGACCACCCGCCGCGACGTACCGGCGTCCTGCACCGTCAGACGGTCGAGGAGCCGCGTGCGCGACGTGGAGACCGAGACCGGCACCTCAGCCGCCTGCTCACCCGTCAGCTCCAGGCGCAGCACGACCTTGCCGGCGCTCGCCCGCACCGGGACCAGCTCACCCGACACGACCGACGCCACGGCGTCGACCTCGAGGGTCGTGACCTCGCTCGTGTTGCCGGCCAGGTCGGTCGACCGGGCAGCGATCGTGTGCGCACCGCCGTCCAGTTGCACCGGCTCGACGTACTCGGTCCAGGAGCCGTCGTCCTCGCGGATCTCCACCAGGGCCACGCCGGAGTCGGCGTCCTCACCGGTGACGGTGAGGACACGGTCCTCGTCGACCTCGGCGCGCACGCTCGGCTCGACGAGGTCGATCCTCGCCTCGATGCTGCCGGCGTCCACGACCTCCTCGTCCTCGAGCAGCCGGTAGGCCACCGGGTACTGGCCCGCGGGCAGCGCCACCGGGGTCTCGTAGGAGGTCCACTCGCCACCGTCCAGGGCGTACTCGACCTCTCGGCCGCCGACCCCGCCGGTGACGTCCAGCACCAGCTCGGCACCGGCGCCCGCCCAGCCCTCACGGCCCGACGGCTCGATCGCGGCGGTCACCGCGGCGCCCTCGGCCAACGGCTCCGTGCACACGTCGGTGAGGCGCGTGGAGGGCTCGACCTCGGCCTCGGTGCTCAGCAGGTGGCACCCGGTCCCGACCCTGCGCACCTCGAGGAAGCCGTCCGAGGCCACGACCGTGCGCGCCACCCCGTCGACGTACAGCGTGGTCGGACCGGTCTGCTCGGTGGGCACCAGCACGGTGGCCGTGGTGTTGCCCGGCACCGATGTCACGACCCGGAGGTCGCCCTGCTCACCGTGGTCGAAGGCGACACCGACCGAGCCACGCACCGTGGGAGTCTTGATGCTCGCCCACTCGAGGTCGCCCGGCTGCGGCTTCACCCGGAAGCTCGCGTACCCCGCCGACTCCGGCTGGATGCCGAAGAGGCCGGCCGGCACGTTGAAGGCGGGCGAGGCCGCCCAGGGGTGGGAGTAGGTGAGGTTCGACTTGAGGGAGGGGTCCCACGCCTCCATCGTCGCGCCGGCACCCAGGTCGATCATGTTCAGCCAGCTGCGGACGCCGGTGCCGGTCGTGAGCATGTCGAGCGCGGCCTGGCCGTTGCCGCCGTCGTAGAGGCCCTTCACGAGGAACGCGGCGCAGTAGACGCTGCAGGCCATGCCGCGCGAGGCGACGTAGTCGGCGACCTTGCCGGCCTCGTCGTCGGTGGGGACGCCGAAGGCGAGCGCGAAGGCGCTGGCGTGCACCGAGGCGTGGCCGGTGGGCTGCAGCTCGGCGTCGAGACCGTCGTCGTAGCGTCCGGTCGTCGGGTCGTAGAGGCGCTCGTTGAGACCGCTGCGCACCCCGTCGGCGAGGTCGGTGTAGGTCACCACGTCGGCGTCCCGGCCCAGCGCCTGCGCCATCTCCGCCATGTCGCGGAAGGCGCGGTAGGACAGCGCGTTGAGCACGGTGTTGTACTGGCGGAACTCGTAGCCGTCACGCTCGCTGCGCGGCCAGTCCACGATGTCGCACTCGGTGCGGCTGCTGCAGCCGTCGGAGCCCGTGGTCTTGCGCACGAGCCCGGTGCTCTCCTCCACCCACTCGGTGGGCAGCTTGTCCTCGAGGTTGGAGTAGTACTCCTCGGCCTGGCTCAGGTCACCGGTCTGCCGCCAGGCGTCCCGCACGGCCAGCACCACGTAGATCGGCCACTCCGTGGGCCAGGTGCGGTTGTTCTTGAAGTAGTCCATGGAGTAGCGCCCGAGCGACAGGTCGTCCATCAGGTAGAGGGTCGACATCTGCTGCAGGTAGCCGTCGGCCTCGTAGTTGATCCGTTCCCGGGTCCACGAGTCGGTGTAGAAGTTGAGGTTCAGCGCCTCGATGGAGTTCTTCGACAGCTCGTAGACCGCCTCGATGTCGGGGTCCGAGGCCGCGAAGGCGGAGGCGGAGGCGTCGAAGGGGTAGACCAGCGCCAGCGCCCGCAGGTTCTCGGCCGTGACCGGGGCCGGGGCCCCGACGACCTCGACGTAGCGGAAGACCCGTGCGCCCCAGGTCTGCAGCGTGTGCTCGCCCTCGCCCAGCGTGACCACGTCGAGGTAGGTGTTGGTGGTGTTGAGCTGGTAGCGCACCGACCCGTCCGGGTTCAGCACCTCGCCGAAGCGCAGCTCGACCTCGGTGCCCGGCGGGCCCTCGACGGTGTAGTCGACACCACCGATCCAGGAGCGACCGAAGTCGACGACGTAGCTGCCGCCGTCGCGCTGGGTGACGTCCACCGGCTCGTGCAGCTGCTGCTCGACCTTGTCGGTGGGCGTGGCCACGAGGTCACCGATGGCGGGCCGCACCGCGGCGGCGCGCCAGCCCGCGTCGTCGAACCCGGGCTCGTCCCAGCCCCAGGGGAACTCACGGGCGTCGAGGTTCTCCTTGGGAGCCGCGTAGAAGCCGGTGCCGATGCTGCCGGCCGCGGGGTAGACGGCGTAGCCAGGCATGGCCCGCCACGTCGGTCCGGTGCCCAGGACGTCGCGGGTGCCGTCGGCGTACTCGACGACCAGCTCGGCCTGGAACGCGTGGTCCTTGGTGGTGTAGGCGAGTGCCCCGACGGCGTTGCTGCGTCCGGGGACCAGCAGGTCGGTGACGTCGAAGCCGTCGTAGCGGGCCTCGTCGCCGATCGCGTGGGTCGGGCCCAGGCCCACGAACTCGCCGTTGACGTAGGCCTTGTGCACGTACTGCTTGGCCGGCTCGGCGCTGGACCCGGTCGCGAAGAGGGTCGCCCAGGCGATCGGCTTGTCGGCGAGCTCGACCTCGCCGCGCAGGAAGGCCCAGCTGGTGTCGAGCCCCTGGACCAGGCAGACCTCACGCTTGGCGACCTTGAGCACGCCGTCGGTCGCGGTGCCGCAGGCGAAGGAGCCGTTGCCCTCGGAGTAGTCGTCCTCCAGCAGCGTGGCCCCGGTGCTCGCCTCGACGACCTCGACGTCGTCCACGGTGCCCGACTCGGAGGAGCCGTTGCGCAGGCCGACGTAGCCGCGGCGGAAGGTGGGGTCCACGGTCGTGTCGACGAGCACGTCGTCGATCCAGGTCCGGATGGTCTCGCCGACGACCTCGATGCGCACCGCGAACGGCGTGCCCTGGCGCAGGGTGCCGGCCGGCAGGGAGACCGACTTCAGCAGCGAGAAGGTGCCGTCGACCTGCACGTGCGGCACCAGGCGGTTGTCGGCCCGCAGCTGCCACATGTAGCCGTTGCGGGCGTCGGTGGCGCGGAAGGTCAGCCCGCTGGCGACCTCCGCGATGCTCATCGTGGCGGAGAAGGTGTAGTTCGACCACGAACCGGCCAGGAAGTCCTGCTCGGACGGGGCCACGACCAGCCGGCCGTCGCTGGTGCCCAGGCGGGGCAGCTCGGGCACCGGACCCTCGAAGTTGTTGGAGTAGAGGGTCTCGCCACCGGCGGCGGTGACCGTCAGGTCGTCGAACCGCGCCTCCTCGGACCTGCCGCTGCGGAAGCCCACGCCGCCGCCGGCGAAGGTGGTCAGTGCGTCGTCCTCGTGCACCAGGACGTCGTCGATCCAGGTGCGCACCGAGGAGCCTCGCACCTCGACCTCGAGGTGGTGCTGCTCGCCCTCCTCGATCGAGATGCCCAGGTCTCCGAGCGCGACCTCGTCGACCAGCGTGGTGCCCTCGTGGGTCCGCAGCGTGTCGGTGTCGCTGCGGACCTGCCACAGGTAGCCCGAGTCGGCCGCACTCGTGCGGAAGGTGAGGGTGGCGGCGTTGCGGACCACGGTGAAGTCGGTCTCGACCGTGTAGTCGGCCCAGTTGCCGAACCCGTCGGGGGTCCAGATCGGGGTCGACGACGTCCACGACGCGCCCGGTCCGGTGCCCAGCTCGGCCGCCTCCGACCACGCCGAGGCGACGTCCTGGCCGTCCCAGGTGCGCACGGCCCAGTAGTAGCGCTCTGACGCCTCGAGGGCCGGGCCCTCGTAGGTGACCCCACGCTGCTGGTCGGACGCCACCTGGCCGCTGTCCCAGACGTCACCCTCACCGGACGCGGCGAGCGCGGCGTCGGTGGACACGACCACCTGGTAGCCGCTCTGTGCCGCGGAGCCCACGTGCCAGCCGAAGTCGGGCGCCTCGTCGACGTCGAGGCGCCGCGCGATCCCGTCGACGGACAGGCCGGTGGGCGCCTGCGCGTCCTGGGCGGAGAGCGGTCCGGCTGCGAGCGCCGGGGCGGCCGTGGCACCGGGCTGCCCGGGGAGCGCCGCTACCCCCGAGAGAGCCGTCGCCGAGGCGAGCGAGAGGACTACGAGACGTCTGAGCATGGACCATCCACTTCTGCTGGGTCGGTGACTGCCGTCACATCACTTCGACGGACCCTAGATGAATCGATTCATGACGGGAATCCCTTGGCCGGTATCGGACACCTGCTCGGGAGGGTTGACACGATTCAGCAGGCGGCGACCAGATCCGCTCAGATCACGCCGCTGCGCACGGCGTGCACCACGGCCTCGATGGTCGACTCCACCCCGATCTCCTCGGCGGCGGCGCGCAACCGCCGCCGCACGGTCCGCTCCGACAGACCGACGCTGCGCGCGACGGCGCGCAGCGTCTGCCCGCGCGCCAGGGCCCCGAGGATCCGGACGTCGGTCTCGTCGGGTGCCCAGGGAGCACCGGACCCGGGGCTGCCCGACCCCGTCATGTCATGCCTCCTGCTCCTGCTCTGCTCCTCCTGGACTCATCCGCCCCCGCGGACGACCCGGACCTCGGCGGCGTCCCAGTCGAGACCCGGGCGGGGCTCGAAGCGTCGCAGCCCGTGCGTACGCCGCACCAGCGCCCGCATCGCCGCCAGGTCGGGCAGGTCGGCGCCGAGCGCCCGCGCCTGCACGAGCACGTTGCCCAGGGCCGCGGCCTCGGCGGGGCCGGCGAGCACCGGCACGCCCAGGGCGTCGGCGGTGAGCTGGCACAGCAGGTGGTTCTGCGACCCGCCGCCCACCACGTGCACGATGTCGAAGGAGCGGCCCGAGAGCTCGGCGGCGCTGCGCAGGTGGCGCCGGTAGGCCAGCGCCAGCGAGTCGAGGATCGTGCGGGTCACCTCGGCCGGTGTCTGTGGCACCGGCTCGCCGGCCTCGTGGGCGAGCGCCCGGATGCGGGCGGGCATGTCGCCGGGTGGCAGCAGGCGCGGGGCGTTGATGTCGACGACCGTGCGCAGCGGGGTCAGGCCCGCGGCCGCGTCGAGCAGCGTGGCCAGGTCGGCACCGGCGACGCGCTCGTGCTGCCACTGGCGCACCGACTCCGAGAGCACCCACAGCCCCATCACGTTCTTCAGGAAGCGGATGGTGCCGTCGACGCCGCCCTCGTTGGTGAAGTCGGCCAGCCTCGCCGCCTCGGTGAGGACCGGACGGTCCAGCTCGAGGCCGACCAGCGACCAGGTGCCCGAGGAGATGTAGGCGACGTCGTCACCCTCGGCCGGCACCCCGACGACCGCCGAGGCGGTGTCGTGCGAGCCCACGGCCACCACGGGTGTGCCGGGGTCGGCGCCCACCTGTTCGGCCAGGTCGGGGAGCAGGGGGCCGACGACGGACCCGGGGTCGCGCAGCGGCGGTAGCACCGCCCACGGCAGGCCGACCCGCTTGGCCAGCTCGACCGACCAGTCCTGGGTGGTGACGTCGTAGAGCTGGGTGGTCGAGGCGTTCGTGCGCTCGGCACCGACCTCGCCGGTGAGCCAGTAGCCGAGCAGGTCGGGCAGCAGCAGCAGCGAGTCGGCCGACTCCAGCGCTGCGGTCCCCCGGGCCGCCACCAGCTGGTAGATGGTGTTGAACGGCAGCTGCTGGAGCCCCGTGACGGCGTACATCTCGTCGGCGCCGACCTGCTCCAGCACCCGGGCCATGACCCCGTCGGTGCGGGTGTCGCGGTGGCTGTAGGGGTTGCCCAACAGCTGGCCGTCGCGGTCCAGCAATCCGTAGTCGACGGCCCAGGAGTCGATGCCGATGCCGTCGAGGCGTCCGGTGCGGGCCACCTCGGCGATCCCGACCAGCATCTCGCGGTGGATGCCCAGCACGTCCCAGAACAGCGCGCCACCGGCACGCACGCCACCGTTCGGGAAGCGGTGCACCTCCTCCAGGCTCAGGGTCGCCGGGGTGACGGTGCCGGCCATGACCCGGCCGCTCGTGGCGCCCAGGTCGACGGCCGCGACCCGCACCCCGGCGTCCCCGCCCGTCATCGGAGGAAGGCCGCGGCGACACCTGCGTCGACCGGGACGTGCAGGCCGGTGGTGTGCGTCATGTCGGGCCCGCACAGCACGAAGACCGCGTTCGCGATGTTCTCGGGCAGCACCTCGCGCTTGAGGATGGTGCGCTGCGCGTAGAACTTGCCCAGGTCCTTCTCCTCGACGCCGTAGACCGCGGCACGGTTGGCGCCCCAGCCCGAGGCGAAGATCCCCGAGCCCTGCACGACACCGTCGGGGTTGACGCCGTTGACCTTGACCCCGTGGGCGCCGAGCTCGGCGGCCAGCAGCCGCACCTGGTGGGCCTGGTCGGCCTTGGTGGCGGAGTAGGCGATGTTGTTGGGGCCGGCGAAGACGGAGTTCTTCGACGAGATGTAGACGATGTCGCCGCCCATCTCCTGCTCGATGAGCACCTTGGCCGCGGCCTTCGAGACGAGGAACGAGCCCTTGGCCATCACGTCGTGCTGCAGGTCCCAGTCGGCCTCGGTGGTCTCGAGCAGCGACTTCGACAACGACAGCCCGGCGTTGTTGACGACCAGGTCGAGGCCGCCGAAGGCGAGCACCGCGGCGTCGACCATGGCCTGCACGGCGTCGGCCTTGCTGACGTCGGCGGCCACCCCGATCGCCACGTCGGGACCACCGATCTCGGCGGCGGCGGCCTCGGCCCTGGCGAGGTCGAGGTCGGCGACGACCACGCAGGCCCCCTCGGCCGCCAGCTTCTGGGCGGTGGCCCGGCCGATGCCGCCGGCAGCACCGGTGACCAGGGCGATCCGGGTGGCGAGCGGCTTCGGCTTCGGCATCCGCTGCAGCTTGGCCTCCTCGAGGGCCCAGTACTCGATGCGGAACTTCTCGGCCTCGTCGATGGGGGCGTACGTCGAGAGCCCCTCGGCGCCGCGCATCACGTTGATGGCGTTGGTGTAGAACTCCCCGGCCACGCGCGCGGTCTGCTTGTCCTTGCCGAAGCTGAACATGCCCACGCCCGGCACCAGCACGATCAGCGGGTCGGCGCCGCGGATGGCGGGCGAGTCGGCGGTGGCGTGGCGGTCGTAGTACCCCTGGTAGTCCTCGCGGTAGGCGCTCGCCAGCTCCTTGAGCCGGGCGATGCTCTCCTCCACGCCGGCGCCGGCGGGCAGGTCGAGCACGAGCGGCTTGACCTTGGTCCGCAGGAAGTGGTCGGGGCAGGAGGTGCCCAGGGCAGCCAGGCGGGGGTGCTCGGAGGCGGCCAGGAAGTCCAGCACCACGTCGGAGTCGGTGAAGTGACCGACCATGGGGCGGTCGACCGAGGCGATGCCGCGGATGGTGGGGGCGAGCGCGGCGGCCTTGGCGCGCCGCTCGTCCGCCGGCAGGGCGGCGTACCCGTCGAGGGCGGGGCCGAAGGGCTCGGGCCGTGAGTGCTCGTCGATGTACGCCGCGGCGGTGTCGATGATCCACAGGCTGTTCGCCTCGGCCTCCTCGGAGGTCTGGCCCCAAGCGGTGATGCCGTGCCCGCCCAGGATGCAGCCGACCGCCTGCGGGTTCTTCTCCTTGATCTCGGCGATGTCGAGGCCGAGCTGGAAACCGGGGCGGCGCCACGGCACCCAGACGACGCGGTCGCCGAAGATCGTGGTGGTCAGCTCCTGCCCGTCGGCCGCGGTCGCGATCGCGATGCCGGAGTCGGGGTGCAGGTGGTCGACGTGCGGGGCGTCGACGAGGCCGTGCATCGCGGTGTCGATCGACGGCGCGGCACCGCCCTTGCCGTGCAGGCAGTAGTCGAAGGCGGCGACCATCTCGTCCTCGCGCTCGACGCCGGGGTAGACGTCGACGAGGGCGCGCATCCGGTCCAGCCGCAGCACGGCCAGGCCCTTCTCGGTCAGGGTGCCCAGGTCTCCGCCGGACCCCTTGACCCACAGCAGCTCGACGGGCTCGCCGGTGACCGGGTCGGTCTCGGAACCCTTGGCCGAGGTGTTGCCGCCCGCGTAGTTGGTGTTCTTGGGGTCGGCGCCGAGACGGTTGGAGCGCGCGATCAGCGCGGCGGCGGTGCTCGGGGTGGGGTTGGTCATGATGCCTTTCACGTCCTAAGGGGAAGGGTCAGTTCCAGCTGAGCTGGGTGCCGCCGACGCGGCTGGACTCGATCTGCTGCTGGTAGCCGGACTCGGCGTAGGCGCGCATCGGGTGCGCGGGCAGGCCACGCTCCTCGCGCCAGGCGGCCAGGTCGGCGCGCACGTCGGTGCTGAAGGCGTCCATGAACACCTCGTGAGCACCGAGGACGTCACCGGCCTCCTGGGCCGAGGCCAGGGCCACACGGTCGACCAGGAGCGCCCGGGCGGTCATCTCCTGCACGTTGAGGACCGAGCGGATCTGCCCGGGGATCTTCTCCTCCACGTTGTGGCACTGGTCGAGCATGAAGGCGACGTCGCTGTGGCCGTCGGGGTTGGCGGGCCCGTAGCCGCCGCCCCGGATCACCTCGAAGAGGATCCGGAAGAGCTGGAAGGGATCCGCCGAGCCCACGATCAGGTCGTCGTCGGCGTAGAAGCGGGAGTTGAAGTCGAAGGAGCCGAGCTTCCCCAGCCGCAGCAGCTGCATGACGATGAACTCGATGTTGGTCCCGGGGGCGTGGTGACCGGTGTCGAGGCAGACCACGGCCCGCTCCCCGAGCGCCGCGACCTGGGCGTAGGACGTGCCCCAGTCGGGGACGTCGGTGTGGTAGAACGCCGGCTCGAAGAACTTGTACTCCAGCACCAGGCGCTGCTCCTCGCCGATGCGCTCGTAGATCGTGGCGAGCGACTCCGCGAGCCGGTCCTGGCGGCCGCGCAGGTCGGCCTGGCCCGCGTAGTTGCTGCCCTCGGCCAGCCAGATCTTCAGGTCCCGGCTGCCGGTCTGGTGCATCACGTCGATGCACTCGAAGTGGTGGTCGATGGCCTTCTGCCGGACCTTGGGGTCGGTGTGGGTCAGGGCACCGTGCTTGTAGTCGTCGTCCTGGAACGTGTTGGAGTTGATCGTGCCCAGGGCGACCCCCTGCTCCTCAGCGTGCGCCCTCAGCGCCGCCCAGTCGTCGGTGAGGTCCCAGGGGATGTGCAGGGCGACGCTCGGCGCCAGCCCTGTGAAGCGGTGCACGGTCGCGGCGTCGGTGATCTTCTCCTGGACCGAGCGCGGGGTCCCCGGGGTGCCGAAGACCTTGAAGCGGGTCCCCGAGTTGCCGAAGGCCCAGGAGGGCAGCTCGATGGCCTGGCCCTCCAGCAGGGGCGCGATGGCGGCGAAGTCAGTCATGGTCAGCTCTCGATCCGGGTAGCGAGGTGGCGGGTACGGCGGGTGGGGCAGGTGGGGCGGGCGCGAGCTGGTCGTCCAGGCGGAAGACCTCCTCGAGCAGCCAGAACCCCTCGTCGGGCGGGCGGGCGTCGATGCCGACGAAGAACGGCGACATCTCGGCCTGCCACCGGGCGTTGACCTCGGTGGCGGCCATCGCGGTCTGCGAGGCGGCCAGGTCGTCGGACTCGACGTACCCGACCAGCAGACCGTCCTCCCGCAGGAACAGGGAGTAGTTGCGCCAGCCGGTCTCGTGGAGGGCCTGGCACATCTCGGGCCACACGGCGCGGTGCCGCTCGACGTACTCCGTCATCCGGTCCTTCCTGACCTGGAGCGTGAAGCAGTAGCGCGGCACGGCGGTCTCCCTGTTCCTGCGGGTGGGTGGGTAGCGGGCCGACGACTCAGAAGTCGAAGTCGCCGATGTTCTCGCCGTCGAAGACGAACGGGTCGCCGAGCAGCACCACCCCGTCGGCGCCGACGGTGTACTCACCCAGGCGGCCGGCCTCGAAGGTGTCGCCCTCCTCGCCCTCGATGTCGCCGTTGGCCAGCGCGGCGGCGGTGAAGGTCGCCAGGTAGCCGAGGTCGGCGGGGTTCCACAGTGCGAACGCCTCGACGGTGCCGTCCTCGACGTACTCGCGCATCTGGTTGGGCGTGCCGAGGCCGGTCAGCGAGACCCTGCCCTTGGCGTTCGAGGTCGAGAGGTAGCGCGCAGCGGCGGAGATGCCCACCGTGGTCGGCGAGATGATGCCGGCCAGGTCGGGGTACTGCTGCAGCAGCGCTGCGGTCTGGTCGAAGGACTTCTGGTCGTCGTCGTCGCCGTAGACCACGTCGACGAGCTCGATGTCGGGGTGGTTCTCCTCGATCTCCGCCTCCATCAGCTCGATCCAGGCGTTCTGGTTGGTGGCGTTGGCGGCGGCCGAGAGCACCGCCACCTCGCCCTTGTCGCCGATCTGCTCGGCGATCAGGTCGACCTGCACCTGGGCGATGCCCTCGGCGTCGGCCTGGTTGACGTAGATGTCGCGGCACTCGGGATCGGTGTCGGAGTCGAAGGTGACGACGCTGGTGCCGGCGCTGCGCGCCTCGTCGAGCGCGTCGCAGATCGCGGTGGGGTCGTTGGCCGAGACGACGAGTGCCTCGACGCCCTGCTGGGCGGCGGTGTTGATGAAGGGCACCTGGGCCTCGGGCGAGGCGGCGTCGGGGCCGACCTCCTCGACGGTGACGCCCAGCTCGTCGCCGGCCTCCTCGGCACCGGAGGTGCTGGTGTCGAAGTAGGGGTTGCCGAGGTTCTTGGGCAGCATCGTGACCGTGACGTCACCGTCGCCGCCGTCGGAGCCGGAGGCGGCGTCGCCGTCGCCGCCGCAGGCGGTCAGGCTCATGCCGGCGGCGAGTGCGAGAGCCGCGAGGCCCGAGGCGCGTCGGGTGTGGAGCTTCATGGTGGTGCCCTTTCGTCGGTGCAGCCCGGTCCGCCCGGTGCTGTCGGATGCTGTGTCGTGCTGTCTGGTGCTGTGCAGAGGTGGGTCGGTCGCCGTCAGCCGGACGACGTGCGAGAACGGTCGGTCGACCGCGCCCGTCTCCTGCCCGCGGCAAGACCCGAGGCCCAGGCGAGGAAGCTGGTGGAGGTCACGGAGAGCACGAGGAGCACCCCGATGACGATGTTGATGAGGTTGACGGTCTGGTTCTCGAGGCGCATCGCGCTGGAGATGACGCCGATGAGCACCGCCCCGGCCACGACCCCGTGCAGGGCGCCCCGACCACCGAAGATCGACACGCCGCCGAGCAGCACGGCCGCGATGACCTGCAGCTCCAGCCCCGTGGCGTTGTCACCGCGGGCGCTGCCGTAGCGCAGCGTGTAGTAGACGCCGGCGAACCCGGCCACGGCGCCGGCGAAGACGAACAGCCAGAACTTGGTGAGCTCGACGTTCACCCCGGTGAAGTGGGCCGCCTCGTCGTTGAGACCGATCTCGTAGACGCCGCGCCCGAAGGTCGAGAAGTGCAGCAGCCAGGTCGTGAAGAGCAGCAGGAGCAGGAACGGGACCAGGACCATCGGCCAGCTCGAGCCCTCGACGATGCGCTGCTTGGCCAGGTCGGTCCAGTGCTCGGGGAAGTCGGTGACGGCGGTGGTGCCGAGCAGCCCCACCGCGATCCCCCGGTAGAGCGCCAGCGTGCCGATGGTGACGGCCAGCGAGGGCAGTCCGACGTAGGCGACCAGGAAGCCGTTGAAGGCGCCGCACAGCCCACCGACCAGCACCGCCACCAGGGCGGCCACCGGGATCGACAGTCCGGCGTCCTGGTGCAGCACGCCGGTCAGCACGCTCGAGAGCCCGACGACGCTGGCGACGGACAGGTCGATCTCGCCGGTGATGATCACCATCGTCATCGGCATCGCGATCAGCAGGATCGGGGCGATGTCGAGGAAGAGGTAGTACAGCGTCAGGGGCCCGTCGAAGGCGGGGACCTCGTTGAACGAGTAGAGGTAGACGACCCCGAGGAGCGCGACCACCGCGAACTCACGGGTCAGCAGCGCGCGGCGCCACAGGGGCCGGGAGTACGCCGGGTAGGTCCGCTCGCCTCGGGGCTCGCGGGAGGTGGGCGCGTCGCTCAGCGTGGGGGCGCTCATGCGCGGGCCTCCTCGTCGTGGTGGGTCGTGGGGTCGGTCGGTCCCGCCGGCAGCACGGGCGGCCCGTCGGGTCCGGGCGGTGCCGCCTCGGCGGCGCTCGAACCCTGCTGCTCCCGCAGGCGGCGCTCCTGGCGGTTGGCCAGCACCCGGTCCAGGACGATGGCGGCGAGGATGAGGGCGCCGACCACGGCGCGCTGCCAGAAGTCGGAGATGCCGACGATGGGCAGCGCCCGGTTGATGGTGACCAGGAGGAAGGCACCGATGGCGGCGCCCCACACGGTGCCGCTGCCCCCGAAGATGGCCACGCCGCCGATGACGGCCGCCCCCACGGCCTGCAGCTCGATGCCGGAGCCGGCCCCCGAGCTGACGGTGCCGTAGCGAGCGGCGTACACCACCCCGGCGAGGCCGGCGAGGGCCCCGCTGAGGACGAACGCGACCAGCACGCGGCGGGTGACCCTCAGGCCGTAGAGCGTCGCTGCGTCGGGGTCGGAGCCGATGGCGTAGAGCTCACGGCCGCCCCGGGCGGTGTGCAGGTAGTAGCCGACCGCCGCGAGCACCGCGAGCGCGATCAGGGTCAGTACCGGGATGCCCAGGATGCTGCGGGTGCCCAGGGCCAGGAAGGCCGGGTCCATGTCGGAGGCGTTGATCCGGTCGCTGCCGGCCCAGGTGAGGAAGATGCCGCGGTAGATGTAGAGGGTGCCCAGGGTGATCACGAGTGCCGGCACCCGGCCGAACGCGACCAGCACCCCGTTGACCAGCCCGAGCAGGGCCCCCATGGCCAGGCCCGCCGCGAAGACCGCGATGACGGGGATGCCCGGGTTGTCGGCGAAGAGGCGGCCGGTCAGGTACGCCGTGAGGCCGAGCACCGACCCGACCGAGAGGTCGACGTTGCGGGTGACGATCACCAGGGTCTGGCCCACCGCCAGGAGCAGCAGCAGCGAGGGGGTCACCAGCAGGTTGCGGAAGCCGTCGGAGCTGAAGAGGAATCCGTTGCTCTTCAGGGTCGTGCCGAGCACGATCAGCAGCAGCACCACCAGCACCGCGAGCTCGCGCGAACGCAGCAGCGCGCCGAGCAGCTGGGTGCCGCGGGCACCTCGGGTCGGGGTGGCGGGATCGTTGGCCAGTGCGGTGCTCACACCGGCACCTCCTCGGTCGCGGTCGGGGTGGACCCGGGGGTCGGGCCGGTGCGGGTGGCCGCGTGCATGACCTTCTCGGGGGTGGCCTCGGCACGGTCGAGCTCGGCGGTGATGCGCCCCTCGCAGACGACCAGGACACGGTCGGCCATGCCGAGGACCTCGGGCAGCTCGGAGGAGATCATCACGATCGCCATCCCCTGGCCGGCCAGGTCGGAGAGCAGCCGGTGCACCTCCGCCTTGGTCCCCACGTCGATGCCGCGGGTGGGCTCGTCGATGATCAGCAGCCGCGGCTGGGTGGCCAGCCACTTGGCGATCACGACCTTCTGCTGGTTGCCGCCGCTCATCGTGGTGGCGTCCATGTCGAGGGCACTCGTCTTGACCTGCAGCCGCGCCGCCCACGGGGCGGCCGCACGGTTCTCGGCGGCCGAGGTGAGCAGCCCCGCGCGGGTCAGGCCGCGGCGGATCACGCCGGCCACGTTGCGCGCCACGGAGCCCTCGGTGACCAGACCCTGCTTGCGACGGTCCTCGGGCACGAAGGCCATGCCGGCCCGGATGGCTGCGCGGGGGTTGCTGCGCGCCACCGGCGTCCCGCCGAGCCGGACGGCGCCACTGTCGTAGCCGTCGACACCGAAGACCGCTCGGGCGATCTCGCTGCGTCCGGCGCCGACCAGTCCGGCCAGGCCGACGATCTCCCCGGCCCGCACCTGGAAGGAGACGTCGCGGAAGACGCCGGCGGAGGAGAGCCCCTCGACGTCGAGGACAACGTCACCCAGGGGGGCCGGGGTCTTGGGGAAGAGCTCGCCGACCTCGCGACCGACCATCTCCCCGACGATGCTCTCGACGTCGGTCTCGGCGATGGCGTGCGTGGAGACGTACTCGCCGTCGCGCATCACGGTGACGGTGTCGCACAGGTCGAAGACCTCGTCGAAGCGGTGCGAGATGAAGACCAGCGCCCGCCCCTCGTCGCGCAGGCTCCGCGCGACCGCGAAGAGCCGCTCGACCTCGACACCGCTCAGCGCGGCGGTCGGCTCGTCCATGACCAGCAGGGCCGCGTCGAGCGAGATGGCCTTGGCGATCTCGATGATCTGCTGGTCGGCGATGGAGAGGCCGCGGGCGGGGCGGCGCGGGTCGAGAGCGACCCCGAGGCGATCGAAGAGGGCGGTCGCCTCGCTGTGCATCCGCGCGCGGTCGATGCGTCGACCCCGGCCCAACGGCTGGCGGCCCATGAAGATGTTCTCGGTGACCGAGAGGTCCGGGAAGAGCGTCGGCTCCTGGTAGATGACCGCGATGCCGGCCGCCTTCGACTCGGCCGTCGAGGAGAAGTCGACGTCGCGACCCTGGAAGGCGAACCGCCCACCGTCGCGTCGGTGCACTCCCGAGACGATCTTGACCAGGGTCGACTTGCCGGCACCGTTCTCGCCCACGAGGGCGTGGATGGAGCCCGGGCGCACCGTCAGGCTGCCCGACCGCAGGGCGGCCACGGCGCCGAAGGACTTGGTCACGTCCTGGAGCACCAGCGTGGCGTCTGCCATGACTCCTCCTTTTGAAACGTTTTAATCGATGCCGTCACGGTAGGTGGCCGCGGTCACACTCGTCAAGCACCACGTCTCAACTTCACCTACTTCGTCTCGTCCTGCATCCGGAAGAAGGGCCTCGAGAAGCGATAGTGTGAGGATTGATCGTTTCAAGCCATCTCAGATGCAGGAGCACCGGTGCCGTTCGACCCCAGTCGCAGCGCGTCCGTCAAGGACGTGGCGGCAGCTGCCGGCGTCTCGCTCGGCACCGTCTCCAACGTGCTGAACCGACCCGACCGTGTCAGTCCGGCGACCCGCGCTCGGGTGCAGCAGGCGATGAGCGAGCTGGGTTTCGTCCGCAACGAGTCGGCGCGCCAGCTGCGGGCCGGCACCAGCCGCACCCTCGCCTACGTGATGCTCGACGCGGGCAACCCCTTCTTCACCGACGTGGCGCAGGGCATCGAGGACGCTGCCGAGGGCGCCGACCTCACGGTGGTGCTGTGCAACAGCGCCAACCGCGCCGACCGCGAGCGCGCCCACCTCGCCCTGCTGGAGCAGCAGCGGGTCCAGGGCGTGCTGGTCACGCCGGTCGACCCCGATTCCCCTGAGTTGGACGAGCTGGCTCGGCGGGGCACGCCGTTGGTCATCGTCGACCGACGACGCACCGACGACTCGTTCTGCTCCGTGGCCGTGGACGACGTGCTCGGCGGCCGCCTGGCTGTCGAGCACCTCCTGGACCGTGGCCACACCCGGGTCGCGGTCGTCGGCGGGCCCGACAACCTGGGACAGGTGCGCGACCGGCTCAAGGGCGCCCGGGAGGCCTGGGCGGAGGCGGGGCGGCCGGCCGACACGCTGCTGCACCTGCCCACGCCGGCGCTCGACGTGGCCGCGGGGCGCGAGGCGGGCGATCGGCTGGCCGGGCTCTCCTCGGCCCGCCGGCCGACCGCCGCGTTCTGCCTCAACGACCTCGTCGCGCTCGGCCTGCTGCAGCAGGCGATCGGCTCGGGCACCAGGGTCCCCGAGCAGCTGGCGATCGTCGGGTACGACGACATCGACTTCGCCGCCGCCGCCGCGGTGCCCCTCACCTCGGTGCGCCAGCCCCGGCAGGAGCTCGGCGCCCGGGCCGCAGCCCTGGTGCTCGACGAGGCCACGAGCACGGGGCACACCCACCAGCAGGTGCTCTTCACACCCGAGCTGATCGCTCGCCAGTCGACGCGGAGCTGACGCCTCCGGCTACGTCCAGCCGATCGGCGAGGTCGTGGTTCGGGTCGTGGCTTGGGTCGTGGTTCGGGTCGTGTGCCTGGGGCCGCGCTCTGGCGCGCCTCCGGACCACGACCCAGACCACGACCGAACCCACGACCCGGGCCACGACCGGCCCGGACAGGAAGCAAGCGCGCTCAGGGCCCCGGGTCGACCGCTCAGCGGTGGGCGGCGAAGAACTCCTGCAGCAGAGCCGCCGACTCCTCGGCCAGCACCCCGGCGAGGACCTCGGGCCGGTGGTTGAGGCGGCGGTCGCGCACCACGTCCCAGAGGCTGCCCACGGCGCCGGCCTTGTCGTCGTACGCCGCGAAGACGACGCGCTCGACCCGGCTCAGCACCGCGGCACCGGCGCACATCGTGCACGGCTCGAGGGTGACCACGAGGGTGCAGCCCTCGAGGCGCCACTCCCCCCGGGCCCGGGCCGCCGCGCGCAGCGCGACCACCTCGGCGTGCCCGGTGGGGTCGGCCTCGGCCTCGCGCACGTTGCGGCCGCGGCCCAGCACGGCTCCGGCGGCGTCGACGACCACGGCGCCGATCGGCACGTCACCGGTGGCGCGGGCGGCGCGCGCCTCGTCGAGGGCGGCCCGCATCGCTGGTTCCCACGGGCCGGTGGGGTGGAGCGAGGCGCTCACGCCGAGGTCAGGCCGACCACGTCGTCGAAGAGCTCGCCGAAGCCGACCAGCCGCGCGACCTCCGAGAGCAGCTCGTCGGGGTAGAGCTCCTCGTCGTCGATGAGCTCGGCCATCGTGGCCGCGCTGACGCCGAGGTCGGCCAGCAGCCCCACCTCGCCGGCGGGCTCGGGCTCGTCGTCGTCCTCGGGGTCGGGCAGATGCAGGTGCTCCAGCACCGAGGCCGCCAGCTCCCACTCCTCGGCTGCCGTGACGTCGGAGAGCAGCAGCCGGGTGGAGCCGCCCGAGACGCGCACGAGCACGAAGAAGTCCTCGTCGATCGCGACCAGGCCCAGCGTGCCGGCGTCTCCGGGGAAGCGGCGCAGCGCGCTGGCCAGCACGTCGACGTCCTCGAGGTGGTCGTGGGTCAGCTCGGCCACGACCCACTCGCCCTCGGTGCGGTAGGCCGCCAGGGCGAAGTCGACCTCGTCGAGCTGCTCGGCCATGGGGGCACCCTCCGGTGGACGGACGAACCACGCTGCCGCACGGGTGTGCGGCACCTCCTACAGTGACAGACGCCCACGCCCGGCGACCAGCCCCTTTCCCGCGCTCCACCCCTCCGGGCCCGGCCACTAGGGTGGTCGCCATGCGCACCCACGTCGTGGACCACCCCCTCGTCACCCACAAGCTCACCACGCTGCGGGACCAGAGCACCGACTCCCCGACCTTCCGGGCGCTGACCGACGAGCTGGTGACCCTGCTGGCCTACGAGGCGACCCGTGACGTGCGGGTCTCCACCGTCGAGATCCAGACCCCCGTCTCCCCCGCCACCGGCGTCCGGCTCGACTCGCCGAAGCCGCTGGTGGTGCCGATCCTGCGCGCCGGGCTGGGCATGCTCGACGGGATGATGCGCCTGCTGCCGACCGCGGAGGTCGGCTTCCTGGGCATGGTGCGCAACGAGGAGACGCTCGAGGCGTCGACGTACGCCGAGCGGCTGCCCGACGACCTGTCGGGGCGCCAGTGCTACGTGCTCGACCCGATGCTGGCCACCGGCGGCACCCTGGCCGCGGCGATCCGCTTCCTCACCGACCGCGGCGCCGACCACATCACCGCGATCTGCCTGCTGGCCGCCCCCGAGGGCTGCGAGCGGCTGGCCGCCGACCTCGAGGGCCTCGACGTGCCCGTCACGGTCGTCACCGCCGCGATGGACGAGCGGCTCAACGAGAAGGGCTACATCGTGCCTGGTCTCGGCGACGCCGGCGACCGGTTGTACGGCGTGACCCACTGAGCCCGGTCGAGCACCTGGTCAAGCACCTCTCCTCACGGCTCCTTTACCCTCGGGGGCATGCTCTCCGCCCATGCCCTGACCCGCGACTTCGGTGACCGGCGCGCCGTCGACGGGGTCGACCTGACCGTGCGTCCCGGCCGTATCACCGGCTTCGTCGGCGCCAACGGCGCCGGCAAGACCACCACGATGCGGATGCTGATGGGGGTCCTGGGCGCCACCTCGGGAGAGGTGCACTGGCACGGGCGCCCCGCCACCGCCGAGGACCGGCGCAGCTTCGGCTACATGCCCGAGGAGCGCGGCCTCTACCCCCGGATGAACCTCGTCGACCAGCTAGCCTTCTTCGCCCGGCTGCACGGCGCCCCGGCCCGCGAGGCCCGCGACCGGGCGCTGGAGCTGCTCGGGTTCTTCGGTCTCGAGGACCGGGCCCAGGACCTGCTCGACAGCCTGTCGCTGGGCAACCAGCAGCGCGTCCAGATCGCGGCGGCGCTCGTGCACCGCCCCACCGCCCTGGTGCTCGACGAGCCCTTCAGCGGGCTCGACCCGCACGCCGTGGACGCCATGCTCGAGCTGCTCCAGCGCGAGGCCGGCGACGTGCCGGTGCTCTTCTCCAGCCACCAGCTCGACCTGGTCGAACGCATCTGCGACGACCTGGTCGTGCTCGCCGGGGGCCGGGTCGTCAGCGCCGGGACGGTCGAGGAGCTGCGCTCGCAGGGCGCCGAGAGCTACCGCGTCGAGGTGGCCGGGCAGGACGCCGGGTGGGTCAAGGGGCTCGACGGGGTGCTGGTGCAGGAGATCGACGGGGCGGTGGCCACGCTGAGCCTGGCCGGCCTGCCGGCCGCCGACCTGGTGGCGGACCTCGTCTCCCGCGGACCCGTCCTGGAGGTCGCCCGGGTGCGGCCGTCGCTGTCCGAGATCTTCCGGGAGGCCACCAGATGACCAGCACCACGCCGTCCAGCACCCGGCACGTGTGGCGCGCCGTCGCCGTGCGCGAGGTCAGCACCCAGGCCCGGAGCAAGACGTTCCTGCTCAGCGCCGGCTTCCTGGCCCTGGGGCTCGTGGCGCTGGTCGTCGTGCTCAGCGTCGTCTCCGGGCGCGAGACGACGCGCCAGGTGGCGGTCGTCGACGAGCTCGGCACCGCCGCCGTCGCCCAGGCCGCGGAGCTGGCGCGCGACCTCGACGACGGGCTGAGCCTGGAGGCCACCAGGTCGGACTCGCCCGACGAGGCCGAGCAGGCCGTGCGCGACGGCGAGGCCGACGTGGCGCTCGTGCCCACGACCGCGGGTGGCTACGAGCTCGTGGGGGACGACGAGCTGTCCGGCACCACGGCGCAGGCGCTCACCGCGGCGACCACCGATCTGCTGACGCAGCGCAACGCCGAGCGGCAGGACGTCGACCTCGAGGCACTGGCCCGCGGCGTGCAGGTCGACGAGCGGCTCCTCGACCCCGGCCCCGACGACGCCGGGCTGCGCGAGGCCGCGGCGCTCGTCTTCGTCGTGCTGTTCTTCGTCACCGCCATCAGCTTCGGCATGGCGATGGCCGCGACCGTGACGCAGGAGAAGGAGAGCCGGGTGGTGGAGATCCTGGCAGCCGCCGTGCCGCTCCGGGCCCTGCTGTGGGGCAAGGTGGCCGGCACCAGCGTCCTGGCCCTCGCCCAGACGCTGCTGCTGGTCCTCATCGGTGTGGTCGCCCTGGTGGTCACCGGGCAGGGCGACGCGCTCGGTGTGCTCGGCAGCGCCATCGCCTGGTACGTCGTCTTCTTCGTGCTGGGCTTCGTGACGCTGGCCAGCCTGTGGTCGGTCGCGGGGTCGCTGGCCGGGCGCCAGCAGGACCTCCAGGGCACCACCGCCCCGCTGCAGGTGCTGCTGATGGCGCCGTACTTCGTCTCGATCATGGCCGGCGAGAGCGTGCAGACGGTGTTCTCGATGCTGCCGGTGGTCAGCACCATGGTGATGCCGGCCCGGTTGGCCCAGGGTCCGGTGCCCGGGTGGCAGCTGGCGCTGGCCGTCGGGCTCACCCTGCTCGCCGCCGTGCTGCTGGTGCGGCTCTCCGCCCGCGTCTACGAGCGCACGTTGCTGCAGACCGACCGCCGGATCTCCTTCGGCGAGGCGCTGCGGCACGCGCGCTGAGCCGCCCGGGACGTCGTACGGGCGGGACGTCCGTCCCTGCTCGACGCATGACGTCCGGGCGCCGCGGCGCTGGCCGGGCTCAGGCCCCCTTGCCGGTGACGGTCACCGGCACGTTGCCGCGGGTCGCCTTGGAGTAGGGGCACACCTGGTGCGCGGCCTCGACCAGCTCCTGGGCCTTGGCGTCGTCGACCCCCGGGATCGTGGCGGTGATGTCGGCGGTGATGGCGAACGAGTCGCCCTCCGGCCCGAAGCCCACCGCGATCTCGAGCACCGAGTCGCGGGCGTCGACGCCGTGCTGCTTGGCGACCATGGCCAGCGCACCCTGGAAGCAGGCGCCGTAGCCGACCGCGAACAGCTGCTCGGGGTTGGTGCCGGTGCCCGGCCCGCCGGTCTCCCTCGGGGCGGTCAGGGTCAGGTCGAGGACGCCGTCGTCGGACTTGGCGTGGCCCTCGCGGCCGCCGCGGACGGTGGCGCGGGCGGTGTAGACGATCTTCTCCGGTGTGTTGGTCATGCGGACCAGCCAACCCGGCGCCGCGACGACCTGTTTCACCCCCAGGGTGGGCCCGCGGGGGCTCAGACCGCCTTGAGCGCCGCCAGCAGCTTGGTGAGCGAGTCCTTGGCGTCGCCGAAGAGCAGGGTGGTCGTGGGCTCGAAGAGCAGCTCGTTCTCGATGCCGGCGAAGCCCGGGCGCATCGAGCGCTTGAGGAAGACCACCTGCTTGGCCTGGTCGACGTCGAGGATCGGCATCCCGTAGATCGGCGCCGAGGGCGTGGTGCGCGCCGCCGGGTTGACCACGTCGTTGGCGCCCACGACCAGCACGACGTCGGTCTGGCGGAACTCGCCGTTGATGTCGTCCATCTCGGCGAGCTGGTCGTAGGGCACCTGCGCCTCGGCGAGCAGCACGTTCATGTGGCCGGGCATCCGCCCGGCGACCGGGTGGATGGCGTAGTCGACCTTCGCGCCGCGCGCCAGCAGCACCTCGACCAGCTCGCGCAGCGTGTGCTGGGCCTGGGCCACCGCCAGGCCGTAGCCGGGCACGACGATGACCCGGTCGGCGTACGCCAGCAGGATCGCGACGTCCTCGGGCCCGGCCGAGCGGACCGGCCGGTCGGAGGCCTCGCCCGCCCCGAGGGTGGAGCCGCCGCGCAGCGCGCCGAAGAGGATGTTGGCCACCGAACGGCCCATCGCACCGGCCATCAGCAGCGTCAGGAAGGTGCCGGCCGCGCCGACCAGGGTGCCGGCGACCAGCAGCACCACGTTGCCGAGCACGTAGCCGCCCGCGGCGACGGTCAGGCCGGTGAAGGCGTTGAGCAACGAGATCACGATCGGCACGTCGGCCCCGCCGACGGGCAGCACGAGCAGGACGCCCAGGGCCAGGCCCACGAGCCCCAGCACGACGCCCACCGCGAGCGAGGCGTCGAGCACCACCAGCACCGAGAGCCCGACGCCGGCCACCAGGGCGCCGCCGAAGGCCACCGGCAGCCCGGGGAAGACCACCGGGCGCGAGGTCATCAGCTCCTGGAGCTTGGCGAAGGTGACCGCCGAACCGGCGAAGGAGACCGAGCCGACGACGACGGTGAAAGCCGTGGCGGCCAGGTCGAAGGCGGGGGTGCGCGCCCCCATGTGCTGCAGCTCCAGCAGCGCCACCAGCGCGGCGGCGCCACCACCGACGCCGTTGAAGAGCGCCACCATCTGCGGCATCTGGGTCATCTGGACCTTGCGCGCCCCCACGACCCCGACCAGCGAGCCGACCGCGATCGCGGCCAGCATCAGCGGCACGTGGTCGAGCTCGAGGTAGGCGAAGGGCACCACCACGGCCACGACCGCGGCAGCGGCGCCGACGAGGTTGCCCAGCCGCGCGGTGCGCGGGCCCGAGAGCCCCTTCAGCGCCAGGATGAAGCAGACCGCGCAGCCCAGGTAGACCAGCTGGACCCAGGTCGGCATCAGCGCTCCGTCCGCTCGGAGGACGCGGCCCGCGGCTTGCGGCGCGAGAACATCTGCAGCATCCGGTCGGTGACCACGAAGCCGCCGACCATGTTGATGGCCGCCAGCACGATCGCGACCAGGCCCACGACCAGGGCGACGGTCGAGTCGGTGCTGCCCGTGACGATGACGGCGCCGAGCAGGATGATCCCGTGGATCGCGTTGGCGCCCGACATCAGCGGTGTGTGCAGCGTCGAGGAGACCTTCGAGATGACCTCGATGCCCACGAAGACGCTGAGCACGAAGATGGTCAGCCAGACCACGCCCTCGCTCATGCGCCACCCCCTTCCGCCGGGCCCTCGAGGAGCACCCGGGTCGGCTCGTGCCGGATGACGCCGGCGTGGGTCACGCAGGCCCCGGCCAGGATCTCGTCGTCGAGGTCGAGCACCAGCTCGCCCTCGGGCGCCAGCAGCGCGACCAGGTTGACCACGTTCTGGGCGTAGAGCCGCGAGGCCGGCCCCGGCATCTGCGCCGGCACGTTGCGACCGCCCCAGACCTGGGCCTGGCCGATGCGCACCACCTCGCCGGCCACGACGCCCTCGACGTTGCCGCCGGAGTCGGCGGCCAGGTCGACCACGACCGACCCGGGGCGCATCTGCTCGACCATCGCCCGGGTCACCAGCACCGGCGCGGTGCGCCCCGGCACCGCAGCGGTGGTGATCAGCCCGTCGGCGTTGGCGACGTACGGCGCCAGGAGCTCGCGCTGGAGCCGGGCCCGCTCCTCGCCCATCTCGCGGGCGTAGCCGCCGGCGCCCTCGAGGGTCGGCAGGTCGAGCTCGATGGCCTGGGCGCCCATCGAGCGGATCTCCTCGGCGGCGGCCGCGCGCACGTCGTACGCCTTGACGACGGCGCCGAGGCGCTTGGCGGTCGCGATCGCCTGCAGCCCGGCGACGCCGGCGCCGAGGACGACGACCTCGGCGGGCGGCACGGTGCCCGCGGCGGTCATGTTGAGGGGGAAGAAGCGGCGCAGCAGCCCGGCGCAGACGACCGCGCAGCGGTAGCCGGCCACCAGCGACTGCGACGACAGCGCGTCCATCGACTGCGCGCGCGAGATGCGCGGCACCAGCTCCATGGCCAGGCTGGTGATGCCGAGGTCACGCAGGTCGCGCACCAGGTCGGTCTCGAGCGCGGTCGGCAGGAACGAGACCGTCACCGCGTGCTCCGGCAGGCGCCGGGCGGCCTCCCGGTCCAGCGGCTGCACCGAGAGCACCAGCTCGGCGTCGGCGAGCGGGTCGTCGACGACGCTCGCGCCCGCCTCGGCGTACGCCGCGTCGTCGGCGAGGGCGCCCAGCCCGGCGCCGGTCTCGACGGCGACCGTGTGGCCCACGGCGGTGAGCTTGGCCACCAGCTCGGGCACCAGCGCGACCCGGGCCTCGGCCTCGCGGGTCTCGCGCACGACTGCGACTCTCACCCTGGTCAACCTAGGGGAGATCGCCGACGCCCGCGCGTCACGCGCCGGGGCCGACCCCGATGTGTTCGAGCAGCTCGTGGCGCGGGCGGCGCCGCGGCCCCTCGCCGAGGTGGGAGGCGACCAGGGCCACGGTCTCGGCGCGCCACTCCGGTCCGCGGTAGCCGTCGAGCAGCCGCACCCAGTCGTCGACGTGGGCCGGGCGCCCCAGGCGGGCGAGCGTCACGTGCGGGCGGAAGCGCTGCCCGTCGACCCGGGCGCCGCTGACCGCACCCGCGGTGCGGCAGCCCTCGGCCAGCCGGTCGAGCTCGCCGGCCGGCTCGACCTCGAGCCCGGCCCAGAGCACCCGCGCGGCGGCGGGGTCGGGGAAGGCGCCCCCACCCGCGACCCGGGCGGCGAGCGGCGTACGACGCGCGGCCGCGGTGCGCAGCCGCTCGACCAGCTCGTCGAGGCGCCACTCCTCGACGTCGCCGTAGAAGGCCAGCGTCACGTGCAGGTGCTCGGCCGCGCTCCAGCGGAACCCGGCGGCGCTGCGGCGCACCTCCAGGAACGCGTCGAGGTGCTCCACCGCCTCCGGCGGCGGCACCAGCGCAGCGAACAGTCGCACCCGCCCACCCCACCACGACCCAGCGCGAATATCTCGCCCATCCGGCACATATCTCCCAGTGAGCCGGCGCAGATCTCCCCTCGAGCCGGCCCGTTCTGGCGTCAACGAGATCCGCGCCGGGTCAGCGCGAAGTTCGCGCCGGGTCAACGCGAAGTTTGCGCCGGGTCAGCCGACCTGGGTGCCGAGCAGGGTGCCGATGAGGAAGGTGACGGCCATGGCGAAGAGACCGCCGCCGACGTTGCGCAGCACGGCCCGGCCGGCGGGTCCGTAGCCGAGCTTGGCGCTGGCGTAGCCGGTGAGGGCCAGGGCCAGGGCGACCGCGCCCATGGTGACCCCCACCCGGAGGTCGGCGACCACGAAGAGGATCGTGAGCAGCGGGAGCAGGGCGCCCAGGGTGAAGGAGAGCATCGAGGCCCAGGCCGCGTGCCAGGGGCTGGTCAGGTCGTCGGGGTCGATGCCGAGCTCGGCCTCGGCGTGCGCCCCGAGGGCGTCGTGCTCCGTGAGCTGGCGGGCCACCTGCAGGGCGAGGTCCTCGTCGAGGCCCTTGCCGACGTAGATCGCGGCCAGCTCGGCCAGCTCCTCCTCGGGCTCCTCCTCGAGCTCGCGGCGCTCCTTGTCGAGCAGCGCGCGCTCGGAGTCGCTCTGGGTGCTCACCGAGACGTACTCGCCGGCACCCATGCTCAGCGCCCCCGCGACGACCGCGGCGACGCCGGCGATGAGGATCGCGTTGCGGTCGGTGGTCGCGCCGGCCACGCCGACCACCACGCCGGCCGTCGACACGATGCCGTCGTTGGCGCCGAGCACGGCGGCGCGCAGCCAGTTGAGCCTCGAGTTGATGCCCTCGCCGTGCGGCTCGTCGTCGTGCGGGCCGACGTCGATCGGGGCGTGCTCGAGGTCGGAGGTCATGGGCCCATCATCGACGGGCCCACGACCCCCTCGCAACGAAGGTGAGGCTGCGCTGGGCGGCCTGGGTCACAGCCCCAGGTCGCGGCCGATGAGCTCCTTCATGATCTCGTTGGAGCCCGCCCAGATCTTCGAGACGCGGGCGTCGCGCCAGGCGCGGGCCACGCGGTACTCGTTCATGAAGCCGTAGCCACCGTGCAGCTGCACGCAGTGGTCGAGCACGTCGTTCTGCGCCTGGCTGGTCCACCACTTGGCCTTCGCCGCGTCGACGGGGGTCAGCTCGCCCTTGTCGTGGGCCACCACGCACTGGTCGACGTACGCCTCGGCGACCTCGATGGCGGTGAACTGCTCGGCCAGCAGGAACTTGTTGTGCTGGAACTGCCCGATGGACTGGCCGAAGGCCTTGCGGTCCTTGGTGTACTGCAGCGTCTCGACGAGGATCTGCTTGGCGTGCGCGACGTTGGAGATGGCGCAGCCCAGGCGCTCCTGCGGCAGCTTCTGCATCATCGCGATGAAGCCGCCGCCGAGCTCGCCGAGCACGTGGTCGTCGCCGAGGCGGACGTTCTCGAAGAACAGCTCGGCGGTGTCGGACTCGTCCTGGCCGACCTTGTCGAGCTTGCGGCCGCGGCTGAAGCCGGGCGCGTCGGAGGGGATCGCGAAGAGGGTGATGCCGCGCGCGCCCTTCTCGGGGTCGGTGCGCACGGCGGTGATCACCAGGTCGGCGGAGTAGCCGTTGGTGATGAAGGTCTTCGAGCCGTTGATGACCCACTGGTCGCCGTCGCGCACGGCGGTGGTCTTCAGCGCGGCCAGGTCGGAGCCGCCGGAGGGCTCGGTCATGCCGATGGCCAGCAGGATCTCGCCGGCCGCGACGCCGGGCAGCCAGCGCTGCTTCTGCTCCTCGGTGCCGAGCTCGACGATGTACGGCGCGGTGATGTCGGCGTGGATGCCCCAGCACGAGCCCAGCGCGGCGTTGACCTTGTTGAGCTCCTCGGCCGCCACCGCGTTGAACCGGTAGTCCTCGGCGCCGGCGCCGCCGTACTCCTCGGGGATCTCCAGGCCCAGGAAGCCCTGCTTGCCGGCCTCGAGCCAGAACTCGCGCGGCAGGGCCTTGTCGGCCGCGTGCTGCTCGACGTCCGGGATGACCGAACGCTCCAGGAACTCGCGCACTGATGCGCGGAAGGCCTCGTGGTCCTCGTCGTAGATGCTCCGCTTCATGCCGCACATGCTACCGACGGGTAGGGCGTGTGGCACAGGGGTGATCGGGGAAGGCCCCCTGCCGGGTGGACAGCCGCGGCCGCCGGTCGTGCTTTGATCGATCCAACCCGCCCCACCACGCAACTCGAGGGAGCACCACCCGCATGGAGACCTGGCCCGGCACCGCCTACCCGCTCGGCGCGACGTTCGACGGGAGCGGCACCAACTTCGCGCTCTTCAGCGAGGTGGCCGACAGCGTCGTGCTCTGCCTCTTCGACGAGGACCCCGAGGCCCCCGACGGCCCCCTGCTCGAGACCTGCGTGGAGCTGCAGGAGGTCGACGCCCACGTCTGGCACTGCTACCTGCCGACCGTCCAGCCGGGCCAGCGCTACGGCTACCGCGTGCACGGGCCGTGGGACCCCGACCAGGGCCTGCGCTGCAACCCCAACAAGCTGCTGCTCGACCCCTACGCCAAGGCCACCTGGCGCGAGATCGACTGGGACCCCAGCCTCTTCGCCTACACCTTCGGCGAGGAGGACTCGCGCAACGACGACGACTCCGCGGCCCACATGACCCTCGGCGTGGTCATCAACCCCTTCTTCGACTGGGAGGGCGACCGCCGCCCGCGCGTCGACTACAACGACACCGTCGTCTACGAGGCCCACGTCAAGGGCCTGACCCAGCTGCACCCCGACGTGCCCGAGGAGCTGCGCGGCACGTACGCCGGCGTCGCGCACCCGGCCGTCGTGGAGCACCTCAAGAAGCTCGGGGTCACGGCCGTCGAGCTGATGCCGGTGCACCAGTTCATCCAGGACAACACGCTGCTCGAGAAGGGCCTGCGCAACTACTGGGGCTACAACACCCTGGGCTTCTTCGCCCCGCACGCCGACTACTCGGCCTCCGCGCACGCCGGGGTCGGTCGCGGCCAGCAGGTCCAGGAGTTCAAGGCGATGGTCAAGGAGCTGCACGCGGCGGGCATCGAGGTGATCCTCGACGTGGTCTACAACCACACCGCCGAGGGCAACCACCTGGGCCCGACCCTGAGCATGAAGGGCATCGACAACCAGGCCTACTACCGCCTCGTCGAGGACGACCCGCGCTACTACATGGACTACACCGGCACCGGGAACACCCTCAACGTGCGCCACCCGCACTCGCTGCAGCTGATCATGGACTCCCTGCGCTACTGGGTCACCGAGATGCACGTCGACGGCTTCCGCTTCGACCTGGCCTCGGCGCTGGCGCGCGAGTTCTACGAGGTCGACCGGCTCGCGACGTTCTTCGAGCTCGTGCAGCAGGACCCGGTGGTCAGCCAGGTCAAGCTCATCGCCGAGCCCTGGGACGTCGGGCCCGGCGGCTACCAGGTCGGCGGCTTCCCGCCACAGTGGACCGAGTGGAACGGCGCCTACCGCGACACGGTGCGCGACTTCTGGCGCGGCGAGCCCTCGCTCGGCGAGTTCGCCAGCCGGCTCTCCGGCTCCTCCGATCTCTACGAGCACTCCGGGCGCCGCCCGTTCGCCAGCATCAACTTCGTCACCGCCCACGACGGGTTCACCCTGCGCGACCTGGTCTCCTACAACGAGAAGCACAACGAGGCCAACGGCGAGGACAACAACGACGGCGAGAGCCACAACCGCTCGTGGAACCACGGCGCGGAGGGCCCCACCGACGACCCCGCCGTGCTCGAGCTGCGCGCCCGCGCCCAGCGCAACTTCATCACCACGCTGCTGCTGAGCCAGGGCGTGCCGATGCTGCTGCACGGCGACGAGGCCGGGCGCACCCAGGACGGCAACAACAACACCTACGCCCAGGACTCCGAGATCGCCTGGATGCACTGGGACCGCCTCGACACCCCGCTGGTGGAGTTCACCGCCGCGGTCTCGCGGCTGCGCGCCGAGCACCCGACGTTCCGCCGCAAGCGGTTCTTCACCGGCCACACCGTGCGCACCGGCCCCGAGGGCGCCGAGCGCCTCAACGACATCGTGTGGCTGCACCCCGAGGGCCGCCCGATGGAGGACGAGGACTGGGAGGGCGACGACCGGGTGCTGGGCATGTACCTCAACGGCCACGGCATCGCCGGGCGCGACCCGCGCGGCCAGGTCATCGAGGACGACCACTTCCTGCTCTACTTCAACGCCGCCGACTTCGACGTCGAGGTGACCCTGCCGCCCGAGGAGTACGCCGCGCGCTGGCAGGTCGCCATCAACACCGCGGGGAACGGCGACCGGCCCGAGCCGATCGAGCCGGCCAGCACCCTGACGATGGCCTCGCGCAGCGTGCTGGTGCTGCAGGAGCACTCCGAGCCCGAGACCGACGTGGACCACTCGGTGGCCGCCTCGATCGCAGCCCACTCCACCACCCGGTCGCAGACCGCGACCGGCGCGGCCCCCGAGGACGCCTGACGTGGGCGGCTCCGGGCCCACGCGTCGACCGGTCTCGACGTACCGCTTCCAGGTCAGCGCCGACCTCGACCTGCACGAGGTCGCGCGCCGGCTGGAGTACGTGCACGGGCTGGGCGTCGACTGGGTCTACCTCTCCCCGCTGCTGGCCGCCGAGCCCGGCAGCAGCCACGGGTACGACGTCGTGGCCCACGACCACCTCGACGAGTCGCGGGGCGGGGCCGAGGGCCTGGCCGCCGTGAGCGCCGAGGCCCGGCGCCGGGGCCTGGGCGTGCTCGTCGACATCGTGCCCAACCACGTCGGGGTCGCGACCCCGAGCGAGGACCCCTGGTGGTGGGAGGTGCTGCGCGACGGCCGCGACGCCGAGCACGCGGGTGCCTTCGACATCGACTGGGACACCGCCGACCAGCGACTGCGCATCCCCGTCGTCGGCGACGACGACCTGCTGCCCGACGGGCAGGTCGACCACCTGCGCCTCGTCGAGGGCGGGCGCGGCCTCG
Organism: Nocardioides sp. OK12; assembly: GCF_024341885.1. NCBI lineage: Bacteria > Bacillati > Actinomycetota > Actinomycetes > Propionibacteriales > Nocardioidaceae > Nocardioides > Nocardioides sp. OK12. Next base: position 51,739 of record NZ_BNET01000002.1, on the reverse strand, counting down.
AGCTGCACTACTGGGACCAGGCCTTCCCGGTGGCCGACGGCACCGCCTCGGGCGTCGACGACGACCCGCAGGCCGTGCACGCGCGCCAGCACTACGAGCTCGTCGACTGGCACCGCGCCGACGACGCGCTCAACTACCGCCGCTTCTTCGCCGTCAACACCCTCGCCGCGGTGCGGGTCGAGGAGCCCGAGGTCTTCGACGAGACCCACGTCGAGATCCGCCGCTGGTTCACCGAGGGGCTCGTCGACGGGCTGCGCGTGGACCACCCCGACGGCCTGCGCGACCCGAAGGGCTACCTCGACGACCTCGCCGAGCTGACCGGGTCGGCGTACACGCTGGTGGAGAAGATCCTCGAGCCCGGCGAGGCGCTGCCGACGAGCTGGGCCACCGACGGCACCACCGGGTACGACGCCCTGGCCTGGGTCGACCGGGTGCTCACCGACCCGGCCGGGCAGGCGCCGCTCGACGCGCTCGAGGCACGGCTGCGGGGGCTGCCCGCGGGCGAGGTCGTCGACTACCCCGCGATGGTGCACGACCTCAAGCGCGAGGTGGCCGACGGGATCCTGCACAGCGAGGTGCGCCGAATCGTGCGCGACCTGCGCCGCGACGTGCCCGAGCGGGTGCCCTCGAGCACCGCCGACGCCGTCGCCGAGCTGATGGCCTGCTTCCCGGTCTACCGCTCCTACCTGCCCGAGGGCTACGAGCACGTCGACGAGGCGTTCGCCGCGGCCCGCGAGCGCCGGCCCGACCTCGCGGCCACCCTCGACACCATCGAGCCGTGGCTGCGCGACCCCTCGCTCGACGCCTGCCGCCGCTTCCAGCAGACCAGCGGGATGGTGATGGCCAAGGGTGTCGAGGACTGCGCGTTCTACCGCTACTCGCGCCTGACCTCGCTCAACGAGGTCGGCGGCGACCCACACGAGTTCTCGCTCGGGGTCGACGGGCTGCACGAGCACCTGGCAGCGCGCCAGCGCGACTGGCCGCACGCCATGACCACGCTCTCGACCCACGACACCAAGCGCGGCGAGGACGTGCGCGCCCGCATCACCGTGCTCGCCGAGGTGCCGCAGCGCTGGGAGGAGACCCTCGACCGGCTGCTCGCGCTGGCGCCGCTGCCCGACCCGGGCTTCGGGTCCCTGCTGTGGCAGGCCGTGCTCGGTGCCTGGGGCTCCGACCCCGACGACGTGCTGCGCGAGCGGCTGCACGGCTACGCGATGAAGGCGATGCGCGAGGCCGGCGACCGCACCACCTGGACCGAGCCCGACGAGACGTACGAGGCGGCCGTGCACGCCGCGGTCGACGCGGCCTTCGACGACCAGGAGGTCCGCAGCGCCCTCGAGGGCCTGCTGGCCGAGGTCGTCGACGCGGGCTGGTCCAACGCGCTGGCCGCCAAGGCGCTGGCGATCACGATGCCGGGCGTGCCCGACGTCTACCAGGGCTCCGAGCTGTGGGAGCAGTCGCTCGTCGACCCCGACAACCGGCGCCCCGTCGACCTCGACCTGCGCGCCCGGCTGCTCGCCGAGATCGACGCGGGACAGCGACCGCCCGCCCCCTCGGGCGTCGACGACCCCGGCACCGCCAAGCTCCACGTCACCGCCACCGCGCTGCGGCTGCGCCGCGACCGGGCCGAGCTGTTCACCGGCTACACGCCGGTGGCCGCCTCCGGCGAGGCCGCCGACCACGTGGTCGCCTTCGACCGCGGCGGGGCCGTGAGCGTCGCGACCCGGCTCCCGCTGGGGCTCGCGGCCCGGGGCGGCTGGGGCGGCACCCGGCTCGCCCTGCCGCCCGGCACCTGGCGCGACGCCCTGACCGGCGAGGTCACCGACGGCGACCTCGCCACGCTGCTGGCGACCTACCCGGTCGCCCTGCTCGTCCAGGAGGACTGATGGTCTCGACAGCCCACGGCCGCGGCCGCTTCGACGTCTGGGCGCCGCGCCCCGAGCGGGTGCGGCTGCTGGTCGACGGCCGGACCGTGCCGATGCGGCGCGGCGACGACGGCTGGTGGTCGCCCGACGGGCCGGTCCCCGACGGCGAGGTCGACTACGGCTACCTGCTCGACGACGACTCCGACCCGCGGCCCGACCCGCGCTCGCGCCGCCAGCCCGCGGGGGTCCACGGGCTCTCGCGCACCTACGACCCGTCGGCCTTCGCCTGGACCGACCGGGCGTGGACCGGCCGCCAGCTGGCCGGGTCGGTGATCTACGAGATGCACGTGGGCACCTTCACCCCCGAGGGCACCCTCGACGCCGCGCTCGGACGCCTCGACCACCTCGTCGACCTGGGCGTCGACCTGGTCGAGGTGATGCCGGTCAACGCCTTCAACGGCACCCACAACTGGGGCTACGACGGCGTCGCCTGGTTCGCGGTCGCCGAGTCGTACGGCGGCCCCGAGGCCTACCAGCGCTTCGTGGACGGCTGCCACGCGGCCGGCCTGGGTGTCATCCAGGACGTGGTGCACAACCACCTCGGCCCCTCGGGCAACTACCTGCCGCTCTACGCGCCGTACCTCAAGGACGGCCGCAACACCTGGGGCGACCTGGTCAACCTCGACGGCGAGGGCTCGGCCGAGGTGCGCCGCTACATCCTCGACAACGTCGCGACGTGGCTGCGCGACTACCACGTCGACGGGCTGCGGCTCGACGCCGTGCACGCGCTCTCCGACGACTCCGAGGTGCACCTGCTGGAGGAGATGGCCGTCGAGGTCGCGGCCCTGTCGGCCCACCAGCGGCGTCCGCTGACGCTGGTCGCGGAGTCCGACCTCAACGACCCGGTGATGATCCGGCCCCGCGAGGCCGGTGGCCGCGGGCTCGACGCCCAGTGGAGCGACGACTACCACCACGCCGTGCACGTGGCGCTGAGCGGTGAGACGACCGGCTACTACGCCGACTTCGAGCCGCTCACCGCGCTGAAGAAGGTCGTGGAGCGCGGCTTCTTCCACGACGGCACCTTCAGCTCCTTCCGCGGCCGTGACCACGGGGTGCCGATCGACACCGACCACACCGCCACCTGGCGCCTGGTCGTGGCGAACCAGAACCACGACCAGGTCGGCAACCGGGCGGTCGGCGACCGGCTCAGCGACCCCTCGCCCGGCCACCTCGACGACGACCAGCTCGGCTGCGCGGCCATGCTGACGCTGCTGGGCCCGTTCACCCCGATGCTCTTCCAGGGCGAGGAGTGGGCGGCCTCGACACCGTTCCAGTTCTTCACCAGCCACCCCGAGCCCGAGCTCGGCACCGCGACGGCCGAGGGCCGGATCGCGGAGTTCGAGCAGATGGGCTGGGACCCCGAGGTCGTGCCCGACCCGCAGGACCCGGCCACCTTCGAGCGCTCCAAGCTCGACTGGAGCGAGCTCGAGCACGGTCGTCACGCCCGGCTGCTCGAGCTCTACCGCTCCCTGGGCCGGCTGCGCCGCACCTGGCCCGAGCTGACCGACCCGTCCTTCGCGGCCACCACCTGCGACGTCGACGAGGCGGCCCGGCTCGTGGTGCTGCACCGCGGGCGGCTGCAGGTCGTGCTCAACCTCGGCGAGCGCCCGCTCGAGGTGCACACCGGGCCCGGCGAGGTGCTGGTCGCCACCGCCTCCGGCGCCGAGCTCGACGCGGACGGGCTGCTGGTGCTGCCCGGCCACGCCGGGGCCGTCGTCCACGCCTGATCGCGAGCCGGCCGGTGCGGACCGGCCGGCTCGCGGCGGCTCACAGGTTGTCGAGGTCGACGGTGTCGTCGGCGGCGGGCGCCTCGACCTCGACCGGCTCGTCGAACTCGGAGAAGTCGACCGTGCCGGGCTCCTCCCCCTCGGTCTTCTCGATGCGCAGCAGCAGGTGCGGCTCCTCGACGGCGATGTAGCCCGTCGAGACCTCGCCGTCCTCGTCGGTCGAGACCACCGCGACCGCGGAGACCCCGTCGACGTCGCTGACCTCGCCCGTCTCGTACGTCGTCCCCTCGTCGGCCTCGTCGAGCAGCTCCTCGAGCAGCTGGTCGAGGTCGCAGAGCTCGGCGAACCCCTCGTCGCCGCCCAGCACGACCCAGCGCCCGTCGACGAGCTCGATGATCTGGTCGGCCTGCGCGCCGCCCTGGGCGCGCCAGAACTCCTCGCTGGGCCGGAACCAGGTCTCGCCGCCGGCGCTGAGCACCTCGGCGTCGGCGCCGTCGACGCCGATCGTGCCCGTGCAGTCGCCGCCGCTGCTCGAGGCCAGGTCGATGGAGATCTGCTCCCCGTCGACGGTCAGCTCGCCGGTGACCCGCAGGCTCTCCAGCTCACCCATCGCCGCCGCGGCGGCGTCGCGGACCTCGGCGCCGTCCTGCTCGGCGAACGCCGAGGTCTCGGCGCCGGTGGCGTCCCCGCCGTCAGCCGTGTCGTCGTCGCTGCCGCAGGCGGCCAGCCCGGCGGTGGCCGTCACCAGTGCCGCGGCACCGGCCGCTCGTCGTACCCAGGTGCTCATGTGGTGTCGCCTCTCTCGTGGGTGCTGCCCACGATCACACCACGTGCGGCGTCCGCTCGGGAGTGTTCTCCACAGGGGTGGACGCGACCTCCTCGCGGAAGCCGTGCCGCGCCCACCACGCCGCCATCGGGGCGGGGACGTACCAGTTCCAGCGCCCGAGCAGCTTCATCGTCGCGGGCACGAGCAGCGCCCGCACCACCGTGGCGTCGATGAGCAGGGCCACGAGCATGCCCACGCCGAGCATCTTCATGAAGACGATGCCGCTGGTGCCGAAGGCGCCGATGACCACGCCCAGCAGCAGCGCGGCGCTGGTGATGATCCGCCCGGTCTTCTGCACCCCGGTGGCCACGGCGAGGTCGTTGTCGCCCGTGCGGTCCCACTCCTCGCGCACCCGGCTGAGCAGGAACACCTCGTAGTCCATCGAGAGCCCGAAGAGGATCGCTACCATCAGGATCGGGTTGGTGGCGTCGAGGAAGCCCTGGGGGGTGAAGCCGAGCAGGTCGGCCAGGTGGCCGTCGCTGAAGATCCAGGTGACGACGCCGAAGGCCGCGGCGATGGAGAAGAGGTTCATCACGACGGCCTTGACCGGCAGCACCACCGACCCGAACGCCACGAAGAGCAGCACCAGCATCACCACCACCACGACCAGGGCCATCCACGGCAGGTGGTCGGCGACCGAGTCGACGAGGTCGACGGTGTCGGCGCTCACCCCGCCCACCAGGGCGGCGCCGCTCGCCGGCTCGACCGCACGCAGGTCGCGCACGATCTCCTGGGAGCGCTCGGTCTGGCTGTTGCCGGTCCAGGTGGCGCGCAGCAGCGTGGCCTCCTCGCCGCCGCGGGCCTGCTCGGGGCCGGCGACCGTCTGCACCGTCCCCACCCCGTCGACCTGCTGGGCCGCGGCGACGTACGCCGCCACGTCGTCGGCGCGGGTGCCGCGCAGCAGCAGGCTCGCGGTCGAGGTCTCGGCACCGAACTCCTCGGCGAGCAGGTCGGCGGTCCGGTGGGCCGGCGCGTCGGCCGGCAGCACCCGGTGGTCGACGCTGCCCCAGCGCACCCCGAGGAACGGGGCGGCCACCGCGAGCAGCACGACCACGGTCACGGCGATCACGGCCACCGGGCGGCGCATCACGCCGCGCGCCAGCACCGCCCAGCGACCCCCGTCGGCGGCCTCGGCCCCGGGGCGCCGCCACGGCATCCGCCCGGCGTCGACCCGGCGCCCGAGCAGCCGCAGCACGGCGGGCAGGACCGTGAGCGCGGCCAGCATCGCCACGACGACCGCGGCCATGCCGCCGTACCCCATCGAGCGCAGGAAGCCCTGCGGGAAGATCAGCAGGCTCGACATCGCCGCGGCGACGGTCAGGCCCGAGAAGAGCACCGTGCGGCCCGCGGTGGCCATCGTGCGCCGGATCGCGGTCGCGGCCGCGTCGGGGTCCTCGACCGGCAGGGTCGCGAGCTCCTCCCGGAAGCGGCTCACCACGAAGAGCGCGTAGTCGATGGCCAGCCCGATGCCGAGCAGCGAGATGATGTTGATCGAGAAGACCGAGACGTCGGTGAGGCCGGCGATCACCCGCACCACCGCCAGCGCCCCGAGCATCGCCACCAGGCCCACCATCGCCGGCATCAGCGCGGCGACCGCCGAGCCGAAGATGAGCAGCGCCAGCAGCACCACCAGCGGCAGCGAGATCAGCTCGGCCCGCTTGAGGTCCTTCGACGTGATCTCGTTGACGTCGTTGTAGACGGCGTACGAGCCGGTGAGCCCGGTCTCGAGCCCGTCGGCCTCCAGCAGCGGCGCCAGCTCGTCGTAGGCGGTGAGGAAGTCGTCCTGGCTCTCGCCGGCCAGCGAGACCAGCACCTGGGCGTGGTGGCCGTCGGCGCTCACCAGCCCGCTGTCGGGCCCGGCGGCATAGTAGGGCACCACCTGGGTGACCAGGTCGCCCGGGATGCCCGCCACGACCTCCTCGACCGCGGCGCGGAAGCCCCGGTCGCCGGCCAGCCGGTCCTCGTCGGAGTAGACGGCCACGACGTCGACCGTGCGGTTGCCGAAGAGCTCGCGCTCGGCCACCAGCTCGCGTGCGGTCTCGGAGGAGGGGTCGTCGAAGCCGCCCTGCTCGAGGGAGTCGAAGACACCGGCGCCGTAGGCCCCGGCGGCCAGGACGAGGGCGACGGCCACCAGCAGCACCGCTCGGGCACGACGGGCCACGAAGGCACCCCAACGATCGATCATCGGACCCAACCCCCGGTGCGGCTGCCCCGCGGCCGGTTGCCGTGACGGGGCATCATGAAAGTGAACGGTGTAAACCGTAAACGGTGTAAACTCCGGCTGTCAACGGTCCTCGGGAGCGGCCGCACGACACCGAGAGGGAGCCCGGATGACCCAGACCGGCCAGCCGACGCGACGCGAGCGCCAGCGCGAGGCGACGTACGACGAGATCGTGCGGGTCTCCCGCGAGCTGCTGGTCGCGGGCGCGGAGCTGTCGCTGCGCGCGGTCGCCGCCCGGATGGGGATGACGGCGCCGGCGCTGTACCGCTACGTGTCCAGCTACCAGGACCTCGTCGACCTGGTCGCCTTCGAGATCGACAAGGCGGCCACCGCGCGGTTCGCCGCGGCCGCCGACACCCTGCCCCCCGACGACGTCGCGGGCCGGCTGGTGCTCTCCACGACGGAGTTCCGGATGTGGGCCCTCGACGCGCCCCGCGAGTTCGGGCTGGTCTTCGCCAACCCCGTCGCCGACCCGGTGTGCGGCCGGCGCGAGGCGCTGACGCTGTCGAGCTCGGGGCTGCTCTTCACCGACCAGATGCGCGCCATCTGGGAGCAGCGCCGCTTCCCGGTGCCGGCGCTGGAGGACCTCACCGAGACCGCGCGCACCTCCGTGCTCGACCCGCTCATCCCCGCCGAGAGCGAGGGCATCGCGCCCGAGGACCGCGGGCTGATGTGGGTCTACATGCAGGGCTGGACCCAGCTGTACGGCGTCGTCGCGCTCGAGGTCTTCGGCCACATGGACCCGCGGCTGATCGAGAGCGGCGACATGTTCGTCGACGTGCTGACCCGCTTCGCGCCCACCATCGGGGTCACCGACGAGATGCCGCGCCTCGAGGTGCTGGTGCGCGAGCGGATCGCGCGCGGCTGAGCAGTGGCCCCGGGGGCGGGCTCAGGCGAGCCGGGCCCCGAGGAGCTGGTCGACCCAGGCCGGCACCAGCACACCGGCAGGGCCGTGCCGCGAGTCGTGGAACCACATCGACCCCTCGGAGGGCTCCAGGTTGAGCTCGAGGGTGCGAGCGCCGCTGCGGCGTGCGTGCTGCACGAACCCGGCCGCGGGGTAGACCGCGCCGGAGGTGCCGATGGAGACGAAGGTGTCGGCGCGACCGAGGTGCTCGAGGATGCGGTCCATCTCGTAGGGGATCTCCCCGAACCACACCACGTCGGGGCGCAGCTCGGCGTGGCCGCAGCCGGGGCACGGCGGGTGGTCGAGCAGCTCGCGCTCCCAGCGCACCCGGCCCTCGCAGGCCCGGCACAGCGCCGAGAGCAGCTCGCCGTGCATGTGCACCACGTTGCGGGAGCCGGCACGCTCGTGCAGGTCGTCGATGTTCTGGGTGACCAGCAGCAGGTCGTCGCCCAGGGTCTCCTCGAGCCGGGCCAGGGCGTGGTGCGCGGCGTTCGGCTCGACCCGGGCCAGGGCGCTGCGGCGCTCGTCGTAGAAGCGCAGCACCCGCGAGGGGGCCGCCTCGTAGGCCTCGGGGGTGGCGACGTCCTCGACGTGGTGGCCCTCCCAGAGCCCGTCGGCGTCGCGGAAGGTCGGCACCCCGCTCTCGGCGGAGATACCGGCCCCGGTCAGCACGACGACGCTCACGCGCCCAGGGTAGGCCTGTCGTTGTGGGGCGTGTGAGTCAGGACACCACGGTGAGATCGAAGTTCACGACGAGCCCCTCGACGGAGGTGGTCGTGGCCTCGACCTGCACGTCGCCCTCGGCCTCGGAGGTGATGTCGCAGGTGGTGGTCTCGCCCTCCTCGCCGATCAGCTCCCCGTCGCAGGTGACCTCGTCGAGGGTGAACCCCTGGTCGGTGTAGAACCGGTCGACGCCGTCGGCGACCTCCTCGGCGGGGACGAAGAGCACCTGGTCGAACTCGACCTCCTCGCCCTGCACGTCGGTGACCACGAGCCGCACCCCGGTGACCGACCCGTCGCCCGTGAAGGTGATCAGGCAGTCCTGCGTCGCGTCGACCTCGGGGTCGAGCCCGCCCTCGCAGGCCACGTCGAACTGGTCGACGTCCTCGCCGCTCATGTTGCTGGTGAGCTCGGCCTCGAGGGCGTCCGGGGTGATGGCGGCGGGCTCACCCCCGCCGACAGACACCTCCCCGCTGCAGGCGCTCAGCAGCAGGCCCGGGACGAGCAGCGCGCCGAGCGTGGACGGGGACGGGGTGGGCAGGCGCACGGGACCTCACGGGTGGGCGGGGCGCCACGACGGCGCCCGGATCCTCCGAGCATCCTCCGCGGCGGCCTCGACCGCGACCCCTCCCCTCGTGCCGCGCGGCTGGACTGGACCACCGGCGTCGGTCCGGGCCGGGTCGTCGCGAGTTCCGGGCCGGGTCAGTAGTACCAGGGGTAGGGCGACCAGTCGGGGTCGCGCTTCTCGAGGAACTGGTCGCGGCCCTCGGCGGCCTCGTCGGTCATGTACGCGAGGCGGGTGGTCTCGCCGGCGAAGAGCTGCTGGCCGACCAGACCGTCGTCGATGGCGTTGAAGGAGTACTTCAGCATCCGCTGCGCGGTCGGGCTCTTGCCGTTGACCAGCCGGCCCCACTCCAGGGCGGTGGCCTCGAGCTCGGCGTGCGGCACGGCCTTGTTGACGGTGCCCATCTCGACGCCGTCCTGGGCGGAGTAGGTCTGGCCGAGGAAGAAGATCTCGCGGGCCTTCTTCTGCCCCACCTGGCGGGCCAGGTACGCCGACCCGAAGCCGCCGTCGAAGGAGCCGACGTCGGCGTCGGTCTGCTTGAAGCGGGCCTCCTCGGCGCTGGCCAGGGTCAGGTCGCAGACCACGTGCAGCGAGTGCCCGCCGCCGGCGGTCCAGCCGGGGACCACGCAGATGACGATCTTGGGCATGAAGCGGATCAGGCGCTGGACCTCCAGGATGTGCAGCCGCCCCAGGCGGGCCTTGTCGACGGTCTCGGCGCTCTCGCCCTCGGCGTACTGGTAGCCGGCGCGACCGCGGATGCGCTGGTCGCCGCCGGTGCAGAAGGCCCACTTGCCGTTCTTGTCGCTGGGGCCGTTGCCGGTCAGCAGCACGCACCCGACGTCGCTGGTGGTGCGGGCGTGCTCGAGCACCCGCAGCAGCTCGTCGACGGTGTGCGGGCGGAACGCGTTGAGCACGTCGGGCCGGTCGAAGGCGACCCGCACGGTGCCGTGGGCGCGGGCCCGGTGGTAGGTCAGGTCGGTCAGGTCCTCGAAGCCGGGCACGACGTCCCAGGCCTCCGCGTCGAAGATCTCCGACACCCCGTCGATGGCGCTCATGACGAGCAGGCTATCGGCGCCCCGACGAGGTGTCGGAACGGGCCGGGTCGACGCGAGATATGCGCCGGGTCGGCGCGAGATCTGCGCCGGGTCGGCGGGAGTCAGGGGCGGGCGATGCTGACCGCGAGGGCGGCCAGGTGGCCGACCCGGGCGAGCTCGGAGTCCAGGAACTCGGGGCCGCCGCGGCGGCCCAGCAGCACGACCTCGTTGCCGCTGAGGTCGGCGGCGACGTAGATGTTGTTGTCGTCGCCGTCGATCTCGATGCGCTTGGTGCGCATGACCTCGACGAACGGCAGCTCGGGCGGGGCCGCGTCGGTGGCGTGCAGGATGCCGTCGGCGCGGTGCACGCGGGCGGCCCAGTCGGCACGGAAGGTGACCGGCAGCAGGTCGACGAGCCGGTTGATCGCCTGGGCCGGGCTGGCGGTCAGCTCCTCGACGGCCTCGAGGTCGAGGAAGAGGTTGCCGCCGGCGGCGTACCGGCTGATCCAGACAACGCGGACGTCGGGCAGCGCGTGGCAGGCCGAGACGATGGTGTCGGGCATGGTGCCCGGCACCAGGTCCAGCAGCACGTCGTCGACGGCCACGTCGTCGCGCTTCTCGACGATCTCGATCGCCTCGATGTCCCCGCCCGCCTCACCGATGGCGCTCGCCAGGCGGCCCAGCGAACCGGGGACGTCGGGCAGCTCGACACGCAGCAGGAAGGACACGCAACGACCCTAGCCCTCGTGTGTTGCGGGCACGTGACGCACGCGGTCGGCGGCCGCGAGCCGCCGCGCCAGCCGGTCGCGCAGCCCCGAGGCCCGCTGCGCCTCGCGGGCGACCGCGGCGCGCACCGCGGCCTCCGAGGCGACCACCCGCACCTGCTGCTGGGCGCGGGTGATGGCGGTGTAGAACAGCTCGCGCGTCAGCAGCCGCGAGTCGGCCTCGGGCAGCAGCACCGTGACGTGGGCCGCCTGGCTGCCCTGGCTCTTGTGCACGGTCATCGCGTGCATCGTCTCGACGTCCTCGAGGCGGGCCGGCGAGAAGTCGCGCAGGCGCTCGGAGCCGGAGATCCAGGCCCGCAGCCGACCGTCGGGGGCGCGCACCACCGCGCCGGTCTCGCCGTTGTAGACCTCCAGCGCGTAGTCGTTGGTGGTCACCAGCAGGGGGCGCCCGACGTACCACTGGCCGAGCACGGGCTCGCCGACCTCGTCGGCCAGCCACCGCTCGACCTGCCGGTTCCACGAGCGCACCCCGTAGGGCCCGTCGCGGTGGGCGCACAGCAGCCGGTGGTCGTCGAGGGCCGCGACCGCCAGCTCGTGCTCGCCGGCCACGGCGTGGCGCCGCACCCGCAGGGCCAGGTCGAGGGAGTGCTGGCGCAGCGCGCCGGAGAGCACCTCGCCCGTCGACGGGCCCGCCGCCGCGCCCGCCACCCCGCCCTCGGCCGGCAGCTCGACGAGCTCGACCTCGTCGCTGGGCCGGCGCAGCGTGGCCAGCACCTCGTCGGCGTCGCCGGCGCGCAGCGCCTCGGCCAGCTGCTTGATGTCCTCGGTGGAGCGGAAGTTCTCGGTCAGCGAGGCGACGGGCGAGGCGTCGGTGCCCTCGCCGAAGTGGTCGCCGAAGCCGCGCACCACGTCGGCCAGCACCGCGCCGGCGCCGACCGAGGTGAGCTGGCGCGGGTCGCCGACCAGGACCAGCCGCGCCTGCGGGCGCACCGCCTCGAGCAGGCGCCCCATCATCGTCAGCTCGACCATCGACGACTCGTCGACCACGACGAGGTCGTGCTTGAGCCGGTTGCCGCGGTGGTGGCGGAACCGGGTGGCGTTGTCGGGCCGCCAGCCGAGCAGCCGGTGCAGCGTCATCGCCTCGGGGCGACCGACCCGCTCGCGGTCGGCCGGGTCGAGACCGGCGAGCTCGTCGAGCACCGCCTCCTGCAACCGGGTGGCGGCCTTGCCGGTGGGGGCCGTCAGCGCCACCGAGAACCGCTCGCCGCGGGCGGCGGCCTGGTCGGCGAGCAGCACCAGCAGCCGCGCGACCGTGGTGGTCTTGCCGGTGCCGGGACCGCCGGTCAGCACGGTGGTCCAGCGCCCGACCGCACCGACGGCGGCGCGCTCCTGCTGCTCGCTGAGCCGGTCGCCACGGATGCGGGCGCGCGCCGCGTCGAGGGCCGCCGCGTCGACCACCGGGGGCCGGGCGCCGACCCGCTCGACGAGGTCGTCGCAGACCTGGCTCTCGAGGCGGTGGTAGCGGTCGAGGTAGACGGTGCCGTCCTCCAGGTGCAGCACCCCCTGGTCGACCAGCGGCGAGGCCGCCACCGCCTCGACCCAGCCGGCCGGGTCGGGCCACCCGGCGTGCTCGAGCAGGGTGGGCGCCGCCGCGAGGTCGACGCACACCGAGCCGGAGCGCACCCCGCGCACCGCCAGGGCGAGCGCGAGCTGCACCTGCTCGTCGTCCTCACCGGCCAGCGCCGAGACCCGGCGGGCGACGTGGACGTCGGCGGCCTCGAGCAGGCCGGTGTCGTTGAAGCCGGCCAGCAGCCCGGTCGCCGAGCGCACCCGGCGCTGGTCGTGGGCGGGCAGCGGCTCGGGCGGCTCGCCCGCTCCCGCCACGGCGCCGGTGCTCGTCGGGCTCGTCGGGCTGGTCATGGCCGTCCTCCGTCCAGCAGGTCCGAGACCGCCTCGAGCAGCGCCACCGGCGGCGTCCAGCGGAAGACCCCGCAGGGCTCGCCGTCGACGAGCGGGGTCTCTGCCCCGCACATGCCGCGCAGGTAGAGGTAGAGCACCCCGCCCAGGTGCTGCGCGGGGTCGTAACCCGGCTGGCGCCAGCGCAGGAAGCGGTGCAGGACCACCGCGTAGAGCAGCGCCTGGAGCGGGTAGTCGGAGTGCGTCATCGCCGCGTCGAGCGCCTCGGGCCGGTAGGCGTGCGCGGTCAACGGCTCGTCGGGCGGGCCCAGCCAGTTGGTCTTGTAGTCGACCACCAGGTAGCGCGGCGCCCCGCCGGCACCAGCGGTGCGCAGCACGACGTCGACCGAGCCGGTCAGGTAGCCGCGCAGGGGCTGGTCGCCCAGGGCCGGCTGCTCGAGCGCGGCGGCGTAGCCGCGCACCGGGTCGCCGGCGGGCAGGTGCTCCAGCAGCAGCGGTGCCAGGTCGCCCAGGCGCACCTCGGACCCACCCTGGAGCGGGGCCGCCAGGTCGCCACCCGAGAGCGGCAGCTCGAAGTCCATCTCGCGCAGCCGGTCGCCCAGCGCGACGTCGCGCAGCCGCACCCCGGGCGCGGCGCTGCCGAGCGGGGAGTCGCACACCGTGACCAGGGCCCCGGCCAGCGCCTCCGGGTCGACGTCGACGGGCCACCAGACGAGCTGCTCGCGCACGTGGCCCAGCAGCTCGGCGTGCAGGTCGGGCGCCGCGGGGTCGGCGTGCTCGAGCACGGCGTGCACCAGGGACCCGAAGGTGGCCCCGACCGGCAGGTCGGCCATCGGGGAGGCGACCTGCAGCTGCGCCGGGGCCGGCTGCGGCGCGAGCGTCGGGGGCAGGACCGGCACCGCCGTGACGGGCTCGTCGTCCTGGGGGGTGCGCTCCGGCTCGCTGCCCACGCCCGGTCCGGTCCCGCCGCCGGTGGGGGCCGTGGACTGGTCGGCGGTCAGGGTCGCGGTCAGCGCGGAGTACGACGTGCGCCGCCACGCCGTGTCGACGGCGCGCCCGAAGCGGCGCGCCGCGAGCGGGGGCGGCGCGCCGGGCGCGGGCACCGGCGGCGGGTCGGCCCACAGCGCCGCCTCGGGCGCCGGGCCACCGCGCCGGGCCCAGGCGCCGAAGAGGCCGACGACCTCGTCGTCGGAGGGCACCGGCGGCGTGCGCGGCACCACCGGCTCGCCCTCCGCCCGTGCGAGCAGACGGTGCAGCGGCGAGGCCGGCGCGTTCTTGGTCGGCGCCCACCAGCACACGACCTGCGACTGCGCACGGGTCATCGCCACGTAGAGCAGCCGCAGCCACTCCCCCGCCTCCTCGTCGTTCCAGCGGCGCACGCTGTCACCCCAGCCGTCGGCGCCGGCGTCGCGCGGGCCGCCGACGTCGAGGCACCGCTCGCCGTCGTCGTCGTGGAAGAGCGGACGCACCGGCTTGGGCACGAACCGGTCGGCGAGTGCGGGCAGGTAGACCACGGGGTACTGCAGGCCCTTGCTGGCGTGGATCGTCACCAGCTGCACGGCGGCGGCGTCGGAGTCGAGGCGCCGGGTGCGCTCGGCACCCCGCCCGGCGCGGCCCTCGGCGACCTGCTCGCGCAGCCAGGCCAGCAGCGAGACCAGACCGAGGTGCTCGCGCTGGGCGGTCTCGTGGAGCGCCTCGCCGATGTGGCGCAGGTCGGTCAGGCGCCGCTCGCCGCCGACCTCGCGCAGCACCCGGGCGGGCAGGCCGCCGGCCGAGGCGGCCTCCATCACCGCGGCGACGCCGCGGCGCGCGGCCAGGTCGGCCCAGCGGCGCAGCACGTCGGCGACGTCGTCGGTGACGTCGTCGGGCGTGCGTCCGCCCGGTCCGGGGTCGCCGGCGAGCTCGGCGGCCGTGCGGCCGAGGAAGCAGGTCAGGGCGGCGGCGCGGACCCGGGCGCTGCGGTGCGGCTGCTCGAGGGCCTCCAGCAGGCTGAGCCACTCCACCGCGGCCGGGGTGGCGAAGACGCTGCCGCCGCCGGCGATCACGGCGGGGACGCCCTCCTCGAGCAGCGCGCGCTGGGCGGCGGCCAGGTCGGCGTGGCGGTAGGAGATGACCGCCACGTCGCGGGGCTCGAGCGGTCGGCCGTCGAAGGTGGCGCCCGAGGCCAGCAGGCGGCGCACGTCGAGGGCCAGGTCGCGGGCGACGTGCGGGCGCACCTGGGCGACGGGCAGGGCGACGCCGGGCCCGCGTCGGAAGGTCTCGCGGCGCACCGCCCGCAGGCGCAGCGGCGCGGCCACCGGGGCGCCCACGAGGCGGCGCTCCTGGTGGTGGGCGGTGACGGGGTGCACCACGATCTGCTCGTCGCCGAGCTGGGCGCCGGCGAGGAGCTCCTGGGTGGCCTCGAGCAGGGCGCCGTCGCTGCGCCAGTTGACCGCCAGGGTCTCGTGCCGGTCGGCGCTGCGCGCCGCGGCGAGGTACGTCGTGACGTCGCCGCCGCGGAAGGCGTAGATGGCCTGCTTGGGGTCGCCGATCAGCACCATGGTCGCCACGCCGCTGAACGCGCGCTCGAGCACGGTCCACTGCACCGGGTCGGTGTCCTGGAACTCGTCGACGAGCACCAGCTGCCAGCGCTCCTGCATGCGGCTGCGGGCCGGGGAGCCGGGCTCCTCGAGGGCGTGGGCGAGCTGGACCAGCAGGTCGTCGTAGGACAGCACGCCCAGGCGGCGCTTGCGCAGGTCGAGCTCCTCGCGCACGGCCCGGGCGAAGGCCACCCGCCGCCCGGCCGGGGTGGCGGGGTCGGCGTCGGCCGGCTCGAGACGGGCCTGGGGGTCGCCGACGGCGGTCCGTGCGATGGCCAGGGCGTCCGCGTGGCTGAAGACCGGGTCGCCCTCGGCGTAGGCGAAGGCCCGCAGGTAGAGGTCGTCGACGACCTCGCGCAGCAGGTCGTCGAGGTCCTCGACGAGCCGGGCCCGGGCGTCGGTGTCCCCGGCGACGCCCAACGACTCGAGCACCAGGGCGCAGAACTGGTGGGTGGTGGCGATGGTGGCCGCGTCGAAGCCGGCGAGCGCCTCGAGGACGCGGCGGTGGCGCACCTCCCGGTCGCTCCCGTCGCCCACCAGCAGGCGCAGCAGGTCGGTGCCGGCGGGCACGTCGGGGTCCCCGGCCAGGGCCCGCTCGGCCTCGACCAGCTGGGCCCGCACCCGTTCGCGCAGCTCCTGGCTGGCGGCCCGCCCGAACGTCACCACGAGCATGTCGTCGAGGCGGGCGGTGCCCTCGACGACGTAGCGGGTGACCAGGGCGCCGATGGTCCAGGTCTTGCCGGTGCCGGCGCTGGCCTCGAGCAGCGTGGTGGTGCCCGGGGCGGGCAGGTCGGGCGTGCAGACGTCGAAGCCGGTGTCCGCCTGGTCGGGCCGGGTGGGTGTGCTCACAGCGGCCCCACCCTCTCGCCACCGGTGAGCAGCGGCTCCCACAGGGTCCACGCGTGCTCGCCCAGCCCGGCGTCGAGCAGCACCGAGAGGTCGGCCCGCTCGCCGAAGGCCCGGCGGTGGTAGGGGTCGGCGTCCTCGCCCTGGATGCCGTAGGGGTGGTGCGGGTCGGTCTCCCACGCCTTGCGCGCCTGCTCCTCGGGCGAGACGTCGTCGCCCAGCAGGGTGCGGGCGTGGGCCTCGGCCCAGGCGGCGGAGGTGGCCACGGGCAGCGGCAGCGGACGACGCAGACCGAGGTCGCGCAGCTCGACGAGGCGGCGCAGCCACTCCTCGGCCCGGTGGTCGAGCGGGCCGGCCAGGGCCCGCCGGGGCCCGGCGCGCTCACGACCGACGGCGTGGGCGGTGAAGACCTCGTCGGGGTGGGCGGCGGAGAGGGCGAGCAGGTCGATCCAGGACCCCAGGCGCTGCTTGGCCCGGAGCCGCGAGTAGCCCAGCGAGAGCACCTTGCTGCCGTGGACCCCGGCGACGGTGCCGGTCAGGCGGCGGCCGCCGCCCAGGTCGACGTCGACGTCGAGGGTGCGCGGGGCCCCGACCCGCAGGTCGGCGGTGCGCTCGAAGAGCTTCTGCGACTCCTCGACGACCCCCCGCAGCGCCTGCTCACCCAGCACGCCCGGTGGCAGGGTGCCGCGCAGCTGCTCGGCGGTCATCACCGCGACCGGGTCCTGGCCGGCCAGCACCTCGCGCAGGAGGTGGTCGCCGACCGCCCAGGCCTGCAGGGCGTCGAGCGAGACCGGGATCGCGTCGCCGACCTCGTCGGGCTCGAGCGGCGTCGACACGTCGAGGCGCTGGCGCAGGAAGCTGCGCACCGGGTGCAGGAAGAAGGAGCGCAGCTCGGCCAGGGTGACGTCGCCCGGCGGCTGGGCCGGCAGGTCGCCGTCGAGCAGCGGCGCCGGAGGGACCCGCTCGGCCACCGCGGCGCGGGCCCCGCCGAGCGCGGCGGTGTCGAAGCTGAAGGGGCGCGGGTCGTGGGGCAGCAGGCCCGCCGGGGTCAGGTTGCGGGCGTCGTGGGGCTGCAGCGGGTGGTGGGTCAGCACCTGCTGGCGGACCGGAGCGGCGCAGGTGCGGTCGGCGGCGTCGAGGACCTCGCCCAGCGGGACCGCCGGCGGCCGGGACGCGCCGGAGTGCTCGTTGGCGCCGGTGTAGGTCACCACCAGCGTCTCGGTCGCCGAGAGCAGCGCGTCGAGCAGCAGCTGGCGGTCCTCGCTGCGCACGTCGCGCTCGCCGGTGAGCGGGTCGCGGGCCAGCACGTCGTCGCCGTCGGGGGCCAGGCTGCGCGGGAAGACGCCGTCGTCCAGGCCGACCAGGCAGACCACCCGGTGGGGCACCGAGCGCATCGGCACCATGGTGCAGACCGTCAGCGTGCCGGTGCGGAAGTTGGCCCGGGTGGGGCGTCCTCCCAGCCGTGAGACGAGCAGGGCGCGCACGTCGGCCAGCCGCAGCCGCACCCCCGGCCCGTCCGCGGCCGAGGCGGCCGCCCGGGACAGCTCGGTGTCGAGCTGGGCGAGCTGCCAGGCGTCGTCGGGCTCCACGTCGCCGAGGCTGCGCACGCCGTCGGCGAGGGCGCTCATCCAGGTGGCGGCGTCCTCGGCGGTCGACAGCGCGCTGACGCAGGTGTCGAGCCGGTCGACGAGCTCGGCGAGGCGCCCGACGAGGTCGATGTCGGAGCTGCCGACGTCGTCGAGGGGCAGACCGCGCCCGACCCGGCGGTGGTCGTCCTCGCTCATTGCCACGCCCAGGAGCACCCGGTCGAGGCCGGCCCGCCAGGTGTTGTGCTCGAAGCGGGCCATCGAGAAGGCGGCACGGTGCGGCGCGTCGAGGCCCCAGCGGATGCCGGCCGAGCCGACCCAGCGCGCGACCCGGTCGAGGTCGTCGTCACCCAGGCCGAAGCGCAGCCGGCAGGGCGGCGAGGAGGCCAGGTCGAGCACGTCGGAGGCGGTGACCCGGCCGCCGGCGAGCTCGACGAGCCGGCCCGCCAGCGCCAGCAGCGGGTTGGTGCTGCTCAGCGCCCGGTCGGCCAGCCGCACCCGCAGCCGGTGGGCGGGGTGGCCGCCGCCGGGGGTGTCCTCGACGGCCTCGGCCAGGCCGAACCCGGCCGAGACCAGGGGCGCGTAGGTCTCGATGTCGGGGCACATCACCAGGATGTCGCGCGGCTGCAGGGTCGGGTCGTCCTCGAGGAGCCCGACCAGCACCTCGCGCAGCACGTCGACCTGCCGGGCGGGGCCGTGGCAGGCGTGCACCTGCAGGCTGCGGTCGGCGGGGTCGTGCACCCTGCTCGCGCGCTCCTCGGGCGTGGGGGCGTGGTTGGCGCGCAGGTCGTGCTGGAGCAGGCCCAGCAGGGTCGTGGGGGCCTCGTCGGGCCCGGGCACCGGCTCGTCGCGGGGCGACAGGGGCGCGAGGGTGCGCGCCAGCTCGCGGGTGTCGCGCCCCAGCGAGGCCAGCAGCGGGTGGCCGGTGCGCTCGGTGGAGCGGTCGGCGCGGCGGCGTACGGGGCCCTCGACGTCGGCGAGGGCCTCCCACAGCCGCGGGGAGGGCTGGGGCAGCCACAGGTGCACCTCGCGGCGGCGGGCCAGCGCGCCCAGCAGCGCGACCTCGCCCGCGGGCAGCCGGGTGTGGCCGAAGAGCGAGAGCCGCCCGGGCAGGTCGAGGCCGTCGCCGCCGGCCTCGAGCGCGGCCACGGTGCGGGCCAGGCGCACGTCGGGCGGGTCGGCCGGTACCCGCTCGAGCAGGCGGCGCCACAGCTCGGGCTGCCAGGCCAGGTCGCCGGGCAGGTCACCGCCCCAGCCGTCGGTGTCGCGCCCCTCGCGCCAGTCGGTGACCAGCGACGGGCGCTGCACGGCGTACGACGAGAGCAGGCCGGCGAGGCGACGCGCCACCGACCAGCGCCGGTCGCGGCGCAGCTCGGCGTCGTCACCGTCGCGGCCGTGGCCCAGGTGCTGGGCCAGGGTGGCGCACCACGGCTCGTCGAGCGAGGCGTCGATGGTCGCGAGCAGCGGCCAGACCAGCCGGTCGGGGTCCCACGGGTCTTCGCGGTCGCGGTCGAGGAGCAGCGAGACCAGCGAGCGGGGGGTGAGGAACCGGACGCCGGCGCAGATGCCGTCGGAGCCGCGCGGGCCGGTGCCGAGGGTGTGCGAGAGGCGCTGGGTCACCCAGCGCTCGACGCCCTTGGCGGGCACCACCACGACCTCCTCGGCGAACGGGTCGGCCAGGGGCTCGGCGAGCAGCGCCCCGAGGCCGTCGACGAGCCGGTCGGTGCGGGTGGCGCGGTGGAGGTGGAGCGGCACGGCGGCAGCATCGCACGCGCCGCCGACAGCGGGACGGACCGCCGGTGGTGGGGCCGGTCGTGGGGCCGGCGGGCGGACTAGCGGTGCGAGCTGGTCTCGTGGTCCGAGTCGGCCCGCTGGATGTCGCGCTCGAGGTCGTCGATCGCCTCCGGCTTGCCGTGGAAGCGGCGGTAGCTCCACACGATCAGCCCGAGGGCGATGCCCGCGGAGAGGACCTGCGTGATGCCGAAGGCCACCCCTCCGGCCAACCACCAGGTCTCGTCGAGGAACCACCAGCGCGGGGCCTCCGGGCCGACGATCCAGAGCACGCCGAGGCCGGCGACGAACAGCGCGGCCAGGGTGGAGCCGATGATGCGCGGCCAGGTCGCGACCCCGTCGGCGGCTCCCCGCATGGCCCGGTACTTCACGGGGGCGAGCCGCTTGGCGGCCCAGTCGTACTGCTGCGAGAGCACCGCCATGCCGGCGAAGAGCATCAGCAGGCCGGGCCCGGGCAGGATCAGCGCGGCGATGCCGGCGACGACCAGCGTCCACCCGACCACCTCGAGCGTGACGCGGCGCGCAGCGGACTTCATGGCCTCGAGCATCCCAGAGGTGTCCAAGCCCCGCCAGACCCCGGGGGAGGAGCCTCGAGCCGGACGCGCGACCACACGACCAGGGCGACACCCACGGCCCCGGAGGCCACCTGCGCCACCCCGCTCCAGGTGCCGCCGGGCAGCCACGCCCACGCCGGCAGCACCCACCACGACGGGACCGCGGGGTCGAGCAGCCAGACCAGGCCGGTGGCGGCCAGGGCCAGGGTGCCGGCCAGCGAGACCAGGGTGCGCGGCCAGGTCGCGACCGAGCGGGCCGCCGCCCGCAGCCCTCGCGCCTTCCACGGCGCCAGCCGGGCCGCCACCCGCTCGTCAGCGCGCGCGAGCACGTGCACGCCCGCGGCCAGCACCAGCAGCCCCGGGCCGGGGAGCGGGTAGAGCACCACCCCGAGCAGGACCAGGGCCCAGCCGAGCGCGAGCAGCAGAGGGGTCCTCATCGAGCCAGGGTGCGGGGCGACGGCGACGGCGAGGCGTCCGCCGCCCTGCCGCCGGGCGGCCGGCCGGTGCCCGACCGGTGAACTCCGCGCCACGCGGCGGGTGTCGCGTCACACCACCCCCCACTATGTGCATAATCTCTACCTGTTCACTCGACTTAAGTAAGTAACTACTGAAAGGCTTCCCCAGATGCGCAAGCTCCTCGTGCTCGGCTTCGTCGGCCTCCTGGCCCAGCTGATCGACGGCTCGCTCGGCATGGCGTACGGCGTCACCTCCTCGACGCTGCTGCTCGCCGTCGGCCTCGCCCCGGCCGCCGCCTCCGCCGCCGTGCACTTCTCCGAGATCGGCACCTCGCTCGTCTCCGGCATCAGCCACCACAAGCTCGGCAACGTCGACTGGCGCACCGTCTCGATCCTGGCCGGCCCCGGCTTCGTCGGCGCCTTCGCCGGCGCCACCTTCCTGGCCAACCTCGACGGAGCGGTCGCCAAGCCGTGGGTCGCCGGCATCCTGCTGGGCCTGGGCCTCTACGTGATCTGGCGCTTCCTGGTGCTGGGCGGGCGTCGCCCGCAGTTCCGCTCGCGCCCCTCGGTGCGGATGCTGGCCCCGATGGGTCTCGTCGGTGGCGCGCTCGACGCCGTGGGCGGCGGCGGCTGGGGCCCGGTCGGCACCACCACCCTGCTCTCCTCGGGCCGCCTCGAGCCCCGCAAGGTGGTCGGCTCCATCGACACCTCGGAGTTCGTGGTCGCGGTCGGCGGCTCGCTCGGCTTCATCTGGGCGCTCGGCTCGGCCGGCATCCCGTGGTCCTACGCGCTGGCGCTGCTCGCCGGTGGCGTCGTGGCCGCGCCGGTGGCGGCGTGGCTGGTCAAGATCATGGCTGCCCGCGTGCTCGGCGTCGCGGCCGGCGGCCTGATCGTGCTGACCAACTCCAAGACCATCGCCGAGGCCTTCGGCGCCTCGGGCGCCCAGGTGGGCGCGCTCGCCGCGGCGCTGTTCGTGCTGTGGGTCAGCGGCATCGTCTGGGCCGTGCGCCAGGAGCGCGCCTCGCGGCGCCTGGACGCCGAGCTCGCCGCCCTCACGCCGGTCGACGCCTGACGAGCCCACCTCGGGGCCGCGTCCGGGTCACTCCTCGACGGGGGGCTGCCCGGACGCGGTGTCCGGGAGGGGGTCGCGCAGGTGGCTCCCGATGCGCAGCCACCAGCGCGCCGCTCCCCGGACCTGCTCCGGCACCTCCGGGTCGTCGGCCAGCTCGCCCAGCAACGGCCAGCCGGCGAGCCCGGCCGCGTGCATGCCACCGACCGGGCCCAGCCCGGTCTCCGGGTCGGAGACCACCCGGCGCAGCGACGCGTCGCTGACCGGGACGTGCGCGCGGACCGCCCAGAGGACGTCGCGCAGGGGCAGGTCGTCACCGACCAGCCGCTCGCGGACCCGGGCCGGCAGGTAGCCGTCGACCAGGAGGAGGACGCGGGACGCCGCCCGCTCCCGCAGCCACGGGTCGGGGTGCTCCTCGGAGATCGAGACGACGGCGTCGACGCAGACCCGGCTCACCGGCGGCAGCGCGGCCAGCAGCATCCCGCTGGTCTGCGAGCGCGCCGACCGGCCGTCGCCGATGAACTCGTGGAGCAGCCGGGCCAGCAGCGGCTGGTAGGGCAGCCCCAGCGCGGCCGACGCCTCCTCCGCGTGCAGCTGGCAGACCCGCACCAGGGCCTCGCGCCCCTCGGGCTGGAGCGCCTCGCCGACGGGGGCCGGGGCGTGCCCGAGCCGCCCCCGCACCTCGGCCAGCTCGGCCGGCGGTACCAGCCGCAGGAGGTGCGAGAGCCAGTGCCAGCGAGATCCCGCCGGGCCCGCGTCGTTGTAGTGCTCGACGAGCAGGTCCAGCACCGGGCCCCAGAAGTCGGGCGACCCGTGCGACTCGGCCATCGTGCTCAGCCCGACCGCGGCACCCTGCACGACCACGTCCCGGTCGTCACCCAGCAGGTCGACCAGCCAGGACCGGGTCACGGGGTCCGAGGCCTCCCCCACCGCGCTCATCAGGTCGTTGACCACCTGCACGTGCGGCTCCGTGAGCATCTCCGCCGCGGCGGCGCGCACCACCCCGCCCCATTCGCTGCGCCGCAGCGTGGCCAGGGCGTCGTACCGCGTCAGGTAGCTGGGTCCCTGGGCGCGCACCAGCTCCGTCATCAGCGCGCACACCCGCTCCTGGGCGATGCCGACGGGTAGCGAGACGTTCCCGGGCTGGGACAGCGAGCGCGCCCAGTCGCGCCACTGACCGCCCGTGGCGCGGCCCTCGAGGACGGGCGCGTGCAGCCGCGACATCTCCTCGGGCCCGGCGACGCGGGCGAGCGGCGCACGGTCGACCGGGCTGTAGGGGAAGGTGCGGCAGACGACGTCGACGGCGGCACGCAGGGACCCCGGGGCCAGCGCCAGCGCCTCCTCGTACGCCGCCACGACCCGGTCGTCGCGCACGACGCCGGTCTCGACCCGGTGCAGCGACGACGTGCTGGTGCTCAGGCCCTGCCACTCCAGCCGCGTGACCATGTCACCGAGGCGGTGGGCCGGACGCTCGGGGGCGGTGAGCCGGGCCATCCGCAGCAACCACCCGACGCGCACGCCGACGTCGACGGTCGGGCCGCCGAGGGGCGTGGGGTCGTCGAGGGGTTTGAGGGGGGCGCCACGGGACTGCTCGGTACCCATGCGCCGCCCCCTCTTCGCCTGTGAGCCGACTGTGTGCCGACTGTGAGGACAAAGAGTAAAGATCGGTCCCCACGCGGTCAGCGTGCTTCACCCGTGCGGGTGAGGTCGGTCACCTGCCCCGGGCGGGCCAGACCCGCGACCACGACGTCGGCCAGCGCCCGGTAGGCCGCGGCGTCGCTGAGCCCGGTCGCGGCGCCGACCCGGCCGGCCTGGATGCCGGCCATCACCTCGGCGACCGCGGCGCCGACGAAGACGGCGTCGACCGGGCGCAGGGCCCCCGCCTCGACCCCCGCGTCGACCAGGGCGCGCACCCGCCGGGCGGCGTACCGGGTGTTCTCCTCGTAGACCTCACCGGCGGGCGGGTGCGCCACGAGGTCGGCGTAGAACTGCGGCGAGGCGGGCGCGAGCTCGTCGGAGACGCCGAGCAGGTAGGTGCGCAGCCGCGCGGCCGGGTCGGGCTCGGCGAGCACCCGCTCCTCGATGCGCTGCGCCGCGCCGCGGAACCAGTCGCGCAGCGTGGCGAGCACGATCTCGGGCTTCGAGTCCGCCACCAGGTAGAGCGAGGAGCGCGAGCAGCGCAGCCGGGAGGCCAGGTCGCCGACGCCGAACCCGAGGAAGCCCTCGGCCAGGAACAGGCGGGCCAGGCGGTCGAGCAGCTCGACGCGGCGCTGCTCGGCCCGTGGGAGGGGGTCGACCGTGCTCACACCGGCACCCTAGGCGCTCGGCGACCGACCGGGTACCAGATCCCGTAGCCTGGTACCCGACCCCGCCCCCCCGTCCTCAGGAGGACCCATGCCCGCCCGCCGCGTCCTGGCCACCGACGAGTCCGCCGAGCTGCTGGCGCTGGTACGTCGCATCGCCACCGAGGAGCTGGCCCCCCGGGTGGCCGCGGCCGAGGCCGACGAGGAGTTCCCCCGCGACGTCTTCCGGCTGCTGGGCCGCAGCGGGCTGCTGGGCCTGCCCTACCCCGAGGAGCAGGGGGGTGCCGGCCTGCCCTACGAGGTCTACCTGCAGGTGCTCGAGGAGATCGCCGCGGTGTGGTCGTCGGTCGGGGTGGGTGTCTCCGTGCACGCCCTGAGCTGCTTCGGGCTCGCGGAGTTCGGCACCGACGAGCAGCGCCGCCGGTGGCTGCCCGACATGCTCGGCGGCGAGCTGCTCGGCGCCTACTGCCTCTCGGAGGCCCACGCCGGCTCCGACCCGGCCGCGATGCGCACCACCGCGCGCCGCGACGGCGACGACTACGTCATCGACGGGGCGAAGGCCTGGACCACCCATGGCGGGCACGCCGACTTCTACAAGGTGATGGCCCGCACGTCCGAGGACCGCGGCGGCATCTCCTGCTTCCTGGTGCCGGCCGACACCCCCGGCCTGGTCGCCGACCCGCCCGAGCGCAAGATGGGCCTGACGGGCTCGGCCACCGCCACGATGCGCTTCGACGGCGTCCGGGTGCCGGTCGAGCGGCGCCTCGGCGCCGAGGGCGAGGGGCTGCGCATCGCGCTGGCCGGGCTCGACTCCGGGCGGCTGGGCATCGCCGCGGTCGCCACCGGCCTGGCCCAGGGCGCCCTCGACCACGCCCTGGCCTACGCCCGCGAGCGCGAGACCTTCGGCCGCCCGATCATCGAGCACCAGGGGCTGGCGTTCGTGCTGGCCGACATGGAGGCCGCGGTGCAGAGCGCCCGCGCCACGGTGCTGCACGCGGCCCGGCTCAAGGACGCCGGCCAGCCGTTCGGTCGCGAGGCCTCGATCGCCAAGCTGGTGGCCACCGACAACGCCATGAAGGTCACCACCGACGCGGTCCAGGTGCTCGGCGGCTACGGCTACACCCGCGACTTCCCGGTCGAGCGCTACATGCGCGAGGCCAAAGTGATGCAGATCTTCGAGGGCACCAACCAGATCCAGCGGATGGTCGTGGCCCGCTCGCTCGACAAGGACGCCGCCGGGGCCATCACCCACCGCTGACCCGGCGCCACTTCCTCCGCGAGCCGACGCCAGTTCCTCCCGGGTCGGGAACTCACGACGGCTCGGCGCGGAACTGGCGACGGGTCGGCGCGGGACTGGCGCCGGGTCGCGGGGAGCGGGAGGCCGGGTGGGAGGCTGGCCCGGTGGACCTCCCGACCGCCGCCGACGTCGACGCGGCCGCCGACCGCCTCGCCGACATCCTGGGCCCGACGCCGCTGCACCGCAGCGACCGGCTCTCGACCCTGCTCGAGCTCGAGGTGTGGCTCAAGCGCGAGGACCTGCAGCCGGTGCGCTCCTACAAGCTGCGCGGCGCGTTCACGCTCATCGACCAGCTCCCCGCCGAGGCGCGCGAGCGCGGCGTGACCTGCGCGAGCGCCGGCAACCACGCGCAGGGCGTCGCCTTCGCCTGCGCCCGCGCCGGGGTGCGCGCCCGCGTCCACCTGCCGCGCACCACCCCGCGCCAGAAGCGCGAGCGGGTCGCGGTGCTCGGCGCCGGGCTCGTCGAGGTGGTGATCGTCGGCGACACCTACGACGAGGCGGCCGCGGCCAGTGCGGCGTACGCCCTCGAGAGCGGCGCGACGCCGGTGCCGGCCTTCGACGACCCGCGCACCATCGCCGGGCAGGGCACGGTGGCGCGCGAGCTGCTCACCCAGCTCGACGCGCAGACCGGCCGCACGCCCGACGCGGTGGTCGTGCCGGTCGGCGGCGGTGGGCTGGTCGCCGGGCTGCTGACCTACCTGGGCGTCCACGCCCCCCAGGTGCGCGTCGTCGGCGCCGAGCCGGCGGGGGCGGGCAGCATGGCCGCGGCGCTCGAGGCGGGCGAGCCGGTGGCGCTGGCCGACCTCGACGGCTTCGTCGACGGCGCCGCCGTACGCCGCGTCGGCACCTGGACCCACGCCGTCGTCGCCCGGCACCAGCCGCCCATGGTGGCGGTGCCCGAGGGCCTGGCCTGCGTCGAGATGCTCGACCTCTACCAGTCCGACGGCATCATCGCCGAGCCCGCGGGCGCCCTCGCGAGCGCCGCGCTGCGGCTGCCGATGGACGCCGGCGGGCCGGTGCTGGCGCCCGGGTCGCTGGTCGTGGCGATCGTCTCGGGCGGCAACAACGACGTCAGCCGCTACGCCGAGGTGGTCGAGCGGGCGCTGGTCCACGAGGGGCTCAAGCACTACTTCCTGGTCGAGTTCCCCCAGGAGCCCGGCGCGCTGCGCCGCTTCCTCGACGAGGTGCTGGGCCCCGACGACGACATCACCCTCTTCGAGTACGTCAAGCGCAGCAACCGGGAGACCGGCCCGGCGCTGGTCGGCGTCGAGCTCGCCGACGCCGGCGACCTCGCCGGGCTGCTGGGCCGCATGGAGGCCTCGCCGCTGCGCGTGGAGCAGGTGCCGCCCGAGAGCCCGCTCTTCCGCTGGGTGATGTAGACCCGCGCTGTCGGGGGCTGGTCCGGGAGCTGGTGGGACTAGTCGGGGGTCTGCGTCGAGTCGTCGCGGGTGCCCTCGGGGTCCTCGGTGCGCTCCTCGGAGTCGGCCAGGATCGCCTCGGCCTGCGCCTGCGGGTCGGCGCTGCCGGCCTCGCGCTCCTCGGGCAGCAGCTCCGCGCGCGAGGCGACCGCGTCGGGGTCGGGGCCGTCGTGGTCGGGGGCCTGCCCGGTGGGCTCGGTGGCGTCCATGCCTCGACGCTAGCGCGGCCCCGCCCACCCTGACCGCATGGCGGACACCGGCTGTGACGGGCGTAACCCGCGGCCCGTTGGCCAGTTGCACCAGTGAGCACCTCCCTCGGCCGCCGGCCGTCGGGGGCGCGACCATGCACTCGAGGGCGCTCGGACGCCCCCAGGGGAGGACTCGGACATGACCCACAAGCCCGCTCGCGGACTGGCGCTGGTGGCCACCGGCGCCCTCGTCGCGCTCTCGGCCGCACCCGCCACGGCCGCGACCCCCGTCGCCCAGGCCGACGCCACGGCGCTGACGCTGACGGTGGCGAGCACGCCCACCGACTCCGGCGCCTTCTCCTCCACCCACGACGGCAGCTCCGAGTCCACCTCCGGCTCCGACCGGCCGGCACTCTCGGTCGCCACCGGGCAGTCCTTCGCCCAGGTCGGCACCCTCGCCCAGGACGCCCGCACCCGCGTCGAGGATAAGCAGGGCTACGCCGAGGCGTGCGCCGGGCTCGCCGGCGACGGCGCCACCGTGGTCGGCGTCGGCGAGGGCGGCTGCCTCACCCCGGGCCAGAACGTGCGCCTCAACGCCGCGACCGTCGACCTGTCCGGCCTGCGCATCGTCGAGGCCGAGTTCCTCGCCGGTCTCGACCAGCAGCTGCAGGACGCCCTCGCCCCGGTGCTCGACGAGCTGCTCTCGGCGCTCTCCGGGGGGCTCGAGCAGGCCCTGACCGGCCTGGGCGACCTGGGCGTCTTCCTCGACGCCGGCGTCATCCAGAGCCAGTGCACCGCCGGCCCCGGCACCTCCGCGGGCTCCGCGCAGATCGTCGACGCGGCGGCGTACGTCGAGGTCGGCGGCAGCCGCGTCGACCTGGTCGCGCTGCCGGTCAACCCCGAGCCCAACACCCACGTGGTCACCGACCTCGGGGCGGTCACGCAGGAGGTGCTCGACGCCGTGCGCACCGAGCTCGAGACCGCCGTCGACGGCGCCCTGGGCCCCCTGACCGCGGTCGTCGACGGCGCCGAGGTGCTGGCCGAGGCCCTCGGCCAGGTCGGCGAGCAGCTGGCCCCGCTCGAGGACAACGTCATCGACATCCTGCTCAACGAGCAGGTGCAGGTCGCCGACGACGAGATCGAGGTGACCGCGCTGAACCTGTCGGTGCTGCCGGCCGCCCAGGAGTTCGACGTCGACCTGCTGCGCGCCGAGATCGGCCGCTCGCACTGCGGCCCGACCGGTCGCGTCGGCACGCCGACCCCGGAGCCGACCCCCGAGCCCACCGACCCGCCGGCCCCGGTGCCGACCTCGGTGCCGGCCGGTGTCGAGACCGCCGCCTCCGACGGCGGCATGGGCGCCGCGGGCAACCTCTCGCTGGTGGGCCTGCTGGCCCTGGCCGCGGGCGCCGGCGTCGCGAGCTGGCGCCGCAGCCTGCGCGGCTGAGACGGGCGCGGTCGTGGAGGTGCTGACGGCCCGGCTGCGGGCCCTGACCTCCACGCTGGGCGTGCTGGCGCTCGGGATGGTGCTGCTCGGGATCGTCCTGCCCAGCGGCGACGACGACGGCTACACCTCCCTCGACCCCGCCGCCCCGGTGCGGCTCTCGGTGCCCTCGCTCGACATCCGCGCCCCCGTCAACGCCATCGAGGTCGGTGAGGACCGCGTGCTCGACCCGCCGGCCGACGTCCTCGACGTCGGCTGGTGGGACGGCAGCGCCCTGCCGGGCCAGGACACCGGGCGCACCGTCATCGCCGGGCACACCGTGCACACGGGCGGCGGTTCGCTCGACCGGCTCGCCGACGTGCGGCGCGGCGCCGTGATCGACGTGCTGACCCGCAACGGCACGATGCGCTACGAGGTGCGGCGCACCAAGGTCTACGACAAGCACCAGCTGGCCCGCAACGCCGCCACGGTCTTCGGCCAGGACGCCGGCGACGGCCGGCTGGTGCTGGTCTCGTGCGCCGACTGGGACGGCAGCGCCTACGACAGCAACGTGGTCGTCTACGCCGACCCCGTCGGCAGCCCGGTCTCGACCTCGGCCACCTGAGTCACGCGGCGACCCGCCCGTCGAGGAACATCTGCAGGCGGCTGCGCAGCGAGCCCAGCGACCCGGGGCCCGGCGGGTCGTTGACGCTGCGGCAGACCCACCCGAGCCGGCGCGCCACGTCGCTGGCCCGCACGAGGTCCTCGTGGCTCGCCCCGCCCACGCCCTGCCACCCCGCCAGGTAGGTGTCGCGGTAGGGCGTGACGTCCTCGGAGCGCTCGACGTCGTCGAGGCCCCACGCCAGCACCCCGTCGAGCGTCACGGCCAGGGTCAGGAACGGGTGGGTCAGGCAGGCGTCGCCCCAGTCGAGCACCCGGACCCGGCCCTCGCGCACGAAGACCTGGGCGTCGTGCAGGTCGTCGTGCTGCAACGTGTCGGGCAGCCCCGAGGCGGCCAGCTCGGCGCACAGGTCGCGCACCAGCGGCACGGCCGCCAGCGCCGCCGCCCCGAGGTCGCCGAGGTCGGGAGCCAGCCGGCCGACCAGGTCGGCGTACCGGTCGGGCAGGAGCGGCAGGCGCAGGTCGGGCAGCCCCTCGGCCCGCAGCGCCGGGGCGTCCGCCACGACGTCGCGCTGCAGCGAGGCGTAGAGCGACAGCGCCTCGTGCCAGGGCGCGAGGGTGCGCTCGCGGGCGCCGAGCTCGCGCAGCGTCTCGCCCGCGTCGGCCAGCAGCAGCCAGCCGCGCTCGGCGTCGGCCCCGAGCACCGGTGCCACGGCCTCGGGCCGGCGCCGCGCGAGCAGGGTGGTGACCGCCACCTCGTGGCGCAGGGCGGGCACGACCGCCTTGGCCCACACCGGCCCGCACGTGGTCGGCACCCGCAGCACCGTGCCCCACGGGCGCACGTGCGGCTGGGTGGCCTCGCCGTCCACCCCGAGCCCGAAGACCTCGAGGCGCGACCGCACCCAGGCCAGCAGCTCCTCGCGGAGGGCCGGCGCCGCCGGGTCGTCGTACGTCGTCACCGGTCCAGGCTCCGCCGCCACCCGCACCCCGCGCCACCCAATTAGCCGACCCGGCGCAGATCTCCCGCTGACCCGTCCCAGATCTCGCGCCGACCCGGCGCGTTCCGACACCCGGGACCGGGTTCCTGCCCCTGCGGGTGGTCGACGCGTCACCACCACTGCGTCAAGGTGGAGCTGGACGCGTCGTACGGCGTGCCTTCACACCGGAACCACGAGGACTGCCGGCAGATGACACAGACGAGCACCACCACGACCACGAGCAGCACCAGCAGCGAGACCGGGAGCGAGTGGGACGCCGACTCGCTCGGGCGGCGCTTCGAGGAGGTGCGCGGACGCACCGAGGCGCTCGCCGCCCCCCTCTCCCCCGAGGACCAGACGGTCCAGTCGATGCCGGACGTCTCGCCCACGAAGTGGCACCGCGCCCACGTGACCTGGTTCTTCGAGACGTTCCTGCTCGCCGAGGCCGAGCCGGGCTTCACGCCCTTCCAGGACAAGTACTGGTTCCTCTTCAACTCCTACTACGAGACCCTCGGGCCGAGGTACGCCCGGCCCGACCGGGGGCTGGTCACCCGCCCCGGCGCCCACGAGGTGGGTGACTACCGCGCCGACGTCGACGCCCGCGTGCGCGACCTCGTCGACTCCCTCGACGGCGGCAGCCTCGAGAAGCTGACCCCGACCATCGAGCTCGGCTTCCACCACGAGCAGCAGCACCAGGAGCTGCTGCTGATGGACATCAAGCACGTGCTCTCCCGCAACCCCCTGCAGCCCGTGTACGCCGGCAGCCCGGTCGAGCGCTGCGAGCCCGACACCCTCGGCTGGGTCGAGGTGGAGGGTGGTCTGGTGGAGGTCGGGCACGAGGGCGCGGGGTTCTCCTTCGACAACGAGATGCCCCGGCACCGGCAGTGGCTGGAGCCCTACCGCCTCGCCGACCGCCTGGTCACCAACGGCGAGTGGCTGGCCTTCATGGCCGACGGCGGCTACGAGCGCCACGAGCTGTGGCTCTCCGACGGCTGGGGCAAGGTGCGCGGCGAGGGCTGGGCGGCCCCGCTCTACTGGACCGAGCACGACGGGGTCTGGTTCGAGCACACGCTGCACGGCACCTGGCCGGTCAACCCGGGCCTGCCGGTGGCCCACGTCAGCTTCTACGAGGCCGAGGCGTTCGCGACCTGGGCCGGGAAGCGGCTGCCGACCGAGGCCGAGTGGGAGCACGCGGTCGTCACCGACGGCCAGGGCGGCCAGCACGGCCGCGACCCGCAGGTGGTCGGCAACCTCGCCGACGACGCCTCCTTCCACCCCCGGCCCGCGGGCCCCGCCCCCGCCGGCAGCCGGTTGCGCCAGGTGCACGGCGACTGCTGGGAGTGGACCGCCTCGGCCTACCACCCCTACCCGGGCTTCCACCCGCCCGCCGGCGCGATCGGCGAGTACAACGGCAAGTTCATGTCCAACCAGATGGTGCTGCGGGGCGGCTGCGCCCTGACCCCGGCGGGCCACGCGCGGGCGTCGTACCGCAACTTCTTCCCGCACGCCGCCCGCTGGGCGCTGTCGGGGGTCCGCCTGGCCGACGGCGGGGCGCCCGCATGAGCGCGCCCGAGCCGGTCGTGCAGGTGCTGCTCGACCCAGACTGGGCGACCGGGTCGCTGGTCGACGACGTGCGCGCCGGGCTGGGCGCGCGGCCGCTGCGGCTGCCCCCCAAGTGGCTCTACGACGACGAGGGCTCCCGGCTCTTCGACGAGATCACCCGGCTGCCCGAGTACTACCCGACCGAGGCCGAGCGCTCGATCCTGGCGGCGTACGCCGACGACATCGTCGCGGCCTGCGACGCCACCACCGTCGTCGAGCTCGGCAGCGGCACCAGCGACAAGACCCGGCTGCTGCTCGACGCCTTCGCCGGGGCGGGCGCGCTGCACCGCTTCGTGCCGGTCGACGTCTCCGAGCAGACGCTGCGCGACGCCGCGACGATGCTGACCCAGCGCTACCCCGACACCGCGGTCGAGGCGATCGTCGGCGACTTCACCCTCCACCTGGGCCACCTGCCCGAGGGCCAGCGCCGGCTGGTGGCGTTCCTCGGCAGCACCATCGGCAACCTCTACGCCGAGGAGCGCAGCGCCTTCCTCGGCGAGCTGGCCGACGCGCTGGCGCCGGGTGACTGGCTGCTGCTCGGCACCGACCTGGTCAAGGACGCCGACCGGCTGGTGGCGGCGTACGACGACGCGCAGGGGGTGACCGAGGCGTTCGTGCGGAACTGCCTGGTGGTGCTCAACCGCGAGCTCGGCGCCGACTTCGACCCGGCCCGCTTCGACTACGCACCGCTGTGGGACGCCCGGCGGGGCCGGATGGACCTCCGGCTGCGCTCCACCGAGGCGCAGGTCGTCAAGGTGCCCGGCGCCGACGTCGAGGTCGAGATCGCCGCGGGCGAGGAGGTGCAGGTGGAGATCTCCACCAAGTTCCGCCCCGAGCAGGTGGCGCGTGAGCTGGGCGCGGCCGGGTTCGAGGTGCGCGAGACCTGGACCGACCCCGCCGGCGACTTCGCGGTCACCCTGGCCCGTCTCACCTGAGCGGCTCTCGGCGGTGAGCAGCACCCGCGACGTCGTCGAGCTGGTCGACCAGCTGCCGGGCACCGCCCGGACCGACCACGGCCGCTACACCCGGCTCAGGGTGGCGGGCCGGACGTTCGGCTACCTGTGGGAGCCCACCGTCACGGTCGGCCTCAAGCAGACCCTTGCCGAGCAGCACGCGCTGGTCGCGATGCGCCCCGACGTCTTCGAGGTGCAGTTCACCGCCGGCGGCTTCGGGTGGGTCGTGGCGCACCTGCGCCACGTCGAGCGCGACGAGCTCGCCGAGCTGGTCTTCGAGGCGTGGCGGCTCAGCGCCCCCGCCGACCTGCTCGAGGAGCGCGGCGAGGTCCTGCCGACCTGACGGCCGCTCGGACGTGCCGGCCCGGGCCGGGTCGGTGGGCGATATGCGCCGGCTCGGCGCGACATCTGCGCCGGGTCGGCGCGACATTCGCGCCGGGTCAGCGCACTATTTGCGCCGGGTCAGAGGGAGGCGAGGCCGGCGAGGAGGCGGTCGACCTCGTCGGCGGTGGTGTACGGCGAGAGGCCCACGCGCACGCCACCGGTGTCGCCCAGGCCCGCGTGCCGGGAGGCCTCGAGGGCGTAGAAGCTGCCGGCGGGGGCGAGCACGTCGTGGGTGACCAGGTGCTCCTGCACCGCGACCGGGTCGTGCCCCTCGACGCCGAGCAGCACCGTCGGCGTACGCCGGGCGGGGGCACCGTGCACCCGCACGCCCGGCAGCCGGTCGACCCCGTCGAGCAGCCGGGCGAGCAGCGTCTCCTCGTGCACCTCGAGGCCGGCCAGCGACACGGCGAGCCGCTCGCGGCGGGGCCGGTCGGCGGGCTGCGCGACGAGGTCGGCGAGCGCGTCGACGGCCGCGGTGACGCCCGCGAGCATCTCGTAGGGCAGGGTGCCGAGCTCGAAGCGCTCGGGCACCGCGTCGGTCGAGGGCAGCAGCTTGTCGGGGCTCAGGGTCTCCAGCAGCGCCGGGTCGGCGGCGACCGCGCCGAGGTGCGGGCCGAAGAACTTGTACGGCGAGCAGGCGACCAGGTCGGCCCCCAGCGCGGTCCGGTCGACGACCGCGTGCGCGGCCAGGTGCACCGCGTCGACGTAGACCAGCGCGCCCACCTCGTGGGCCGCGGCGCTGATCGCCGCGACGTCGGGGCGGGTGCCGAGGAGGTTGGAGGCCGCGGTGACCGCGACGAGGCGGGTGCGCTCGGAGAGCACCTCGCGCACGTCGTGCAGCTCGGCGGTGGCGGGGTCGAAGTCGAGCCAGCGCACCGTCGCGCCGCGCGCCTCGGCGGCCAGCACCCACGGCCGGATGTTGCTGTCGTGGTCGAGGCGGCTGACGACCACCTCGTCGCCGGGGCCCCAGCCCCGGGCGAGGGTGCGGGCCATCTCGAAGGTCAGCGCCGTCATCGAGCGCCCGACGACCACGCCGCGCGGGTCGGTGCCGAGCAGGTCGCCGAGGGCGGCCCGGGCCGCCCCCACCGTCTCCTCGGTACGCCGCTGCACCGGGGTCAGCGAGCCGCGCTGGCACATGCCGGCGGTCATCGCGTCGGCCACGGCGTCGGCCACCCGGCTCGGCACCAGCGACCCGCCGGGCCCGTCGAAGCGGGCCTCCCCCGCACCCGGGCCGGACCACAGCGCCGGGAACCAGCCCCGGACCCGGTCGACGTCGAGGGGCGAGCCGAGGTCGGAGCCGAGTGCGGGGGCGGGGTCGGGAGCGGGGTCGGGAGCAGCCATGCCTCGCATGCTGCCACCCGCCCCCAGCCGGGCCGCGGGTGCCCACGCCGCGGGCACCCCCTGCCGCCGATGCCCGAGGCAGGCGAGACTGGGGGCATGGCCGACACCGACCAGCCCGACGTGACCCGCTTCGCCGCCGGAGTCTCCTCCGACGAGCACCACGCCGCCCTGCGCGCCTCGGTGCGCCAGCTGGCAGCCCTGCTGGGCGAGGCGCTGACCCGCCACGAGGGCCCCGAGCTCCTCGCGCTCGTCGAGCAGGTGCGCGCGCTGGCGCGCGAGCCCGACGACGGGGCGCTGCACGACCTGCTGGCCGGGGTCGACGACGACACCGCGGTGGTGCTGGCCCGCGCGTTCACCGGCTACTTCCAGCTGGTCAACGTCACCGAGCAGCTGCACCGCTGGCAGGAGGTCACCGCCGAGGACGAGGGTCCGCTCGCCGTCGCGGTCGACCGCATCGGCAAGGCGCTCGACGACGGCAGCGTCGACGTCGACCTCGTCTCCGAGGTGCTGCAGCGCGTGGAGTACCGCCCCGTCTTCACCGCCCACCCGACCGAGGCCAGCCGCCGCACCGTGCTGCGGCTGCTGCGCAAGATCGCCGACGTCGTGCATGCCGCCGAGGACCCGCGCGCCCGCCCCGGCGACGCGCTGCGCCACGAGCGCCGTCTCGCCGAGCTGGTCGACCTGCTGTGGCAGACCGACGAGCTGCGCATCGCGCGCCCCGAGCCCAAGGACGAGGCCCGCACCTCGCTGTACTACCTGGGCCAGATCGCCCGGCGCGTGGTGCCCGACCTGCTGCAGGAGCTCGACCGGCGCCTGGGGGCGATCGGCGTCGAGCTGCCGGTCACGGCGCGTCCGCTGCGCTTCGGCAGCTGGGCCGGCGGCGACCGCGACGGCAACCCCAACGTCACCCCCGAGGTGACCCTCGAGGTGCTGGCGCTGCAGCACGACACCGGCCTGCGCGAGCTGGTCGCGCAGGTCGAGGAGATCCTCACCGAGGTCTCCGCCTCGACCCGTGTCGTCAGCGCCAGCGAGGAGCTGCTGGCCTCGCTCGAGGCCGACGCCGAGGCGCTGCCGATCACCTACTCGACCATCCGGCGGCTCAACGCCGAGGAGCCCTACCGGCTCAAGCTGTCGTTCGTGCGGGTGCGGCTGATGCGCACCCGCGACCGGCTCGCCAACGCCACGGCCCACGAGCCGGGCCGCGACTACCTGCACCTGGGCGAGCTGATCGACGACCTGCGACTGGTGCGCGACTCGATGATCGCCGACGGCGACCGGCTCACCGGCGACGGCTCGGTGCTGCGGCTGCTGCGCACCGCCACCGCGATCGGCACCGGCATGGCCACCCTCGACGTGCGCGAGCACTCCGAGAAGCACCACGAGGCCCTCGCCGAGCTCTACGACCGCCTCGACGAGCTCGAGACGCCGTACGGCGACCTCGACCACGACGCCCGCACCCGGGTGCTGAGCGCCGAGATGGCCGGGCGCCGCCCGCTCGTCGGGGCGGGCCAGGTGCCGCCCGACGGCCCCGCGGCGGCCTCGCTGCGGCTGCTGCACACGCTGCGCCACGCCCAGGACACCTACGGCCCCGACGTCGTCGAGACCTACATCGTCTCGATGACCCACGACGTCGACGACCTCTTCGCGGTGGTCGTGCTCGCCCGTGAGGCCGGGCTGGTCGACCTCGGCTCCGAGACCGAGCCCGCGACGGCCCGCCTCGGCTTCGCGCCGCTCTTCGAGACCGTCGCCGAGCTCGAGATCGCCGGCCCGCTCCTCGACGCACTGCTCAGCGACCCGTCGTACCGCCGCGTGGTGACGGCGCGCGGCGACGTGCAGGAGATCATGCTGGGCTACTCCGACTCCTCCAAGGACGCCGGCATCGCGGCCTCGCAGTGGCAGATCCACCGCGCCCAGCGCGCGCTGCGCGACGTCGCGCAGCGCCACGGCGTGCTGCTGCGGCTCTTCCACGGCCGCGGCGGCTCGGTGGGCCGCGGTGGCGGGCCGACCGCCGAGGCGATCCTGTCGCAGCCCAACGGCAGCCTCGACGGCCCGATCAAGGTGACCGAGCAGGGCGAGGTCATCTCCGACAAGTACCTGCTGCCCGAGCTGGGCCGCTACAACCTCGAGGGCGCGCTGGCGGCGGTCGTGGAGGCGTCGGTGCTGCACCGCGACCGGCTGCTGCCCCGTGAGGTGCTCGACGGCTGGGACGACACCATGGACGTCGTCGCGGCGGGCGGCCAGACGGCGTACCGCGCCCTGGTGCGCGACCCGGGGCTGGTGCGCTTCTTCGTGGCCGCCACCCCCGTCGACGAGCTCGGCAAGATGAACATCGGCTCGCGCCCGGCCAAGCGCCCCGGCGGCGAGGGCGGCCTCGACGACCTCCGCGCGATCCCGTGGGTCTTCGGCTGGACGCAGTCGCGGATGATCCTGCCCGGCTGGTACGGCGTCGGGTCGGGGCTGGCGGCCGCGCGGGAGGCCGGGCGCGACGAGGTGCTGCGCGAGATGTACGCCTCGTGGCCGTTCTTCCGCACCTTCCTGTCCAACGTGCAGATGACGCTGGCCAAGACCGACCTCGAGATCGCCGCGCGCTACGTGCGGACCCTCGTCGACGACGACTCGGCCGCGCTCTTCGAGCGGGTGCGCGAGGAGCACGCGCGCACCGTCGCCGAGGTGCTGCGCGTGACCGGCCAGGACGAGCTGCTCGAGGGCGCGCCGGTGCTGCGCCAGACCCTCGAGCTGCGCGACTCCTACCTGGCGCCGCTGCACGCCCTGCAGGTCTCGCTGCTGGCGCGGGTGCGCGCCGTGCCCGAGGGGCAGGAGCCGCCGGCGGAGCTGCAGCGGGCGCTGCTGCTGACCATCAACGGGATCGCCGCGGGGCTGCGCAACACCGGCTGACCCGGGGCGGCGCCGGGTGGCGCAGGGTGGCACGGGGCGGCACGGGGCGGCGCGGGTCGTCCTCGAGGGTGTGGTCGCCGGGGTGGAGCCGGTCGCAGCATGGTCCGGCCGTCCTGCGAATCGAGGAGGAGACCCCGTGCCCGCACCGTCCGAGGCGCTGCTGCTGATCGACCTGCAGCGCGACTACTTCGCCGACCCCGAGCTCGACCGCTGCCGCGAGGACCTGGTGGCGACCTGCAACGACCTGGTGCGGGCGGCCCGCGAGTTCGGCGTGCCGGTCGTGGAGGTGCAGACCGTGCACGAGACCGACCGCAGCACCTGGACCCTGACCATGCACGAGGACGGCCAGGGGGTCGTCGAGCGCGGCACCGAGGGCGTCGAGCGGGTCGAGGGGCTCGACCCCGACGGCGCCGAGGTCGTCGAGAAGACCCGCGACAGCGCCTTCTTCGGCACCGACCTCGCCGAGCGTCTCCGGGACGCCGGGGTGCGGCGGGTGGTGCTGTGCGGCGTCTCGACCGAGTCCTGCATCGCGGCCACGGCGCGCGACGCGTTCGCACTCGACCTCCAGGCGACGCTGGTCTCCGACGCGACCGCCTCGGTGGACTGGTCGGAGCACGACCACACGCTGGCCATGCTCGAGACCCAGCACCGCCAGGACGTGCTCACCGGCGCCGAGGTGGCCGAGCGCTGGCGCGCCGAGGCGGGCTAGCGGCCGCGGCGCCCCAGCAGCGACCAGCCGCCGCGCACGCCCTCGAGCTCGGGGCGGGGCTCCTCGACGTTGCCGGTGTGCGGCTCGACCCGGCGCCCGCGCAGCGCCACCCGGCGCACCAGCACCGGGGCGAGGCGGTCGTAGACGCCGGGCAGCAGCCGGAAGCCGAGCACGGTGAGCCGGTTGGCGGGCCCGACGTGCACCTGGCGGCGCGGCCGGTCGATGGCGCGCAGGCAGGCCCGCGCGACCCGGTCGGGGCCGACGACGGGCGGCGGGGCGTGTCCGGCCCGGCCGGCGTACGTCGCGGACTGCTGGTAGACGGGCGTGTCGACGGCCCCGGGCAGCACCAGCGAGACGCTGACCCCGCGCTCGCCGCGCAGCTCGGCCTGCAGCCCGCGCACCAGCGCCAGCTGGCCCCACTTGGCGGCGCAGTAGGCGCCCATCGAGGGCACCGCGATCTGGCCGAGCAGCGAGCTGACCACGACCAGGGCGCCGCCGTGCGCGCGGAAGTGCGGCAGCACCGCGCGGGCCACGTGCTGGGTGCCGCGCAGCCCGGTGTCGAGGACCCGCCCGAAGATCTCCGGGGGCACCTCCTCGACGGTGCCGTAGGCGACCACCTGGGCGGTCAGCACCAGGGCGTCGAGGCGGCCGTGCTCGGCCAGGCAGCCGTCGACCGCGGCCCGCACCGAGGCCTCGTCGGTCACGTCGGCGGCGGTGCCGGTGGCGCGGCCCGGGCCCGTGCGGGTCAGGCCGGCGGCCACCTCCTCGACGCGGCCGGCGTGGCGGGCCACGACCACCGCGGTGCCGCCGTCGGCGACGACCTGCTGGGCGGTGGCCAGCCCGATGCCGGAGGTGCCCCCGACGACCATCACCACCCGGCTCATGCCGTGCTGTCCTGGGGCTGCTTGCGCCGCGAGGCGACGTGGAAGAGCGGGCCGACGAGCCGGTCGTACGCCGCCGCCGGCGCCATCGTGAAGACCGCCATCAGGCCGTAGTTGCTCAGCGCCGTCTGCCGGGTGGCCCGGCGCGACCCGACCTGGGCCAGCACCACCCGCGCGACCCGCTCGGGGCTGATCGTCGGCGGCGGCGGGGTGTTGACCGCGCCCGCGGAGTCGAGGGCGTTGTCGTAGATCGGGGTGTCGACGCTGCCGGGCGAGACGTGGCTGATCCGCACGTGCGGCAGGTCGACGTTCTCGATGCGCAGCTGGCGCACCAGGGCGCGCACCCCCCACTTGCTCACGACGTACGGCGTCATCTCGGGCACCGCGATGTAGCCCAGCAGCGACCCGACGACGACCAGGTCGCCGCGCCGCTGGCGGCGCAGCACCGGCAGCACGTGGCGCGCGACGCAGGCGGTGCCGAGCAGGTTGGTGGACACGACGTCGGCGAAGTCGGCGGCCGAGGTGTCCTCGGTGCGCCCGTAGGACACGACGCCGGCGCAGTGCAGGACCGTGTCGATGCGCTCGTGGCGCTCCAGCACGGTGGCGACCATCGCGGCGACCTCGTCGTCGTCGGAGAGGTCGGTGGGCACCACCTGCGTGGAGGCCGCGCCGGCCTCGTCGCAGGCGCGGGCCACCTCCTGCAGCTTCTCCTCGCGCCGGGCGACCAGCACCAGGTCGTGGCCCTCGGCGGCGGCGCGCAGGGCGGTGGCCTCGCCGATGCCGCTCGTGGCACCGGTGACCAGGACGACCCGCGGGTCGTCGACGGGTCGGGCGGGCAGCGGCAGGGCCCCGGCGAGCAGCCCGAAGGGGTCGAGCAGGTTCACGGTGGCGTCCTCGGGTCTCGGTGCTGTCGGTCACCCCCACGCTAGGCACGCCACCGGGCCCGGACATCACCCCGGGTGAGCCGCCACCCGCCCCTTCCGGGGGTGCCGGGCGGTCCCCCGGCCCCGCTACGTTGCGACGGTGACTCCCACTCCCGCCCGCTCCTCTGCCGCCCCCCGCCAGCGCGTCGTACGCCCCGAGGCACGGTCGTGAGCCGCGTCCTGGTCACCGGCTCCACCGGGTACGTCGGCTCGCGGCTGGTCCCGGTGCTGCTCGAGGCCGGGCACGAGGTGCTCGCCGCCACCCGTGACGAGGAGGCGCTCGAGGACTACCCCTGGGGCGCGCAGGTCGAGGCACGCCGCTTCGACATCACCGACGAGGAGCTCGTCGCGAAGGCCGTCGAGGGCGCCGACGCGGTCGTCTACCTCGTGCACTCGATGGCCTCGGGCGAGTTCGTGCGCAAGGACCGCGAGGCGGCCGAGCGGGTCGCCCGCGCCGCCGAGGCCGCGGGCGTCGGGCGCATCGTCTACCTCTCCGGGCTGATCCCGCCCGGCGAGCTCTCCGACCACCTGCGCTCGCGCGCCGAGGTCGAGCAGGTCTTCCTCGACGCGTCGGTGCCGGCCACGGTGCTGCGCGCGGCGATGATCGTCGGCTCCGGGTCGACCTCCTTCGAGCTGCTGCGCCGCCTCAGCGACCGGCTGCCGATCACGCCGGTGCCGAGCTGGATGAAGCGCCGGCTGCAGCCGGTCTCCGTCGAGGACGTCGTCACGGTGCTGGCCGCCGCCATCGACGGCGAGCCGCGCAACCGGGCCTACGACCTGGGCGCCGACGAGGTGCTGTCCTACCCCGACCTGCTCGCGCGCTACGCGAAGGTCGCCGGGCTGCGCCGCTGGCGCCCGATGGTCCCGGGCGTCCCGATGTGGGTCGTGGGCCGGGCCAGCGCCCTGCTGACCGGGATGCCGCGCGGCACCGTCGTCGCGCTGGCCGAGAGCCTCTCGCACGACATGGTGTGCGGCGAGGACGACGTACGTCGTGAGCTGGTGCCCGGGCACACGTTCCTGGGCCTCGACGAGGCCATCGCGCGCTCGCTGGGCACCAGCGGCGGCACCTCGCGCGTCGGCGACGTGCAGGCCGCAGCGCCCACCGACCCCGCCTGAGCGCGAGCCGGCGGTTCGAACGAGCCGGGTCGGCCTCAGAGGTGGTCGGGGACGATGAGCGCGTCGGGGTCCTGGCGCGGAGGGATCGCCGCGAGCGCCGCGTTGACCAGCGCGATGCGGGTGCGCACCAGCACGGCGCGCTGCAGCCGGCCCACGTCGCCGACCCCGGCCTCGACCGTCTCGCGCACCTGCTCGTCGGTGAAGGTGGGCCGGGTGCCCGGCTCGACCTCGACGTCGGGCAGCGCCACCAGCACCGGCAGCACCTGGTCGCCGAGGGCGTCGAGCACCTGGAAGCGCTCGTAGCGCGACATCTGCTCCCACACGTCGTCGACGTCGAGCTTCTGCTTGCGCACGTCCTTGCGCGTGGCCAGCACGGACTTGGCCGCCCCCGCCATCGCCTGGGTCATCTCGTTCTCGGTGAAGCGCACCACCCCATCATGACCCGACCGCCTGTGGACGACGACGTGGGCCTGTCGGCGCGAGCGGGTAGGAAGGACCCCGCAGACCCCGGACCGCACCCGAGAGGAGACCACCGTGAGCGCCACCGCCACGCCCCGCGACCGGCACCGCTCGACGGTGTACGACGCCGAGGACGCCGTGGGCCGGGTGCTCGAGCGGGGCGGCACGATCGAGCACTACGGCTCGACGCTGGTGCTGCCGGGCCTGCGCAAGTTCGGCGACGTCGCCGACGTGCCGGCGTACCTCGAGCGGGTCCTGGCGCACCCCCCGGTCGCCGCGCTGCCGCGGGCCTCGGTGCCGGTCGGGGTGCGCGAGCGCCGCGGCGCCCGCGCGGCCCACTACGAGCCCCGGGCTGCGGGCGGCCCGACCATCGCGGTGCCGCCGTACGCCGCCGGCGGGCGGTGGGCGCTGACCGAGACGACGGTGCTGCACGAGCTGGCCCACCACCTGTGCCTCGACCGGCCCGCCCACGGACCGCTGTTCCTGGCCCACCTGCTGCACCTCTACGAGCACGTCATCGGCCCCGAGGCCGCCCACCTGCTGCGCGTGGCCCTGGCCGAGCGCGGCGTGACGACAGGAGCACCGCTGTGAGCGCGTTCATCGACAAGCTGGCCAAGGTGCTGGCCCAGGCCGAGGCGGCCTCCACGCCCGAGGAGGCCGAGGCGTTCCTGGCCAAGGCGCAGTACCTCTCCACCCGGTGGTCGATCGACCTGGCCACGGCCCGCCAGCACACCGAGCGCCAGGAGCAGCGCGCCGAGCCGGTGCAGCGCACGATCACGATCGGCGAGGCCCGGGCGATGGGCAACTCGCGCCTGGTGGCGCTCTTCCTGGCCTGCGCGCAGCCCAACGACGTGCGCGCCGACGTCGCCCGCAACTCCACCACCGTCTACGCCTACGGCTTCCCCTCCGACCTCGAGGTGGTCGAGGCGCTCTACGTGCACCTGGCGCTGCAGATGGTCCACGACGCCGGGGCCTTCCTGGCCAGCGACGCCCACCTCGTCGACGCCGCCGTGTGGAACCCCCGCACCGGCACCTTCGCGCCACCGAGCAAGAAGACGGCGCGGCTGGCGTTCTACGAGGCGTTCGTCGAGCAGATCGCGGCCCGGCTGTGGGCGGCTCGCCGTGACGCCGAGGCCCGCGCCGAGCGGGAGCGGCTCGAGGCCGCCGAGGCCGA
The DNA here is from genome assembly GCF_024341885.1 of Nocardioides sp. OK12. Classification (NCBI taxonomy): domain Bacteria; kingdom Bacillati; phylum Actinomycetota; class Actinomycetes; order Propionibacteriales; family Nocardioidaceae; genus Nocardioides; species Nocardioides sp. OK12. Next base: position 9,634 of record NZ_BNET01000002.1, on the reverse strand, counting down.
CCCGGGCGCCTCGACCGCGCTGGTGCTGGCCGAGAAGGAGGCCGAGGTCGCCGACTTCTACGGCCGCACCTCGACCGCGCGCGGCTCGTGGCAGGCCGGTCGTCGACGCACCGGGCTCGACGGCGGGGTCGCCGCATGGGAGGCCGGCACCCGGTCCGGGGCCGCCGCCCGCCTCAGCGCCGCGAAGCGGCTGCCCGGGGGGCGCACCCAGATCGCGTGAGGGCCGGCGCGTGAGAGTCTCGGGGGATGGCCGCCGACTCCACCGCCGACTCCACCGCCCAGCCCGCCGACCACCCCACCGATGGCCGCACTTGCCTGGTGCTCGACGCCGGCGGCGCCCGGTCGGCGTACCAGGTGGGGGCCCTGGGGGTGCTGCTGCCGGCGCTCGAGGCCGACGGCCACCGCCCCACGCTGCTGGTCGGCACCAGCGCCGGGGCGCTGCTCAGCGCCGCGCTCACCTCCACCGCCCACCTCGACGCCGAGGAGCAGGGGGCGCGGCTGCTCGAGGTGCTGGCCCAGGCCACCAAGAAGCAGGTGATGCAGCCGCTGTGGCGCCAGGCGCCGGTGGTGCTGGCCCGCTACGCCTCCGAGACGCTGGGCCTGACCGGCTTCCGGTTGCGGGGGCTCTTCGGCACCGCACCGCTGGCCGCGACCCTGGACCGCGCCATCGACTGGGACGCCCTGCACGACAACGTCGACGCCGGCCGGGTGGAGGCGCTCGCGCTGACGGCCACCGCGGTGCGCACCGGCCGGGTCACCATGTTCACCGAGGCCACGGGCGCGTACGGCGACCTGCCGGTGCCGCCGGCCGAGCACCACCGCGCCTACGTGCGCGCCCGCACCGGTGTCGAGCACCTGATGGCCTCCGCGGCGATCCCGGCGCTGTTCCCCTCGGTGCAGGTCGAGGAGCCCGCCGAGGCGGCCGGGTGGTACGTCGACGGGGCGACCCGGCGCCGGGTGCCGCTCGCTCCCGCGGTCGAGCTCGGCGCCGACCGGGTGGTGGTCGTGGGCACCGGCAGCATCCGCCCCGCGCAGCCCGACGCCGAGCGCGACCAGCAGGCCGTCGACCTGGGCGACGGCGGCGCGACGCTGCTGGGCGCGGTGATGGACGACCCGCTGCGCCACGACCTGCGCCGCCTCGCCGAGACCAACGTGCTGGTCGACGACCCCGACCTGGCGCCGCACCTCGAACGGCACCGGCGTGCGCGCGGGCGTGCGCCGCAGCGGGTGCTCCCCTACGCCGCCGTCGCCCCCGAGCAGGGCGAGGAGCTGGCCCAGGTCGCGATGGACGTCTTCCGCGCCAACCACGGCACGGTGCGCCGCACCATCGGCGACCCCGACCTGCAGGTGATGCACCGGCTGCTGGGCAGCGACAGCCCGCTCCAGGGCGAGCTGCTGTCCTACCTGATGTTCGACCCCGACTTCTTCGACGAGGCGGCCGCCCTGGGCCGCCGCGACGCCCAGCGCTGGCTCGAGACCAACGGCGGTCTGTGGCGCACCGGCCACCTCGACCCGCCCAGCGGCGTCGCCGGGTAGCCGCGAGCCGGCGCCACTTCCCCGCCGAGCCGGCGCCACTTCCCCGCCGAGCCGGCGCTACTTCCCCGCCGAGCCGGCGCTACTTCCCTCCTAGGGGGAGGAATGTGACGGGTCGGCGTGAGATCTGCGCCGGGTCAGCGTGAGATTCGGGCCGGGTCAGCGGTGGGGCAGGACGACGGTGGCGCCGCCGGCGCCGGCGCCGGGCTCGCCCAGGGCGGCGAGGCGGCGGGCGCCCTCGGCGAGCCCCACCCGGTCGCGCAGCAGCAGGTCGGGGCGCAGGGTGCCGTCGGCGACGAGGGCGAGCAGCTCGGGGTAGCCGGTGGCTGAGAGGCCGTGGCTGCCCAGCACCTGCAGCTCGCGGGCGACCACGAGCCCCAGGTCGGCCCCGGCGCCGGCGTCGGCTCCGCCGAGGAGACCCACCTGCACGTGCCGGCCGCGCGGGCGCAGGCAGCGCAACGAGGCGCTCGCGACCGAGGCGGCCCCGAAGGCGTCGAGCGAGACGTCGGCGCCACCGCCGGTGAGGTCGACCAGCGCCTCGACCACCGCTCCGGCCGCAGGGTCGACCGGCACCGCGCCGAGCCGCGCGGCCAGGTCGCGGGAGGCCGGGGCGGGGTCGACGGCGTACACCTCGGCGCCGAGCGCCCGGGCCACCATCACCGCCGCGAGCCCGACGCCGCCGCAGCCGTGCACCACGACCCGCTCACCGGGACGCACTCCCCCGACCTGCGCGACCGCCCGGTACGCCGTCGCCACCCGGCAGCCGAGGCCCGCGGCCACGTCGTCGGGCACCTCGTCGGGCAGCCGCACCAGGTTGACCTCGGCGCGCGGCAGCGCCACCAGATCGGCGAAGGAGCCCCACCCGGTGAAGCCGGGCTGCTCCTGGCGCTCGCAGACCTGCTGGTCGCCGCGCCGGCAGGTGGCACAGGTGCCGCAGGCCAGCACGAACGGGGTGGTCACCCGGTCGCCGACCGCCACCGTCGAGACGGCCGGGCCGACCTCGACCACCGTGCCGGCGAGCTCGTGGCCCGGCACGTGCGGCAGGCGGACGCCGTCGTCGTGGCCCTGCCAGGCGTGCCAGTCGCTGCGGCACAGCCCGGTGGCCCCGACCCGCACCACCACCCCGTCCTCGGGGCAGGCCGGGTCGGGCAGGTCGGCGACCGACAGGGGTCCGCCGAAGGTCTCCAGCAGCACTGCGCGCACGGTCCGCAGCGTACGGCGCCGGGGGAGCCCCCCACTCCCCCGGCGGGGCTCAGAGGCGCCCGGCGGCGACCCGTTCCCGGCACCGGTCGGCGCGCACCTCGTAGCCTCGCGGGGTCCTGGGGGCGCCGGTCATGCAGCTGGCGTAACGACGCTCGGCGGCGTCCGGTGTCACCCGCGGCGGGTGGGCCGGCGCCGAGGTCTCCACCGGGACCGGTGGCCGCGGCACGGGGACGGGGACGGGGATCGTCGCCCCGCCTGCCGGGGCGGGGTTGCCGAGCAGGGCGACGATCATGGTGAGCAGCAGGGCGGTGACGAGCACGCGGGCGTCGTACCGGGTGGTGAGGGGATCGGTCATCGGTTCGTCCACTTCTTCCGGGGGTGCACCACTCGTGGTGCCTGGGGTCCCGACGGGCGGGACTCCTCAGTTGTGCCGCCGGACGGTGTCGGGGCGACCACGAGCGGTGTCAGCGCGGTAACAGCGGTGTTGACCCCGCGCGGGGCCGGGGGGACTCTCGAAGGATGGACGTGAGCGTGCTCGGTCCTCTGACGGTCTCCGCCGACGGCGGGCCGCTGTCCCCCCGCGACCGGGTGGTGCTGGCCGTGCTGGCGATGACCCCGCGCCGCGCGGTGAGCCCGGACCGCCTGGCCGACGCGCTGTGGGGCCAGGAGCCCCCGGCCACCTGGCCGAAGGTCGTGCAGGGCTGCGTGGTGCGGATCCGCAAGGCGCTGGGGCCCGCCGCGGTCCGCACCACCCGCCACGGCTACGTCCTGGACCTGCCCGAGGAGTCCGTCGACACGCAGAGGTTCGAGCAGCTGCTGCACCGTGCCCGCGAGCTCCTGGCCCTGCACGAGCCCGAGCGCGCCCGCTACACCGTCGAGCAGGCGCTGGCCCTGTGGTCCGGGCCGGCCCTCGCGGACCTGGCGGGCTGGGCACCCGGCGAGGCCGCGGCCCGGCACTGGGAGGAGCTGCGCCGCGACGCCGAGGAGCTGGCAGTCGAGACGTCGCTGCAGACCGGGACCGGGCGCGAGATGCTCGCCGAGGCCGGCCGGCTGGTGACCGAGCAGCCCTACCGGGAGTCGCGGTGGGCGCTGTTGGCGCGGGCGCAGTACCAGGCCGGGCACCAGGGCGACGCGCTGGCGACCCTGCGCCGCTGCCGGGTCGTGCTGGCCGAGGACCTGGGGCTGGACCCCGGCGAGGACTTGCTGCGGCTGGAGGCGTCGATCCTGCAGCAGGACCCGGGCCTGCTCCCGGCGCCCCCGGACGCGGCGGCCACCACCTGCCCGTACCCGGGCCTGCTCTTCTACGACGTCGACGACTCCGAGCGCTACTTCGGGCGCGACCACGAGGTGTCCACGTGCCTGGAGGTCCTGGGCCGCGCCGCCACGCTCGCGGTGGTGGGCCCGTCCGGCAGCGGCAAGTCCTCGCTGGTGCGTGCCGGGGTGGCCGCCTCGCTGGTGCGCGCCGGCCGGTCGCTGGCGGTGATGACCCCCGGTCCCCACCCCCTCGCGGCCCTGGGCCGAGCAGGTGGGCTCCGGCCGCACGCGGTGCTGGTCGTCGACCAGGTCGAGGAGGTGGTCACCGTGTGCAACGACCCCGACGAGCGGGCAGCCTTCCTCGACGCCCTCGCCGCCGTGCGGGCCCCGGGCGCCGAGGTGGTGCTCGCGCTGCGCGCCGACCGCCTCACCGACCTGTCCACGCACCGACCGTTCGCCCGGCTGCTCGAGGAGGGGCTGCACCTGCTCGGCCCCATGGACGAGGACGACCTGCGGGTCGCGGTCGAGGGCCCGGCCCGGCAGGCGGGACTGCTCGTGGAGCCGGGCCTGACCGACCTGCTCGTCCACGAGGTGTCCGGCGAGCCGGGTGCGCTGCCGCTGCTGTCGCACACGCTGGCGCAGACGTGGGACCAGCGCGAGGGCCGCACCCTGACCGTCGAGGGCTACCGCGCCTCGGGCGGCATCCAGGGCGCCGTGGCCCAGACGGCGGAGCGGGTGTTCTCGGGTCTCGACGACGACCAGCAGCGCGCTGTCCGCGACCTGCTGCTGCGCCTGGTCCTGCCGCAGGCCGGCCACGAGCCCGCCCACCACCCGCTGCCGCGACGGATCGCCGCGCCCGACCCCGCGCACGCCCAGGTCGTCGAGGTGCTCGCCGCCGCCCGCCTGCTCACCTCCGACGACGAGGTCGTCGCCCTGGCCCACGAGTCGCTGGCCCGCGCCTGGCCCCGTCTGCGCGGCTGGTTGGAGGCCGACGCGGAGGGCCAGCTGCTGCTCAGCCACCTCAGCGTGGCCGCCGACTCCTGGCAGGGCATGGGTCGCCCCGACAGCGAGCTGTACCGGGGCGAGCGGCTGGCCCGTGCGCTCGAGTGGCGGCGTACGACGACCGCGCAGCTCAGCGCGACCGAGGCGGCGTTCCTGGACGCCTCCAGCGCACTGTCGGAGGCCGAGTCCCGCGCGGCCGAGGAGCGGCTCGCCGCGCAGACCAGGACCAACCGACGACTGCGCGCCCTGCTCACCGGGGTGCTGGTCCTGCTGCTGGTGGCGGTGGGCGCCGGCGGCGTCGCGCTGCGGGAGAGCGGGCGCGCGGACGAGCAGGCTCGACTGGCGTCGATCCGCGCCTTGAGCGCTGCCTCCCAGGCCGTGCAGCCGGAGGACCCGGAGCTCGCGGTGCTGCTGGCGCTCGAGGCGACCTCACCCGGGGCGACGGGGGCTGGAGCCGTGCCCCGGCTCGCCGTGGAGGCCTTGCACGCGGCCGTTCGCTCCTCGCGCGTGGTCCTCGTCGCCGAGGGGGTCGGCGGCAACGTGTCCTGGAGCGGCACCGGGGACCTGATCGCCACCGAGGGCCCGGAGGACACCGGCCTCGTGGACGTCCGCGACGCCGCCACGGGCGCGACCGTCGCCAGCTTCCCGGGCCACGACATCGACGTCAACGACGTGGCCTTCGGTCCTGACGAGCTGCTGGCCACGGCCGGTGACGACGGCGCGCTCAGGGTGTGGGAGCCCGGCGCGCGCGACCCGGTGTTCGAGCTGGCCGGCAGGGGCGAGGCCTGGGGCCCGTCGTTCGCGCAGCGGGGCCCGCTGCGGCTCGCGGCCGCGTGGCCGGGTGGGAACCGGGTCCGGGTCGCCACCCTCGCCACGCCGGGCGCTGGCCCAGCGGTGCGGGAGGTCCGCGTCCCGGGACGGCCGCACGACACGTCCCTGAGCCCCGACGGCGAGCTGGTCGCGGTCGCCACGCTCGACGGGCGCCGGGCACGTGTCGTCCGGGTCGGCACCGGTCGCACCGAGTACCGGATCCGTGGCCACGACGGCCCGCTCGAGGCGGTGGCGTGGAGTCCCGACGGCCGCTGGCTGGCGACGTCCGGCTTCCAGGTGGTGCGCGTCATCGACGCCGCGACCGGACGCACCCGGCACACCATGACCGAGGCGGGCAGCGCCGTCACGGCCCTGGCCTGGTCCCCCGACTCCGGTCGTCTCGCCTCGGGCGGCTTCGACGGTCAGATCCGGGTGCACACGCTGACCCGGGCGGGCACGCACCTGTCGCTCTCGCTCGCCGGCACCTCGACCAACGCCGGCGTGGTCGGTCTGGCGTTCTCACCCGACGGCTCGAGCCTGGTCTCCGGTGACCATCTGGCGGCCCGGACCGCCGTCTGGGACGTCGGGTCGGGCGGCGACGCCGAGGTCGCCCACCTCGCCACCGCCCCCGGCGAGGCCGGCGGCCTGGCGTACGACCGGTCCGGACGGCTGTTCACGCCCGGCCCAGGCGGGTCGTTGCTCGTGTGGTCCGACGTCACGCAGGACCCGGGGGGACGCCTGGAGGCCCCGCCCCGGCGGGCGCGGACCGGTGGGCGGCCGGGGGCGCTCACGGTGAGTGCGGACGGCAGCACCGCGGCGAGCGGCCACACCCGGCAGGGGGCCGTCGTCTGGGACGTGCCCAGCGGGCGGCCCCTCTTCACCACACCGAGCGGGCAGTGGCAGGCCAGGCCCGCCCTGAGCCGGGACGGGCAGCTGGTCGCACTGGCCACCGACCACCACCTGGAGCTGCGCTCGCGCGAGGGTGCGGAGCTCGCCCGTCTGCCGGCCGAGCCGGGGTTCGGGTTCCTGGACCCCGTGTTCGGCCCGGACCAGCGGACCGTGCTGGCGATGCACCGGCCCGTGCAGCGCAACCGGCCGACGGACTGGGAGCTGGTCACCTGGGACGTCGACTCCGGGGAGAGCCAGGCCCTGCCGACGGAACCCGGCCACCGGATCGCCGTGGCACCCGACGGGCGGCGGGTGGCTGTCGCCAACCCCAGCGGTTCCTCCCGTGTGCTCGACCTGCCCGGCGGACAGGTGGCCTTCGAGCTCGAGGGCCACGCCGCCGGAGTGGGGGACGTGGTGTGGAGCAGCGACGGGCACCGGCTCGCCACCGCCGGCCTCGACGGCACGGCCATCGTGTGGGACGCCGCCGACGGGACCCCGACGCTGCGGCTGCCCGCCCTGGACCACGAGCTCACCGACGTCGCCCTCTCGCCCGACGGTCGGCACCTGGCCACGGCTGGGCTCGGGGAGTCGTTCGTGCGGGTGTGGGCGCTGGAGCTCGACGAGCTGCGACGGATCGCGGCCGACCGGGTGAGCCGCGGGCTCAGCGCCGCGGAGTGCGCGGAGCACCTCCCCGGCCGCGACTGCCCCACCGACCCCCTCGGGTAGGGGCCGCCGGTGGGCCTCAGGACGCGTCGAGCGCCGCCAGCTCGTCGGGGCTCAGGACGATCTCGGCGGCGGCGGCGGAGTCGGTGATCGACTGGGGCCGCTTGGCGCCGGGGATCGGGATGACCACGGGCGACTGGGCGAGCTCCCAGGCCAGGGCGACCTGCTGGGCGCTGATCCCGCGGTCCTCGGCGACGCGGGCGAAGCCGGGGTGCTTCTCGGCGAGCCCCTTGGCGTCGGAGAGGCCGCCGAGCGGGCTCCACGGCAGGAACGCCAGGCCCAGCTCCTCGCACACGTCGATCTCGGGCGCGCTGGAGCGGAAGGCGGGCGAGAACTGGTTCTGCACGCTGACCAGCCGGTCGCCGAGCACCGAGTGGGCCAGGCGGATCTGGGCGGGGTCGGCGTTGGAGAGACCGACGCGGGCGACCTTGCCCGAGTCGGCGATCTCCTTGAGGGTGCCGACGACGTCCTCGTAGGGCACCTCGGGGTCGGGGCGGTGGTGCTGCCACAGCGCGATCTGGTCGACGCCGAGCCGGTCGAGGCTGGCGTCGACGGCCGAGCGCAGGTGGGCGGCGGAGCTGTCGAGCGCCCACGCGCCTCCCCCGGCGCGCACGTGGCCACCCTTGGTGGCCAGCAGCACCTGGTCGCGGACCCCGAGCTCGTCGATCAGACCGGCGACCAGGCGCTCGTTGGCGCCCTGGGCGTCGGCACCCAGCTCGTCGCCGGGGCCGTAGGCGTCGGCGGTGTCCCAGAGCGTCACGCCCGCGTCGAGCGCCGCGCGCATCGTGTCGAGCAGCTGCTCGCGCGGCTGGGTGCCGGACTGGTCGAAGGTCATCAGGCCCAGCCCGATCGCCCCGACCTGGACGCGCCCGACGGTGTCGTTGCCGATCTCTCGTGTCTGCATGCCTCCTGTCTACCCGCCCCGCTGCAGCGCCCCCGCCCACCCCTGGGGGTGTCGAACGCCGCCGGACCGGCTGGTGCAGTGGAGGGCACGCACAGCGACGTACGACGACCCCCAGACGCGGGCCCGAGGCCCCGACCCCAGGAGGACCTGATGAGCAACGACCTGACCGGCAAGCGCGTGGCGTTCATCGTGGCCCAGTCGGGCGTGGAGCAGCCCGAGCTGACCCAGCCCTGGCAGGCCGTCGAGGACGCCGGCGCGACCGCCGTGCTGATCGCACCCGAGACCGGCAAGGTGCAGGCGTTCGAGAGCGACGTCAACGAGGCCGGCACCTTCGAGGCGACGCTCGCCCTCGGCGACGCGGACCCGGCGACCTTCGACGCCGTGGTGCTGCCCGGAGGGACCACCAACGCCGACGCCCTGCGCGTCGAGGAGGACGCGGTGGCCTTCATGCGCGAGGTCATCGGCGCGGGCAAGCCGGTGGCGTCGATCTGCCACGGCCCGTGGACCCTGGTGGAGACCGGGCGCCTCGAGGGCAAGACGCTGACCAGCTTCCCGAGCCTGCAGACCGACATCCGCAACGCCGGCGCCACCTGGGTCGACGAGGAGTCGTTCACCTGCGAGCACAACGGGTGGACGCTGGTCACCAGCCGCAACCCCGGCGACCTCGACGCGTTCTGCGAGGCGGCGGTCGCCGCCTTCGCCTGACCCGCGCGACCCCCTGGACCGGCCGCTGGACGCCGGGTAGCGTCGCGCGCGACGGGCTGTTCGGGCAGCCCGCGGAGAGGGAGTGCGACATGGGAGCCGACCACCACGTGCCCGCCACACCGGCAGGCACCGGCACAGGGACAGGCACAGGTAGGACGTTCGAGGTCGGCAGCACCGACCGGACCTGGCTGCAGGTGGGCATGGCCCTGCTGGTGGGGGCCTTCGTGGCCTCCCCGGCCCTGCCCGAGACCTCAGGGCAGGCGGGGCTGGTGCTCACCCTCGTCGGCGGTGCGGTGCTGGCGGTGCTGCTGCAGCGCGACGCCCCCGCCCTCTCGCGGGCACGGAGCACCACGCTGACCCTCGCCGGGGGTGCGGGCGCGCTGCTGCTGCTGAGCACGTCGTTCGGCCTCGTCGCCGCGGACGCCCACCCCTGGGTCGTCGCCCCGGCCGTGGCCGCCGCCGGGCTGGTCCTGGCCCTCGCTCGCCTCGCCGACCGCCCCTGACGCGGCCGAGCGGTCACTTCTGAACCATCGACCGGTCGGTGAGGTCAGGGGAATGTCGCAACACCCTCTGACCTGGGGGTACGACCCATGCCTACTCCACCGATGCCTG